>NZ_JBWKPX010000036.1:0-45885 GCF_059418465.1 Caulobacter sp. GW821-FHT09A05
CGCGACGTCAAGGGCCTCTACAAGAAGGCCCGCGCCGGGCAGCTGAAGAACTTCACCGGCATCGACAGCCCCTACGAAGCCCCCGAACACCCCGAACTGCGCATCGACACCACGAAGATGGACCCGGTCGCCGCCGCCGAGCGCATCGTCGCCTGGCTGGAAGGCGAGATCGATTACGAGATCTGACGCGGCGAAATCCTCGTCCTTCGACAGGCTCAGGATGAGGATTTCTTCTGCGCCCGCATTGAATTCGGCCTCATCCTGAGCTTGTCGAAGGACGAGGACGACCACTCAGCGCGTCCGCTTTAGGAGGTTGACCGCGCCGATCAGGCCAAGGCCTCCCATCGCCGCCATGGCCAGGTAGCCCCTGGTCCCGAAGGCGTCGAACAGCGGGCCCGAGGCCAGGGCGCCGACGCCCAGCATGAAGCCGGCCGACAGGGCCGAGTTGATCGCCTGGGCGGCCGAGGCGCTGCCCGGCGGAGCCAGGCGCTCGATCAGCCGCAGCGAGGCCATGAAGCTGGCCGCGAAGGTCAGGGCGTGCAGGGCCTGCAGCGGGAACAGCAGCCACAGCGGCGGGGCGAAGGCATAGGCGGTCCAGCGCAACAGGGCCGCGGCCCCGCCCAGCACCAGCAGCGTCTCGGGCCCGACCCTGCGCCGCCACGGTTCGGCGAACCACATGAAGCCGACCTCGACGGCCACCCCGACGCCCCACAGCACGCCGATCAGCGGGTCCGAGAGGCCCTGCTGGCGCCAGAGCAGGGCCGAGAAGCCGTAATAGAAAGCGTGCGTCCCCTGGATCAGGCCGGCGGTGATCACCGCCAGCACGAAGGTCCGGTCGCGCAGCAGGCCGCCCAGGCCTTTCCAGCGCTCGGCGCGGCCGAGCTGGGGGGCTCCGGCCTCGCGGACGCGATCGGGCGGCAGGACCAGGATCGAGACCACGGCCACGCCGACCGCCGCCGCGGTGATCCAGGCGGCGATGACGCCGGGCGCCGTGACCGCCAGGATCGCGCCCATGGCCAGGTTGGCGACGATGAAGGCCGCCGAGCCCGCGCCGCGCGGAACGCCGTAGTTGAAGCCGTCCAGCCGCGAGCGCCGCAGGGTGATCACGTCGATCAGCGGCGTCAGGGTGGTCAGGCAGGTCATGCCGACCAGCCAGCAGGCCAGCAGACCCCAGAACCCCGAGGCGAACACCATGGCCAGGTAGCCGGCCGCCGCGCCCAGGGCCAGCAGCGCCAGGGGCGTGCGACGCAGGGTGAAGCCGTCGGCCCACACCGCCAGGCCCGGTCCCAGGAACGGCCGGGCCAGCAGGGGCGCGGCCAGGATCACCCCGATCTCGGCCCCCGTCAGGCCGCGCGAGCGGAAATAGGTGGCGATGTAGGGCAGGCTGACGCCGGTGCCGAGATAGGAAACGACATAGAACAGGCCCAGGCGGGCCTGGGCGGACGTGAAGCGGGGGGAGAACCTCACGAACGCTCCCTCCCCTTTCCTTCCCTTATTCCGCCCCGCCGAACCGCGCGGTCCATTCGGCGATCTGCTCGTCCTCGATCTTCTTGAACAGCACCTCCGGCGCGCGGACCGCCAGGCCGACCGGCAGGGCCGACAGCTCGGCGGCGGCGTCGGTGGTCGGCCAGGCCGGCGGCCAGGACAGCGCGAAGGCCTCGGCGATCTTCTCGGCCGCGAACGGGATGAACGGCGCGGAGATGCGGGCGTACAGGGCCGCCAGGTTCAGGGCGGTGCGGACGATCACGGCCGCGCGGTCACGGTCGGTCTTGATCGCCGTCCACGGGGCGGCCTCCTGCAGGTACTCGTTGCCGACCACCCACAGGGCCCGCAGGGCCTGGGCGCTCTTGCGCACCTCGATGGCCTCCATCTGCTCGGCGAGATCCGCGAGACGCGCGGAAACGTCGGCGAACAGTTTCTCCTCCAGCGGGCCGGGAGCCCCGCCCTCGGGGATCACGCCGTCGAACTTGCTTTCGGTGAACTTCAGGATGCGGTTGACGAAGTTGCCCAGCACGTCGGCCAGGTCGCGGTTCACGGCGCTGGCGAACTGCTCCCAGGTGAAGGCGGTGTCGCTGCTTTCGGGCGCGTTCGAGGTCAGGTACCAGCGCCACAGGTCCGGCGGCAGGAGCTCCAGGGCCGCGTCCATGAACACGCCGCGCCTGTTCGAGGTCGAGAACTTGCCGCCGTACCAGTTGAGCCAGTTGAAGGCCTTGAGCATGTCGACGCTCTTCCACGGCTCTTCCGAGCCCAGGATCGTGGCCGGGAAGCTGACCGTGTGGAAGGCGACGTTGTCCTTGCCCATGAACTGGACGTAGCGGACGTCGGCCGCGCCCTCGTCGGTGCGCCACCACGACTTCCAGTCGCGGCCCGGCCCGGCCTCCGCCCATTCCTGGGTGGCGGCGATATATTCGATCGGCGCGTCGAACCAGACGTAGAAGACCTTGTCCTCGAAGCCCGGGCGCGGGAACTCGCCCTTGGTCACCGGGATGCCCCAGGAAAGGTCGCGGGTGATGCCGCGGTCGATCAGGCCTTCGTCCAGGTGCTTGTAGGCGATCGACTTGGCCAGCAGCTGCCAGTCGGGATGGCTGTCGATCCAGGCCCGGATGCGCTCGGCCATCTTGGTCTGCAGGAGATAGAGGTGCCGCGTGTCGCGCACCTCCAGGTTCCGCGAGCCGGAAATCACCGAATAGGGGTCCTTCAGCTCGGTGGGGTCCAGCAGGTTGCCGCAGTTGTCGCACTGGTCGCCGCGGGCCTTCTCGAAGCCGCAGTGCGGACAGGTGCCCTCGATGTAGCGGTCGGGCAGGAAGCGCTTGTCGTCGATGGAATAGACCATCTGGTCGACGCGCTCCTCGATCAGGCCGCGGTCCTCCAGCACCTCGCAGAAGTGCTGGGTCAGGCGATGGTTCTGCGGCGAGGACGAGCGGCCGAAATGGTCCCACGACAGGCCGAAGGCGCGGCCGACATCGTGCTGCAGCACGTGCTGCTCGGCGCAGTAGGTCGCCACGTCCTGGCCGGCCGCGGCCGCCGCCAGCTCGGCCGGGGTGCCGTGCTCGTCGGTGGCGCAGATATAGAGGGTGTCGTTCCCCCGGGCGCGCTGGAACCGGGCGTAGACGTCGGCCGGCAGCATCGATCCCGCCAGATTGCCCAGGTGCTTGATGCCGTTGATGTACGGCAGGGCGGAGGTGATCAGGATGCGGGCCATGGGTCTTCCGGGGGAGTCGAGGAGCGGTTGGATATAGAAGGTGGGGACCGGAAACGAAAGCGCCGCGAGCCCCCTCCGGCCCTTCGGGCCACCTCCCCCAGAGGGCAGGGGTATCGCATATGGAAATTCCGGCCCAAATCAGGGTTCGGACCGGCTTTGGCGCCACCTGGATCGACCCAAGGAAAGCTTCGGATCGCGCGCGAATACTGACTTTCGAGTCGGCTCCACTGCGCACCGAGATGGCCGTTTTTCCATATGCGATACCCCTGCCCCAGAGGGGGAGGATCTACGCCGCGATAGATGCTCCCCCTCGGGGGGAGCTGTCGGCGAAGCCGACTGAGGGGGTCTTTCGCACGCACGACATCTCATGCTCACGCGGAAACCCGCTGAGGGAATGGAAAGGGTCGCGGAGCGCCGGACATCGTCCGGAGTGTTTTGACTATTACCGTTTCGACGAAGCCCAGATCGCTCCGCGCGGTCGTTATCCGCCAGCGTCCGGTAGGCAGCCCTGTTGAGGCTTAGCCGGACTCCGGACCCCGCCGTTTCCGACGGACTCCGGCGACGAGGGCGCGGATCTACGACACACGCGCTTGGTCCCCATCGACGCCGACGGCGGGCGGGCTTCCCAACGATGGAAGGCCCCGGACACGCTGGAGTAACCCCCTCCAGCCCAGTCCCGCTCGATCGCCCCCCGCCGCCGCATCGGTCGCTGGCCATGCGCCCTTTCCACGCGACGAGGTGGGACCAGGATAAGGGTGGTCCGAAGGGGGGAGGACCAAATCGGGTCGAGAAAGTTCAGGGGGTTGATATCGCTAGCGTTCATTCCGAACAGGCCGAGCATGGACGCTCCTCCCCCGCGACGCGGGGGAGGTGGCGCGATGCGAATACGCATCGTGACGGAGGGGGCGTGGCCGCCGCCGAACTCCCCCTCCATCTCGTCGCTGCGCGTCGAGCCATCTCCCCCGTTTCACGAGGAGGAAAAGGGTTAGGACACGCCCCCACCGTCTTCGCCCCCATGACCGCGATCAGCTCGGCGGGAGCCTCGTGGCGTCTCCCCTTGGGGCGGGGGACATGCGACGCCGTGAGCGCTCTGAGGGATGAAGCGGCCGGGCCGTGTGGCGCGCCCGGCGCTCCCGCCACCTCCCTGGAGGGAGGATCTCGTGGATCAGCCGCCGCTCGCGCGCAGGGCCCGGCCCTGCTCGCGCGACAGCTTGGACTGGACCTCGTCGCGGATGTCGATGCGGCAGGCGCGCGCCGAC
Source organism: Caulobacter sp. GW821-FHT09A05 (assembly GCF_059418465.1). Classification (NCBI taxonomy): domain Bacteria; kingdom Pseudomonadati; phylum Pseudomonadota; class Alphaproteobacteria; order Caulobacterales; family Caulobacteraceae; genus Caulobacter; species Caulobacter sp. GW821-FHT09A05. Next base: position 4,462 of record NZ_JBWKPX010000036.1, read on the forward strand.
CAGCGGTCCAGCTTTTCGGCCCGGGTCCGGGCGTCGCAGACCGTCTCGCCGGCCGCGTCGATCCGGGCCTGGAGCCGGCGCGCGTCGTCGGGACGGGAAAGGTCCAGGTCGCCGACCCGGATCGTGGCCAGCACCGGAGGTCTGGCCGGCGCGGCCCAAGCCGGCTGGACTAGACCGAGGACAGGCAGGCCTGCCAGGCCCAGCACCGCGATCGTCGACAGCTTGGTGATGAAACGGCCCATGTTGGCCTCCCCTGTCCTTGGCGACGCCGTCCGCGTCGTCTTCGAGGGGTAGAATGGCCAGACTTCCTGGAGAATACGCGTTACGTCTGCTTCATGACGCCGTATTCATAGAGTGAACGTCGTGTAATCTTTCCGGCGCCCAAGTCAGCGCGAAGAGGAATTCAGCCGCGCTTCCTTGACCGGCGGCTTTTCCAGCGCCTGGTAGACCACCGTGCGCGTCGTCGCGTCCAGGCCCGAGCCCACGCCGCCCAGGCGCTGGATCATGCCGACGAAGAACAGGTCGTTGGCCGGGTCGATCCAGAACCAGGTGCCGGCGCTGCCGCCCCAGCTGATCGTGCCCGGCCCGACCGGCGCGCCGGACAGGTGCGGGTCGACCGCCACGGCCACGTCCAGGCCGTAGCCCATGCCGGCGCTGAACGGGAACGGCTTCTGGTCAGGGCGCAGCACCCCGGCCGTGCCGTTGGTGGTGACCTGGAAGCTGGGCGGCAGGTGGTTGGACCGCATCAGGGCCACGGTCTCGGGCCGCAGGATGCGCACGCCGTCCAGTTCGCCGCCGTTCAGGATCATCTGGGCGAAGCGGGCGAAGTCGCCGGCGGTGGACAGCAGCCCCCCGCCCCCGGACGGCGCGGCCGGCGGCCTGGACACGTCGCGCCACGGCCCCTCGCTGGCCGGGATCAGCTTGCCCGTGGCCGGATCGCCGTCATAGAGGGCGGCCAGGCGCGGCAGCTTCTCGGCCGGGGCCCAGAAGGCGGTGTCCTTCATCTTCAGGGGACGGAAGATCCGCTCCTCCATGAACACCGGCAGGGTCTGGCCCGACAGGCGCTCGACGATCAACCCCTGCAGGTCGGCGGCGACGCTGTAGCGCCACATCACGCCAGGCTGGGCGTACATCGGCAGCATGGCCACCTTGCGGACCAGGTGGTCCAGGCTGTCGGACTGCAGCACCCCGGCCCGGTAATAGGCCTGGTCGGCGACGCTGGCCGGGTCGTCGGCCAGGCCATAGGCGAAGCCGGCGGTATGGGTCATCAGCTCGCGCATGGTCGGCGGACGGCTGGCGGGAGTCAGGATCGGCCGTCCCTGGGCGTCGACACCGGAGGCCACGCGCAGGTCGGCCAGTTCCGGCAGGTATTCCGTGACCGGGTCGTCGAGCCGCCACCGGCCCTCCTGATAGAGGATCAGCATCGCCACCCCGGTGACCGCCTTGGTCTCGGAGCGGATGCGGAAGATGGCGTCGGCGGGCATGGCCTCGCCGGTCTCCAGGCTGCGCTTGCCGAAGGCCTTCAGCGACACCACCCGGCCATGACGGCCCAGCACGGTGACGCCGCCGGCGATCTGGCCCTGGTCGACCAGGGCCTGCATCGTCTCGTCCAGCTTCCGCAGCCGCTCGACCGAGAACCCCGCCGTCTCCGGCCGGGCCACGGGCAGGGGCGCGGCGGCGACGGAGCCGGCGGCGGTGAGGCCCAGCAGCGTCGCCAGGGCGCCGGCGGTTCTCCGGAACGGCTTCATCATTTCACGAGATCCTGTCATCCCGGACAAGCGCGCAGCGCGCCGATCCGGGACCGATCCAAAGCGCGGCGCTTCCGGCGGTCCCGGATCTGCGCTTCGCTTCGTCCGGGATGACAGGGAGAGAAGTCATCACTTGGGCCGGAAGCGCTTGGAGGTCGGGAAGCCCTTGGGCGACAGCTTGCCGGCCCCGGCCCGGCGGCCGACCCAGTCCTTCCACTCGGTCCAGTCGCGGCGGCGGCCGGCCGTGTCGATCCAGAAGGCGCCGCCCTCGGTGGTGAACGAGATCGCGTCGCGCAGCCCGCCCTCGCGATAGGACTGCAGCTTGACGCCCTTGCCGCGCGGCATTTCCGGCAACTCCTCCAGCGGGAAGATCAGGATCTTGCCATTGTCGCCGATCACCGCGATCTGGTCGCCCGTCGCCTCCAGGCAGAAGGCCGCGCCGGCCGCGTCGACCGTCAGCACCTGCTTACCCGCCTTGCGGTTGGCCAGGGCCTCTTCCTCCGGCATCAGGAACCCGTAGCCCTGTTTCGAGGCCAGGAAGCGTTTGCGCCCGGCCTTGAACGGGAACATGTCGATGATCTTCACCTTGTCGTCGAGCTCGATCATCATCCGCACGGGCTCGCCGTGGCCGCGCGCCGACGGCAGGTTGGCGCAGCTGATCGTGAAGAACCGGCCGTCGCTGGTGAACAGCAGGAGCTTGTCGGTGGTCTCGGCCGGGGCCAGGAAGCCCAGCTTGTCGCCTTCCTTGAACTTCAGCTCGGACGGGTCGTCGATCTTGCCCTTGGCGGCGCGGATCCAGCCGCGGTCCGACAGGATGACGGTGATCGGCTCGCGCACGATCATCGCCTCCAGGGCGGCGTCGGCGTCGACCAGCGGCGCGTCCTCGAAGATCGAGCGGCCGATCACCCCGGTCGGGCGCGGCTTGTCGTGCGGGTGGGCGATCTTGACCAGGACGGCGCGCACCTGGCGCAGGCCCGCGCCGACCAGGTCCCATTGTTTCCTGTCACTGGCCAGCATGGCCATGATGCCGTCGCGCTCCTCCACCAGCTCGGCGTGCTCGCGGCGGATCTCCATCTCCTCCAGCTTGGCCAGCTGGCGCAGGCGGGTGTTGAGGATGGCGTCGGCCTGGATGTCCGACAGGGCGAAGGCGGCCATCAGCTTCTGCTTGGGCTCGTCCTCGTAGCGGACGATGCGGATCACCTCGTCCAGATTGAGGTAGGCGATCAGCAGGCCGTCCAGGATGTGCAGGCGGGCCTCGATCTTGGCCAGGCGGTGGCGGGCCCGGCGGGTCAGCACCTCGCGACGGTGGGCCAGGAACGCCATCAGCGCCGACTTGATGCCCATGACGCCGGGCGTGCCCTTGGCGTCCAGCACGTTGATGTTGACCGGGAAGCGGCTTTCCAGCGCCGAGAGCTTGAACAGGCTCTCCATCAGCACTTCGGGCTCGACGTTCTTGGACTTGGGCTCGAGGACCAGGCGGATGTCCTCGGCGCTCTCGTCGCGCACGTCGCCCAGCAGGGCGGCCTTCTTGCTGTCGATCAGGTCGGCCAGCTGCTCGACCAGGTCGGACTTCTTGACCTGGTACGGGATCTCGGTGACGACGATCTGGTAGGTGCCGCGGCCGGTGTCTTCCTTCTCCCAGCGGGCGCGGGTGCGCACGCCGCCGCGACCGGTCTCGTAGGTCTCCAGCAGGCTCTCGCGGGATTCGACGATTACGCCGCCGGTCGGGAAGTCCGGCCCCGGCACGCGCTCCAGGATCTCGGCCGTGGTCGCCTCGGGCTTGGACAGCAGCAGCAGGCAGGCGTCGATCAGCTCGGCCGGGTTGTGCGGCGGGATCGAGGTGGCCATGCCCACGGCGATGCCCGACGAGCCGTTGGCCAGCAGGTTGGGGAAGCCCGACGGCAGGACCACCGGCTCCTCGTCCTGGCCGTCGTAGGACGGCTTGAAGTCGACCGCGTCCTCGTCGATGCCGTCCAGCAGCAGCATGGCCGCGGCGGTCATCTTGCACTCGGTGTAGCGCATGGCGGCGGGGTTATCGCCGTCGATGTTGCCGAAATTGCCCTGGCCGTCGACCAGCGGCACCCGCTGGGCGAAGTCCTGGGCCAGGCGAACCAGGGCGTCGTAGATCGACTGGTCGCCGTGCGGGTGGAAGTTACCCATCACCTCGCCGACCACCTTAGCGCACTTGCGCGCGGCGCCCTCGGGGTTGAGGCGCATGTTGTTCATCGCGTGCAGCACGCGACGGTGCACGGGCTTCAAGCCATCGCGCACATCGGGCAGGGCCCGCGAGCCGATCGTCGACAGGGCATAGGCCAGGTAGCGCTTGGACAGCGCCTCGCTCAGCGGCTCGTCGAGGATGCGGCCGTCTTCCGGGCCGCCGGGGGGAGGTAGGACTGGTTTGTTCATCTGGGAGATTCGTTACGCGTGAAAGGCACAGTAGCAGATGTGGGAGGCCCAAATCCTCCCCCTGTGGGGGCGGTTCGCGGCGTCACAATCGCCCCGCCTCGCCCAGACGGTCCAGCAGCCATACCCGGGCCGGCGGCAGCGGCCTGTTCAGCGGATGGAACACGAACTGCTCGAGGAAGTGGCCGGTGATGTCCAGGCCCGCCTTGACGTCGCCCTCGGCCAGCCCGCCCTGGGCCGACAGCATGAACGGCGGCAGGGGCAGCAGCTTGTCGCGATAGGGCGCGCCCGCCGCGCGGCTGACCGCCCGGCCCGTCCGGGGGCTGACATAGACCAGGTCGTCCAGCGAGCCGGTAGCGGCGCACCGGGACAGGTCCAGGCCGAAACCCAGGTCCTGCAGCAATCCGGCCTCGAAGCGCACATAGACCGCCGGCCAGATCGCCGGGACGGCCAGGGCGGCGATCAGGGCCTCCAGGGCGTGGAAGGCCCCAGGATGGGCCTCGCGCTCGGGCAAGGCCCCGGCGGCGACGGCGGCGGCGGCCGACAGGCCCGACAGGGCCAGGGGGTCGTCGAACAGCGAGGAAGGGCCCTCGCCCATCGGCTCCAGGGTCGCCGCGCCCAGCTGGTCGCTCATCCGGGCGCGATAGCGGGCGATGACCTTGGCCCCGGCCTGCAGGAACGGCTTCATCCGCCGCGAGGCCGCGCCCGAGACATGGGCGACGAACTTGCCCCGGTCCTGGGTCAGCAGCTCGACGATCGCCCCGGTCTCGCCATGGACCCGCGCCGACAGCACGAAGGCTTCGTCCTCCCACTCCATATCAATCACCGCTCATCCCGGCGAAAGCCGGGACCCAAGCGGCGTTGGCCGTGTGGTCTCCGCGCGAAACCCCAAGCTCGGCTTGGGTCCCGGCTTGCGCCGGGATGAGCCGATTGTGGAGACGCAGGATCGGCGTGATGCGCACTAGGATGACGTCCCCCAGCCCACGATCTTCTCGATCAGCGGCCGCCATTCGGCCTGGACCGGCAGGCCGATGACGTCGCGCAGGGTCGCCTCCAGCGCGTCGGCCGACAGGTCGCGCTGTTCGACCAGGGCGCCCGTGGCGTCGCGGTGGGTCAAGCGATTGTTCTTCAGGGCGTAGCGCGCGGCCGGCGTGGTGCGGCCGGCCGTCAGGCTGAAGGTGAAGTGCGAGCTGGGATGGGCGTAGGTGTAGAAATTGGCCTGTTCGTAGTCCTGGTCGGCCAAGGCGCCCAGCGCCACCTGGTAGGTCGCCGCCCAGCGGCCCGAAAGGTCGGCCTGGACCTGGCGCTCGCCGCCCAACTCATCGACCGGCAGGATGCGGAACGCGCCGTTGGGCGTGGCCTGCACCGCGTCGGAGAACAGCGCCAGCGGCCCCGTCAGCACGCAGCCGCCGAAGCCGACGTCGGCCAGCCAGGTCGTGTCGTCTCCGGGAACGCGCACGGCCAGCACCATGTGCGAGCGCGGCCGCGGCGGCAGGTGCTCTGGGACCATCCACAGCACCCGCGCCATCAACCCCGTGACCTCGAAGCCCAGCGCCGTCAGCACCCGCTTGAAGAGACCGTTCTGCTCGTAGCAGTAGCCCCCTCGCCCGGCCGTGATCAGCTTGGCGTCGACCTGCGCCGGATCCAGGCTGATCGCCTTGCCCAGCAGCACGTCGAGGTTCTCGAACGGGATGGCGTCGGGGTGCCGCTGGTGGAGGGCGCGCAGCACCGCGAGCGTCGGCTCGCGCGGGCCGTCATAGCCGATGCGGGCGAAATAGGCGTCCAGGTCGACGCTGGGCTGGGCCGCCTCGGCGGGCGCGATGTCGAGCTTGCTCAAGGCGCGATATTCCCTGTCTGTTCACGGTCCAAGGACAGGGTGCGGGCGGCGAAGTCAAGAGATGTCGCCCGAGCTCCCGGCCCTTCGGGTCGTGCTCCGCGCGCCCAAGGGTAAACTCCGCGAAGCGAAGAGCCGGGACTCAGGGGCGGCCGCACCGCGCTGGCCCGGTCACCTGGATCCCGGACAGCCTCTACGAGGCTTCCGGGATGACAACGGAGATTTGCGGATGAAGGCTCTTGGTCCTAGACGTCGAAATCCAGGCCCATGTCGTTGAACAGGCCGCGCTCCTCGGCCCAGTTCTCTTTCACCTTCACGTGCAGGAACAGGTGGATCTTGCGGTCGAGAATGTCCTGCAGCTCCTCGCGCGAGGCCTTGCCGATCCACTTGATCACCTCGCCGCCCTTGCCCAGCACGATGGCGCGCTGGCCGTCGCGCTCGACATAGATGGTCTGCTCGATGCGGGCGCTGCCGTCGGGGCGTTCCTCGAAGGCCGTGGTCTCGACCGAGGCGGCGTAGGGCAGCTCCTCGTGGACGCGCAGATAGATCTTCTCGCGGGTGATCTCGGCGGCCAGCAGGCGGGCCGGCAGGTCGGCGGTCTGATCTTCCGGATAGAGCCACGGCCCCTCCGGCATCAGCGAGGCCAGCTTGGCCATCAGGTCGTCGACCCCGGCGCCGGTGGCGGCGCTGATCATGAAGACCTCGGAATAGACGCCGGTGTCGAACAGGTCCTGGGTGACGGCCAGCAGGGTCTCGCGCTTGACGCCGTCGATCTTGTTGAGCGCCAGGATCACCTGGCGATTAGCGGCCTTCAGGCCCTCGATGATGGTCTGGACGTCCTGCACCGAGCGGTGCTCGCCCGGGGTGGCGCGGCGCTCGCGCACGGCCAGCTCGGCCTGGACATCGACGAGGTGGACCACGACCTCGCTGTCCTCGGCCCCGCTCCAGGCGGAACGGACCATGGCGCGGTCCAGGCGACGGCGCGGCGTGAAGATGCCGGGGGTGTCGACGAGGACGATCTGAGTGTTTCCGGTCATGGCCACGCCGCGCACGGGGAAGCGCGTGGTCTGGACCTTCTGGGTGACGATCGAGACCTTGGCCCCGACCATGCGGTTGACCAGGGTGGACTTGCCGGCGTTCGGGGCGCCGATGATGGCGGCGAAGCCGGCGCGGGTGGTTTGGTTTTGGGAGGTGGTTTCAGTCATTGCGGGTGCGTGTAGCACCGATGCGTCGAAAAAGCCCTCCCCCAGTTGGGCGGCCCCTTCAGGCCAATGGGGCGAAAGGGACGAGGCCGAAGCGGCGCAGGCGTTCGTTGGCGGCGTCGGCGTAGCGGTGGGCGAAGGCCTCGCGTTCCTCGCGCGGCCGGGCAAAGAACGCGGCTTCCCGTGCCTCCCAGTCGTCTGGGCTGTCGGCCGGCGCGCGTTCCACCTTCTCCAGCCAATCGACGTGGTGGCCGATCTCGTGCGGCAGGGTGCGGTAGAGTTGGGTGGCGCGTATCGCGTCCAGAGTCGGCGTCACGATCCAGCGCGATCCGACCTGCTCGACCTTGTGCCCGTCAGCCGCCAGCCGCGCCAACTCCGCCTGACCGCCCGGTCCCAGCGCGCTCGACCATACGATCGGCTTGGTGGGATCCACCGCCTCGATGAAAACCATCGGCCCCGAGGAGAAAGAGGGCCGTCCTTGCAGGCCGAGGTCGGCGCTGTAGGCGAAACGCCCCCAGACCGGCGAAAGAAGCCGCGCTTTGCGCGTGGGTTGTCGCAGGACGATCGCCGCCAGGCTTTCCCAATCGGTGCGCGGCAGGCTTTCCAGCATCCGCGCGATGTCGGCCACGGAACAGGCGTGGACGCAGCCACCGTGATTTTCCTCGGCCACGAACAGCATTTCATAGCCGGCGATCGTGACCCGGATACGCTGGTGAGGGCCGAGCATGGCGTACCAGATCCGCTCCTCGGACGAGGGCCAGGGAATGACCATGCGATTGTCGAGGCCATGACCCTGCTTGGCCGTGCCGATATTGCGGTTGCGGCGAGCCGGGACGCGCACCTTAGGCTCCGCCCGCCCCTTCCCGCGCCAGCAGCGCCTTGGCCGCGGCCTTCTCGGCCTCCTGCCGCGAGCGGCCCTCGGCATATACCGGATCCAGCCCCGCCACCGTCACCTGCACGGTGAACACCGGCGCGTGGTCGGGCCCCTTGCGGTCCTTGACGGCGTAGGTCGGCAGCGGCTTGCCCTTGCCCTGGGCCCATTCCTGCAGCGCGGTCTTGGGATCGCGCGGCTTGCCCTGGTTGGCGCGCTCGAACTCGTCGGCCCACAGGTCGAGGAACACCCGGCGAGCGGTTTCCAGTCCGCCGTCACGGTAGAGGGCGGCCATCAGCGCCTCGGCGGCGCCGGCCAGGATCGAGTCGGTCTCGCGGCCGCCGATCTTGCTGGACGAGGCCGACAGGCGCAGGGCCGGGCCCATCTCCGCGCCGCGGGCGACCCGCGCGCAGGTCTCGCGGCTGACCAGGGCGTTCAGGCGCGGGGCCAGCTCGCCTTCCTTGGCCTTGGGGAAGCGCTCGGCCAGGGCCTCGGCGGCCAGCAGGCCCAGCACGCGGTCGCCGATGAACTCCAGCACCTCGTTGTCGCCGGCCTTCTTGGCCCCGTCGCCCACGCTGGCATGGGTCAGGGCCAGCTCCAGCAACTGGCGGTCCTGGAACCTGTGGCCGATCCGGCGCTCCAGCTCGCCGACCGCGACGGCGCGTCTATCCATTGGAAATGCTCTGGGTGCGCCCTCGTCCTTCGACAGGCTCAGGATGAGGGCTACTGGGGCGTTCACAGCCCACGAGGCGATTCATTCGATATCCTCATCCTGAGCCTGTCGAAGGACGAGGATATCGCGAGAGGTCGTTGCGCCAAACCTACTTCAGGACGCGGAAGAAGCGGCTGGGACGCGCCTCGGTGAACCAGGTCCATGGCTTGAACAGGTGGGCGTCGGCGTTCCACGACAGCAGGATCAGCTGGGCACGGCCCACCAGGTTCTCGGCCGGCACGAAGCCGACGCCTTCCTGCATGCCGATATACTGGTCGTTGGCGTAGTCCCACTTGCAGGTGCCGGGACCGGTCTTGAAGGCCGAGACGCCCGGGTCGAAGCGGCTGTCCAGCGAGTTGTCGCGGTTGTCGCCCATGAAGAAGTAGCAGCCCTGCGGCACGGTGTAGACGCCGGTGTTGTCGGCGTCGCTGTCGGGGCCGTAGTCCTGGGTGGCGTACTGGCGGCCTTCGGGATTGGTCTCCTCGAAGCGGCCGGCCCGGATGGTGCCATAGCCGGTGTCGACCAGGGCCGAGGGCATTTCCTTGCGCGGCAAGGCCTTGCCGTTGATGTAGACCACGCCGCCGCGCACCTGGACCTTGTCGCCGGGCAGGCCGATCAGGCGCTTGATGTAGTCGACGTTGGGGTCGCGCGGCAGCTTGAAGACGATGATGTCGCCGCGCGTCGGGGCCTTGCCCAGGATGCGGCCGTCGAACAGCGGCGGGCTGAACGGGATCGAGTGCTTCGACCAGCCGTAGCTGTACTTCGAAACGATGATGTAGTCGCCCTGGTAGAGATTGGGCTCCATCGACGCCGACGGGATCGTGAACGGCTGGAACAGCAGCACACGCAGCACCAGGGCGATCGCCAGGGCGTAGGCGACCGTCTTGACGATCTCGATGAACTCCTTGACCGCCCCGGCCTTGTCGTCGGGCGTTTCGGTTTCGGCGGCTTCGGTCATGCGCTGTGGGGCTCTCGACGGAATGGACGGCGGGCGAACCCGACGCGCCTAGCTAGACGGGGTTTACGACGGGGGCAAGCGTGGCGCCCGTTAACTCGCCGTCATGGCGTAGGCGGCGGGGCGTTGCGCCCGGGCGGCGCCTGGCCCAGCTTGACCGTGGAATCCAGGCTCAAAATGTGGCGAGGATCGCCACCAGGACCAGGGCGAAGAAGCCCCAGCCGACCAGCAGCCAGGCCAGCGGGCGCTCCTGCCAGGGCTTCGGCTGGTGCTCGCGCGCCGCCTTGATTTCGGCATCGCTCCAGATGGCCATGGTGTTTCCCCGTCCCAGAACGGCGCCGTGGGCGGCGCTTGGGGATCGCGGTGCAAGGCGGGGGCCGGGCCACTAGGCGCCACCCGCGCGGGAGGGCTATCGCCTATGGCTTCGCGCAAAAAGGCTGTCATCCCGGACAAGGCCGGCGAAGCCGGGCGCCGATCCGGGACCGCCGCAAACGCTGAGCTCACGCCCCGGTCCCGGATCTTCGCGCTGCGCGCTCGTCCGGGATGACAGCCGTTTTATGGTGACCAGGCGGTAGGCCCCCGTGCGGGAAAGACCGAAGCTAGACCGCCGGCACCGCCTCGATGATCACGAAGGCCTGGGCGTAGGGGTGGTCGTCGGTCAGGGACAGGTGGATCACCGGGGTCATGCCCTCGGGGACCATCGCCGCCAGGCGCTCGGCCGCGCCGCCGGTCAGGGCCATGGTCGGCTTGCCGGACGGCAGGTTCACCACGCCCATGCCCGCCAGGTGCACCCCGCCCTTCAGACCGGTGCCCAGGGCCTTGGAACAGGCCTCCTTAGCGGCGAAGCGCTTGGCGTAGCTGGAGGCGCGGTCGGGCTTGCGCTCGGACCGCTTGCGCTCGATCTCGGTGAAGACCTTGTTCGTGAACCGGTCGCCGAACCGTTCGAGGGATTTCTCGATCCGGCGGATGTCGCACAGGTCCGAACCGATCCCGATGATCACGCGGCGGCCTCCAGCCTCGCCGCGTCCATCAGGGCCCGCATCCGCAGGATGGCCTGCGGCAGGCCGACGAAGATCGCCTCGCCGATTAGGAAGTGGCCGATGTTGAGTTCAGCGATCTGCGGGATGGCGGCCACCGGCTTGACGGTGGCGTAGTCGATGCCGTGGCCGGCATGGACCTCCAGGCCCAGGCTGGCGGCCAGGGCCGCGCCGGCCTTCAGCCGTTCCAGGATGGCGGCGGCCCGGTCGGCGTGACCCTCGCGGGCGGCGTCGCAATAGGCGCCGGTGTGCAGCTCGACCACCTGGGCGCCGGCCTCGGCCGAGGCCTGGATCTGGGCGGGATCGGCCTCGATGAACAGCGACACCCGGGCCCCAACGGTCCGCAGGCGGGCGACAGCCTCGACGATACGGACCTTGCCGCGCACCACGTCCAGGCCGCCCTCGGTGGTGACCTCCTCGCGGCGCTCGGGCACCAGGCAGGCGGCGTGCGGCCGGGCCTGCAGGGCGATGCCGACCATCTCGTCGGTGACCGCCATCTCGAAGTTCAGCGGCTTGCCGCGCTTCAGGCACAGGTCGGTCAGCAGGACGATGTCGGCGTCGCTGATGTGGCGGCGGTCCTCGCGCAGGTGGGCGGTGATGCCGTCGGCGCCGGCCGCCAGGGCCAGCTCGGCGGCCCGCACCGGCTCGGGATAGCTGGCCCCGCGCGCGTTGCGGATCGTGGCCACGTGATCGATGTTGACGCCCAGCCGCAGCATGCGCGTCAGCCCTTCAGGCGCCGGCTGCCGGGATCCTCGATCGGGATCGCCGCCAGTTCCGGCGGCAGGGCGTCGGCCGGATAGGCCGGGACCTCCAGGCTGGCCAGGGCCACCAGCGGCACGCCGACATCGGCCTTGCCGCCCGAGCGGTCGACGATGCAGGCCGCGGCGATCACCTCGCCGCCGGCCTCCTGGATCGCGGCGATGCACTCCCGCGACGACAGGCCGGTGGTGACGATGTCCTCGACCATCACGACCTTCGCGCCCGGCTCCAGGTGGAAGCCGCGGCGGAACTTGAAGCCGCCGCCCTCGCGCTCGACATAGATCGAGGCGACGTTCAGCCAGCGGGCGGTCTCGTAGCCGGGGATGATGCCGCCCACGGCCGGCGAGACGGCCACGTCGGGCTGGCCGACCGTGGCCACGATCTTCTCGGCCAGGGCCTTGCAGAGGCGCGCGCACCGCTCGGGCCGCATGAACACCAGGTTCTTCTGCAGGAAGACGGGGCTGTGCAGGCCGGAGGACAGCACGAAGTGGCCTTCGCGCAGGGCGCCGGCGGCGCGGAATTCGTCGAGGACGTCGTCATTGGTCATGAGGGCTGGATATAGGCCGGTGGGGGCGAGTCTACAAACGCTGTAGAAGGCGGCCATGAGCACCGTGGAATCACTCTCCGAACTCCGCCCCCGCGTCGGCTGCGGCGCGGCGATCCTCGACGGCGAGGGCCGGATCCTGCTGGTCCAGCGCCGCCGCCAGCCCGAGGCCGGCCATTGGGGCCAGCCCGGCGGCAAGCTGGACTGGGGCGAGAACGGCCGCGCCTGCGCCGAGCGCGAGATCCTCGAGGAGCTGGGGATCACCATCGTCGCCGGCCCGGTGCTTTGCGTCACCGACATGATCGCCGAGGGCAGCCACTGGGTGGCCGTGACCTACCGCGCCGACGGCTGCGTGGGCGAGCCGGCGATCCTCGAGCCGCAGGCCCTGGCCGACTGGGGCTGGTTCTCGCTGGACGCCCTGCCCTCGCCCCTGACCGCCGCCACCCTCGACGCGGTCGCCGCGCTTAGGGCATAAGCGCGCCACCGATTTGCGAGGAAGGTTCGCCATGTCCGTCGTCACCCTGAAGCGCTGGAACCTGTCGATGGGCGCCGGCCAGCCGCTGGCGGTGATCGCCGGGCTGAACGTGCTGGAGAACCTGGACCTGGCCCTGGAGGTGGGGCGCGAACTGAAGGCGATCACCGCCGAGCTGGGCCTGCCCTATGTGTTCAAGGCCAGCTTCGACAAGGCCAACCGCTCATCGATCACCAGCTATCGCGGTCCGGGCCTGAAGGACGGCCTGGCCATGCTGGCCGAGGTCAAGGCCAGGCTGGACGTGCCGATCGCCACCGACATCCACGAGGTCGACCAGGCCGGGCCGGTCGCCGCCGTCGCCGACCTGGTGCAGATCCCCGCCTTCCTGTGCCGCCAGACCGACCTGATCGTCGCCGCCTCGCGCGCCACGGCCGCCGCCGGCGGCTGGCTGCACGTCAAGAAGGCCCAGTTCATCGCCCCCTGGGACTGCAGGAACATCGTCCACAAGGCCCGCGAGGCCGCGCCGGACCTGCAGATCGTGCTGTGCGAGCGCGGCGCCTCGTTCGGCTACAACAACCTGGTGGTCGACATGCTGGGCATCGCCCAGATGCAGAGCCTGGGCGTGCCGGTGACCATCGACGCCACCCACGCCGTCCAACTGCCCGGCGCCGACCCGCGCACGGCCGGCGGCTCGACTGGCGGCCGCCGCGAGGGCGTGCCGATCATCGCCAAGGCCGCCGTGGCGGCGGGGGCGGACGGGGTGTTCCTGGAGTTCCACACCGACCCCGACAAGGCCCTGTGCGACGGCCCCAGCTGCCTGCCGCTGAGCGACGCGGCGGGGCTGCTGAAGACCCTGAAGGCGCTGCACGGGGTGGTGCGGGGCTAGAGGCGCCGCGCGCGCAATTATTCGGTTGTCATCCCGGAAGCCTCGCAGAGGCTGTCCGGGACCCAGGGGACTGGGTAAAGGCCTTGCGGCTGTCCTGGGTCCCGGACAAGCGCTGCGCGCTTTCCGGGATGACAACCGCGCGGGCCCCTACCCCCGCGTCCGGTCCACCGTCTCCACGGTCGGGCAGGTGCGCAGCGCCGCCGAGATGTTGGTCAGGTGCTTGGCGTCGCGGACCTCGACGTCGATGTCGACGTCGAAGAAGTCGCTCTGCCGGTGGTGCATGCGCAGGTTGACGATGTTGCCGCCGGCCTCGCCGATGATCGTGCAGACCTGTCCCAGCACGCCCGGCGCATTGCCGATGGTGGCGTGCAGGCGAGCCAGGGAGACGGTCTCGCGCTCGGCCTCGGGCGTCCAGTTCAGGTCGCGCCAGAGGTCCTCGCGGTCCTCGTATTCGGCCAGCTTGGGGCAGTCGATGGTGTGGACGTCCAGGCCCGCGCCATCCTCCCGCAGGATGCCGACGATGCGGTCGCCCGGCACCGGGCTGCAGCAGTGGGCGAAGTGCAGCGACACGCCGGGCGTCAGGCCGCCGCCGCGCACATAGAGCCGGGCGGCCGTGCCGCCCTCGATCTTGCGCCGCGCCGTGGCCACGGCCACGTCGGTGTCCTTCATGCCCGGGAAGGCCGTCTCCAGCACCTGGCTGGGCGAGACCCGGCCGCGGCCGACCGCGTCGAACAGGGCCTCCTCCGCGTCGAGGGCGAAGCGCTCCAGGATCGGCCGCAGCGAGACGTCCTTCAGCTTCTTGCCGGCCCGCTCGAACACCTGCTCCACCGAGGCCCGGCCCAGGCGCAGGAACTCTTCCTTCTCGGTCTGGCGGATGTGGCGGCGGATGGCCGAGCGCGCCCGGCCGGTCACCGTCAGCGACCGCCAGTCCGGCGGCACCACGGGCTTGGAGCCCCGGACCACCTCGACCACGTCGCCGTTGTTGAGCAGGGTGCGCAGCGGCTTGAGCTCGCCGTTGATCTTCACCCCGATGCAGGTGTCGCCGACGCTGGTGTGGACCGCGTAGGCGAAGTCCAGCGGCATGGCGCCCCGCGGCAGGCTGACCAGCTTGCCCTTGGGGGTGAAGACGAACACCTGGTCGAGGAACATCTCCAGCTTGGCGTGCTCGACCAGTTCCTCGGCGTCGCCGCCGTGCTCCAGCACCTGGACCAGCTGGCGCAGGTTGGCCAGGGGATCGCGGCCGCCGGCCGCCTCCATGCCCTCCAGGTCCAGGCCGTACGAGGCGTCCTTGTAGCGGAAGTGGGCGGCCACGCCCTCCTCGTTGACCCGGTCCATGGCCTCGGTGCGGATCTGCATCTCGATGCGCATGCCGCGCGGCCCCACCACCGTGGTGTGCAGCGAGCGGTAGTTGTTGCGCTTGGGGGTCGAGATGAAGTCCTTGAAGCGGTCGGGCACGCTGGACCAGGCGCGATGCACCACGCCCAGGGCCCGGTAGCAGTCCTCCTCGCTGTCGACGATCACCCGGAAGGCGTAGATGTCGGACATCTGCGAGAAGCCGATCGACTTGCGCTGCAGCTTGCGCCAGATCGAATAGGGCGACTTCTCGCGGCCGAAGACCCGGGCCGGCAGGCCGGCCGACTCCAGGCGGGCGGCGATCTCCTGGCTGACCAGGGCGACCGCCCCGCCCTGCTCGGCGCGCAGGGTGTCCAGGCGGCGGATGATCGCGTTGCGGGCCACCGGATTAGTATGCTCGAAGGAAAGCTCCTCCAGCTCGGTGCAGATGCGGTGGCAGCCGATGTTGCGGGCCAGGGGCGCGTAGATGTCGCGCGTCTCGCGGGCGATGCGCTCGCGCTTGGCCTGGCTCTTGATGAAGTGCAGCGTCCGCATGTTGTGCAGGCGGTCGGCCAGCTTGACCAGCAGGACCCGGACGTCCTTGGAGATGGCCAGGATGAACTTGCGCAGGTTCTCGGCCTGGCGGGCGTGCTCGGCCTGCAGCTCCAGCTTCGACAGCTTGGTGACGCCCTCGACCAGCTCGCCGATCTCGTCGCCGAACAGCTTGGCGATCTCTTCCTTGGTGACCGGGGTGTCCTCGATCACGTCGTGCAGCAGGGCCGTGACGATGGTCGCGGTGTCCAGCCGGTACTCGGTCAGGATGCCGGCCACCTCGATCGGGTGGGCGTAGTAAGGGTCGCCGCTGGCCCTCGTCTGGCTGCCGTGCATGCGCATGGCGTAGACATAGGCGCGGTTCAGCAGGGCCTCGTCCGCTGTCGGATCGTAGGCGTGGACGCGCTCGATCAGTTCGTACTGGCGGAGGAACTTCTGGCGGGGCTTGGCGGAAGACGCGGGCGGGGCGGGCGCCGGGTCGTTGGCGGGCGCCGCAGACGACGACGCGCCCGATTCGGAATCGGGCGCGCGTTCGGAAGGAGCGGCGGCGGGCGCCGCTTCGAGAATGAGTGGGTCTGCGCCGTCGGGGCTCAGTACCGCTCCTCCTGACCGCCGTCGCGGTCGCTCTGCAGGGCGCGGACCAGTTCCAGTTCGCTCATCTGCATGTGGGTGGGATCGGCCAGCAGGGCGAGGGTTTCGGCCTCTTCCTCGGCTTCGGTGTGCTCGTCCACGCGCTGCAGCGTGGTGATCAGCTGTTCCTTCAGGCCCTCGTGATCGACCACGTCGTCGGCGATCTCGCGCAGGGCGACGACGGGGTTCTTGTCGTTGTCGCGATCGACGAGCAGCGAGGCGCCGGCCGAGATGCCGCGCGCGCGATGGGCGGACAGCAGGACCAGAGCGAAGCGGTTGGGAACCTTCTCGACGCAATCTTCGACGGTGACGCGGGCCATGAATTCCTCGGGCTATGAGCCTTGGTTATCGCAAAATAGGGTCTGCAGCGGCGTTACACAACGCCGCATCGGCAGAGTCCCGGCTTTCGCGAGGGGGCGCTTATGCCGGGTTTGACCGGAGAAGTCCAGCGGAACGACGTGGAGGTACGCCTCACCCTACCGCGCCTTCTGCGGATAGATCGTCTCGCCGCGTTCCAGCATGCCGACGAACGTCTCGATCTTTTTCCGGCGGCCGGCTTCCGTCTTCATGTTGTGGACGCGGAAGGCCAGGGCGAAGCGGTTCTGTTCCGTGAGCTTTCCCAGCATCGCCCTGGCCTGCGGGTTGGCGTCGATCGCCGCCTGCAGGTCGTCGGGGATCTTCATGGCCTTGCCGCTGCCATAGGCGCGGTCCCAGCGGCCGTCGGCCTTGGCCGCCTCGACCTCGCGCAGGCCGTGCTCGGTCATGCGGCCCTCGGCGATCAGCCGGACGACGTTGTCGACATTGATCTGGCTCCAGAGGCTCTTCCTGCCGCGCGGCGTGTAGCGCTGGAGGAAGCTCTTGTCGTCGAAGCCCTTGCGCACCGCGTCGATCCAGCCCCAGCACAGCACCACGTCGATCGCCTGCCTGGCGTTGATCGAGGGCAGGCCCGACCCGACCTTGTGGATCTTGATCCAGACCTCGCTCTCCTTGTCATGGTGACGCGAGAGCCAGTCATAGAAGGCGTCGGAATCGACGAACTCGTGGACGCGCGCGGGATCGACCTGGATCGCGGCCATTCAGGCGTCCTCCCGCACGACCCGATCGCGCCCTACCAGACCTTCACCCGCTGCGCGGGCGGCAGGTACAGCGGGTCGCCCGGCTTGATCCCGAAGGCGTCGTACCAGGCGTCGAGGTTGCGCACGGTCAGGGCGCGGTAGCGGGCCGGCGCGTGCCCGTCGGTGATCAGCGCCTGGCGCAGCGAGGCGTCGCGCGAATAGCTCAGCCAGCTCTGGGCGTAGGCCAGGAAGAACCGCTGGTCGCCAGTCAGGCCGTCGATCACCGGGGCGGGCTTGCCGCCCAGCGAGGCGTGGTAGGCGTCCAGGGCCGCGGCCAGGCCGGCGACGTCGGCGATGTTCTCGCTGAGGGTCTGCTTGCCGTTCACGCCCAGGTCGGGGAACGGCTTGTAGCCGTCGAACTGCAGGGCCAGGGCCGCGCCCGCCTTCTGGAAGTGGGCGAAGTCGGTGGGCGTCCACCAGTTGCGCAGGCGGCCCTGGCTGTCGAACTGCGCGCCCTGGTCGTCGAAGCTGTGGCTGATCTCGTGGCCGATAGTGGCGCCGATCGCGCCATAGTTGGCGGCGGCGTCGTAGCTGGAATCGAAGTTGGGGGCCTGCAGGATCGCGGCCGGGAAGTTCAGGCCGTTCAGCATCGGCAGGTTCACGGCGTTGACGGTCTGGGGCGTCATCACCCACTCGCCGCGATCCACCGGCTTGCCCAGCTTGGCCTTGGCGGTGGCGTAGTCGAAGACCTCCGAACGCTGGACGTTGCCCAGGGCGTCGCCGCGCACGATCGTCAGGCCCGAATAGTCGCGCCATTTGTCGGGATAGCCGACGCCGACCTTCAGCACATCGACCTTGCGATGGGCCTCGGCCTTGGTCTCGGGCGCCATCCAGTCCAGCCCGTCGATGCGCTTCTCGAAGGCGACCTTCATGGTCTCGACCATGGCCGAGACCTCGGCCTTGGACTGGGCCGGGAAATACTTGTCGACATAGAGCTGGCCGACCGCCTCGCCGAGCACGGCGTTTGTCGAGTTGACGCCGCGCTTCCAGCGGGCCGCCAGTTGCGGCGTGCCCTGCAGGGCCGCGCCGTAGAAGGCGAAGCGCTCATCGACGAAGGCCTTGGGCAGCAGGTTGCTGTAGTGGTCCAGCAGGTGGAAGGTCAGGTAGTCCTTCCAGGTCTCCAGGCTTTCCTCGTCGGCGATCTTGCCCAGGCCCACCACCATGGTCGGGTGCCAGACGATGAAGCGCGGCTGGTCGGCCAGGCCCGCGGCCGTGAAGAAGGTCGTCCAGTCCAGGCCCGGGGCCCTGGTCGCGAAGTCGGCCTGGGTCCAGCTGTTGTTGGCCTTCTGGACGTCGGCGCTGTCGGCGCGGCTGCCCGAGACCTGGGCGATCCGGGTTTCCAGGGCCATGATCCTGGCCGCCTTGGCCTCGGCGTCGGCGACGCCGCCCAGGGCCAGGATCTTGGCGACGTGGGCCACGTACTTGGCGCGGGCGTCCTGCATGGAGGCGCTGTCGCCGACATAGTACTGCCGGTCGGGCATCCCCAGGCCGCCCTGCAGCAGGAACGGCGCATACTTGCTGGTGTCGTCGAACGCCGGCGAGACCCACAGGCCCAGCACGTTGTCGGTGTAGAAGTCCGTGGAGTTGAGGGCGTCGACGTCGGCCCGGACGTTGCCGCCCAGCACGGCGGCCAGGCTCTTCTTGTCCTTGATCGCGGCGATGCGGGCCAGGTCGGCCTTCAGCGGCGTGATCCCCTTGGCCTCGATCGCCGCCTCGTCCATGTAGCTGGCGTAGTAGTCGCCGACCTTCTGGCCGTCGCCCGCGCCGCCCGTCTTGGCGGCCGCCTGGATCAGATCGACGGTCCGCTTGGCGGCTTCCTCGACCATCACCGCGCTCTTGCCGTAGCTGCTGCGGTCGGCCGGGATCGGGTGGGCCTTGATCCATTCGCCGTTGGCGTAGGCCCAGAAGTCGCCGCCCGGAGCGACCGACTTGTCGAAGCTGGTCTGGTCGACGCCGCTCCTGTCGCCGGCCCAGGCGGCCGAGGTGAAGGTGGGAGCCGCGGACAGCACCGCGCAGGCGGCGGCGCAGGCGAGCAGCGAACGGGTGAAGGACATGCGAGACGTTCCCCAGGGCGCGCCGTCGGGCGATCGCGCTCAATGCGAAGTTCAGGGCGGACTATTGAGCCGGGGGTCGTCGGAGCGCGAATTAAAGTTTGGCAATGTCGGGAGGGATGGCGCGGAACACCTCCGAGATCATGCGACTGGCGCGGCGTCGATCCCGACCGTCGCCTCGGCCGCCAGATCCGCCGCCGTCCGGTCGCTGACCGGATGGCGCCAGCCGGGCGCGATCTGCGCCAACGGCCCCATGACGAACAGCCGCTCGTGGGCCCTCGGATGCGGTACGACCACCGCCCCGTCCAGCACCGCGCGACCGTGGGCGATCAGGTCGAGGTCCAGGGTGCGGGGGGCGTTGGGCTCGGCGCGCACCCGGCCGAAGCGGGCCTCCAGGCGGTGCAGGGCCGCTAGGACTTCGCCGGCCGACAACCGCGTCTCGACCAGGACGACCCCGTTGAGATAGGCTGGCGCGGCCGGGTCGGGCCAGGCGGCCGAGGTCCACCAGGCGGAACGTCCCGCCACCGCCAGGCCCTCCGAGCCCAGGGCGTCGACGGCCGCGTCGAGCAACGCCTCGCGACTCGGGTATGATCCGGGCAGGCTGCAGCCCAGGGCGACCACCACCGCCTGATCGAGCCATTTTTGATCGTTCTGATTTTTCAAGGAATTCCGATCACGTGACCTTCTACCCGACCGAGCGCCTGGCGCTGTTCATCGACGGGGCCAACTTCTTCTCCGCCGCCAAGGCGCTGGGCTTCGACATCGACTACCGCAAGCTGCTGGACGAGTTCCGCAAGCGCGGGGTGCTGGTGCGCGCCTATTACTACACCGCCATCGCCGAGAACGAGGAGTATTCCCCGATCCGGCCGCTGGTCGACTGGCTAGACTACAACGGCTTCACCCTGGTGACCAAGCCGGCCCGCGAGTTCACCGACAGCCAGGGCCGCAAGCGCTGGCGCGGCGATATGGACGTCGAGATCGCCGTCGACATGCTGGAGATGGCCGAGACCGTCGACCACCTGGTGCTGTTCTCGGGCGACGGCGACTTCCGGGCCCTGGTCGCGGCCGTCCAGCGCAAGGGCCGCCGCGTCACCGTGGTCTCCACGATGAAGAGCCAGCCGCCGATGACCAGCGACGACCTGCGCCGCCAGGCCGACAACTTCGTGGACCTGGCCGACCTGGGGAACATCATCGGCCGCCCGCAGCGCTCCGGCGGCCTGCCCCGCTTCGTCACCGACCCCGCCCGCGGTTCGGCCCAGCACGACGACGCCGACGAGGACTGAGCATGGGCCAGCGCTCCAACATCCCCGGCGAGGTCGTGCCCTCGCCCGCCGAGCCGCCGCGCGACTGCCCCCTGTGCCCGCGCCTGGTGGCCTATCGCCGCGAGAACCAGGACCTGTATCCGGACTGGTTCAACGGCCCCGCCCCGTCGTTCGGCGACCACGAGGCCCGGCTGCTGGTCGTGGGCCTGGCCCCTGGCCGCAAGGGCGCCAACCGCACCGGCCGGCCGTTCACCGGCGACTATGCCGGGACCCTGCTCTACGACACCCTGATCAAGTACGGCTTCGCCACCGGCAAGTTCGAGGCCCGGCCCGACGACTCCCTCAGGCTGGTCGGCAGCGCGGTGACCAACGCCGTGCGCTGCGCCCCGCCCGGCAACAAGCCCGAGACCTCGGAGGAGAACAACTGCCGGCCGTTCCTGACCGCCCGGCTGGAGATGTTCCCCCGCCTCAAGGCCATCGTCACCCTGGGCGACGTCTCGCGTCGCAACCTGCTCAAGGCCCTGGGCCTGAAGGCCTCGGCCGGCCTGCCCGGCCACGGCACGGAGTTCCAGGCTGGCCCTTATCGGGTGTTCAACAGCTACCACTGCTCGCGGCTGAACACGAACACCGGCCGGCTGACGACGCCGATGTTCGAAGAACTGTTCGGGCGGGTGAAGGCCTATCTGGACGCCAATCCTTAGCCTCACAGCGTCCAATAAGCGTTGTCATCCCGGAAGCCTCGCAGAGGCTGTCCGGGACCCAGGGGACTGGGCGAAGGCCTTGCGGTTCACCTGGGTCCCGCGCCTTTCGCTTCGCTACGCCAGGGATGACAACTGCGGCGGGGCCACGCCCAACCCGTTCACCACACCAGCCCCGTCGTCTTCAGCCGCATCCGCGCCAGGGTGTGGTTCGAGGCCAGGAACAGGGTGCGCCCGTCCTCGCCGAACGCGCAGTTGGCGATGGCCGTGCCCGTCTCGATCACCCCGATCAGCTCGGCCTGCGGCGTCAGCACCAGCACCCCGCCCGGTCCCGTGGCGTAGAGCCGGCCCTCGGTGTCCAGGCACATCCCGTCGGGCAGGCCCAGGCCGCCGGCCGCGCGCAGGGGCGTGGCGTCGAAGAACGGCGCCTTCGAGGTCGCAAGGCCGTCCGGCCCCAGGTCGTAGACCACCAGCTTGGGGGCCTCCGGGTCCGAAACCGAGACGTAGAGCCGGTCCTGGTCCGGCGACAGGGCCACGCCGTTCGGGAAGGTCAGCTCGGCGTCCAACAGGTCCAGCCTCCCGTCCGGCGCCAGGCGATAGACGCCGTTGAAGTCCAGCTCGCGCAGCGGCGAGGCGTTGCGGCCTTTCAGGCCATAGGTCGGGTCGGTGAAGTAGATCGCCCCCGTCCTGGCCACGGCCAAGTCGTTGGGGCTGTTGAACCGCTTGCCCCGCCAGCGGTCGATCAGGAAAGTCTTCGTGCGGGTCTTCAGGTCGATCCTGGCCAAGGCCCGGTTGCCGTGGTCGCAGGCCAGCAGGCCGCCGGCGGCGTCCAGGGCCATGCCGTTCTGGCCCGGCTCAGCGAAGGCGTCGGTGGGCGGGCCGGCATAGCCCGACGGGTTGAGAACCTCGCTGACGCCGTCCGCCGCGCTCCAGCGGTACATCACGTTGCCCGGCACGTCGGAGAACACCAGGTAGCCGCCGTCGCGCACCCAGACCGGGCCTTCGGTCCAGATGAAGCCGTCGGCCAGCTGCTGGATCTCGGCGTCCGGCGCGATCACGGCGTCAAGCTTGGGGGAAAGGCGGTGGATCCGGCCGACGGTGGGATAGGTCATGGCGGAGACCTGGCTCACGAGCGCACGCGCGGCAACGCGTCGAGCCATCGCGCATAGGCCTCCTCGCGGGCGTTGACGCTCACCGCCGGCGTCAGCACCTCCGCCTCCGGCCGCGCCTTCACCGCCTCTTCGACCGAGCCGTAGACCCCCGCCCCCACCCCGGCGAACAGGGCCGCGCCCAGGGCGGTGGTCTCCTGATAGCTGGCGCGGTGCACGGGAAGGCCGGTCAGGTCGGCCAGGCGCTGGCTGAACCAGGCGCTTTTGGCCATGCCGCCGTCAATGCGCAGGGCCGCGTCCTCGAAGGCCGAAGGGGCGTCGGCCCGCATGGCCTCGATCAGGTCGCGCCCCTGGAAGACGCAGGAGTCGAAGGTGGCCTGGGCGATCTCGGCCAGCCCCGCGTCGCGGGTCAGGCCGAACACCGCGCCCCTCGCCTCGGCGTCCCACCAGGGCGCGCCCAGGCCGGTGAAGGCCGGGACCACCACCACCCCGTGGTCGGCCCGCGCCGAGCGGGCCAGGGCCTCGGCCCCGCGCGGGCCACCGGTCACGCCCAGCCCCTCGTTCAGCCACTGGATCGCCGCCCCGGCCACGAAGATCGAGCCTTCCAGGGCGTAGGTCGTGCGTCCGCCGACCCGCGCCGCCACGGTGGTCAGCAGCCGCGACGCCGAATGGGGCCGGGTCTCGCCGGTGTTGACCAGCATGAAGCCGCCGGTGCCGTAGGTGACCTTCATCTCGCCGGGGCGGATGCAGCCCTGCCCCATCAGCGCCGCCTGCTGGTCGCCGGCCACGCCGCGGATCGGCAGCGGCCGGCCCAGGATGTCCTGCGTCACCTGACCGTAGTCGGCCGCGCAGTCCAGCACCGCCGGCAGCAGGGTCCGGGGCACGTCCAGCAGGGCCAGCATCTCGTCCGACCAGTCCTGAGCCTGGATGTCGAACAGCAGGGTGCGCGAAGCGTTGGTGGCGTCGGTGACGTGGGCGCCCTTTCCCGTCAGCCGCCAGATAACCCAGGAGTCGATGGTGCCGCAGAGCAGTTCGCCCGCCTCGGCCCGCCGCCGGGCGCCGGGGACCTTGTCCAGGATCCAGGCGATCTTCGTACCGGAGAAATAGGGATCCAGCAGCAGGCCGGTGGCGGCGGTGACCGCCGGCTCGTGGCCCTCGGCCCGCAGGCGATCGCAGACGTCGGCGGTGCGCCGGTCCTGCCAGACGATGGCCGGATGGATCGGCCGGCCGGTGGCCTTGTCCCAGACCACCACGGTCTCGCGCTGGTTGGTGATCCCCAGGGCGACGATGTCGGCGCTGTCGCGGTCGCACTTTTCGACCGTGTCGCGCAGCACACCCACGCAGGCGGCGTAGATCTCGTCGGCGTCATGCTCGACCCAGCCGTCGCGCGGATAGCTCTGGCGCAGCGGCCGGCTGGCGTCGCACACCGGCTTGCCGTCGGCCTGGAACAGGATGGCCCGGGTGCTGGTGGTGCCCTGATCGAGCGCGAGGATCAGAGGTTGGCCCATGCGTCTTGCATCTCCCTGGCGGTCTTGCCGACGGTCTTTTTTCCTGCGGCATCGGGACGCTTGTCATCGTCCGTGCGTGATTCCCCTGTTTAAGCATGTTTTCATCTGACGCCGCCAAGGTCGGTCTTGGTTAAGCTTGGATTTCGAGGAGGCTGGTGAGCCAGTCCGCCCAGACCGCGCAGCTTTTGTCCCTGGCCCGCAGCCGCGAGCCGGCCGATCGCGAACGCCTGCTCAACGGCATCGTCGAGATGTGCGACGCCGGCCAGGCCGAGGGCCGTCCGGCCGCCCCCGAGGTCCAGATCCTGCTCGACTCGATCTTCATGACCCTGGTGGTCGAGGCCGAGCGCGACATCCGCGCCCGCCTGGCCCAGAGCCTGGCCGACGCCGCCTGGGCGCCGCCGGCCCTGATCAACATCCTGGCCCTGGACGAGATCGAGATCGCCCGCCCGATCATCGCCCGCAGCCCGATCCTGCAGGACCGCGACCTGATCCGCCTGCTGGTCCAGGCCACGCTGGAGCACCAGATCGAGATCGCCCGCCGCCCGCAGCTGTCGCCGGCCGTGGTCGAGGCCATCCTGGCCAAGGACGAGTCGGCCGTCCTGACCGCCCTGGCCTCCAACCCCACCGCCCAGATCTCGCCGGAAGGCCTGCGCCGCCTGGTCGACAGGGCCCGCGACGTGGTCGCCCTGCGCTCGCCCCTGGCCCGGCATCCCAATCTCTCCGGCGATCTGGCCGAGCAGCTGTACCTGTGGGTCGGCCGCGCCCTGCGTGACGCCCTGACCACCCGCTTCCAGCTGGATCCCGACAAGATGGCCAAGGCCGTCGAGGCCGCCCTGCGCGGCGCCCATTCCGGCGCGGCCGTGGTCGACGACGGGCCGGTCGTCGAGCAGTCCGAGGACCGCGAGGAGATGGAGGCGGCCCTGGTCGAGAAGCTGGACGCCGCCGGCCAGCTGCGGCCCGGCTACCTGCTGCGGGTGCTGCGCGAGCGCCGCCTGCCGTTGTTCCTGTTCGCCCTGGCGCGCCTGGGCCGCTTCGACATCCGCCAGGTGCGGCGGGCGGTCGACAGCAACCGCCCTGAACTGCTGGCTCTGGCCTGCTCGGCGGTCGGCATCGACCGCAGCGTGTTCCCGACCATCCTGGCCCATGTGCGCGAACTGAACGGCGGTCGCCCCGGCGGCGGCGCCGAAGCCGCCCGCAAGGCCAGCGGCGCCTTCGGTCCCTTCGCCCCCGACATCGCGGCCATGGCGTTCCGGCGGGCGGTCAGCGCGGCGTAGGCAGGACCATCCACTCTCGCATCCTTCGTTGTCATCCCGGACAAGCGCGCAGATCCGGGACCGATGCGTGAACTCTGCGCTTCCGGCGGTCCCGGATCGGCGCTTCGCTTGTCCGGGATGACAAGGTTTTGAGAGCGCCGACCACCAAGCGCTCATACTAAAACCCTGGCCAAAACCCAGGTTTGACAACCCGCCGCCGATCCAGCCACTTGGCGGCATGTTCCAGCCCCTGCCCTTCGTGACTCGCCTGACCTTCAAGGCCAGTGACCGCCCCGAGGCGCAGGAGGCGATGGAGCGCCTGCGCGCCCGCTACGGCGACGTCGGCGACGAGAGCGCCCAGGTGATCGTGGCGCTGGGCGGCGACGGCTTCATGCTGGAGACCCTGCATGACACCCTGCAGCGCCAGACGCCGATCTACGGCATGAACCGCGGCTCGGTCGGCTTCCTGATGAACGAGTACAGCGAGGACGGCCTGCTGGATCGGATCAACGCCGCCGAGCGGGCCGTGATCCACCCGCTGGCCATGGTCGCCATCGACGCCAATCGCAAGCAGCATCGGGCCCTGGCCATCAACGAGGTGTCGCTGCTGCGCCAGACCCGCCAGACCGCCAAGCTGCGCATAAGCATCGACGGCAAGGTGCGGATGGGCGAGCTGGTCTGCGACGGCGCCCTGCTGGCCACTCCGGCCGGCTCGACAGCCTACAACCTGTCGGCCCACGGCCCGATCATCCCGATCGGCGCCCAGGTCCTGGCCCTGACGCCGATCAGCGCCTTCCGCCCCCGGCGCTGGCGCGGTGCGCTTTTGCCGCAGACAGCTAGGGTGACGTTCGAGATCCTAGAATGCGATAAGAGACCGGTAAGCGCCGTCGCCGACAATTTCGAAGTTCGCGACGTCGTCGAGGTCCACATCGCCGAGGACAGCAGCGCCAGCCTTTCCATGCTCTTCGACGCCGGTCGAAGCCTAGAGGAGCGGGTTCTGACGGAGCAGTTCTCGGCCTGACAACACAAAGGATTATTGGTCAGGGCATCACCCGCCCATTGGTCAGATAGAAACGGGCGTCTCATCTAATGTTAACGCCTTGACCCTATATTTCAGATCGATGCCCAGGGAGAAGCGTCCGTGACCAACAAGTCCGCCGCGGAAGTGATTCAGGTGCCGAACATGCTCAAGCTCAAGGTTGGCGGACGAGGCGGGATCGACATGGCGGCCATCGCCAAGGCCGAAGCCGCCCTGAAAAGCCTGTCGGGCAACTTCGCCCAATGGCTGAACGACGAGATCGTCAAGCTGGAGGCGGCCCGCCAGGAGGTCCGCGCCCAG
The DNA here is from genome assembly GCF_059418465.1 of Caulobacter sp. GW821-FHT09A05. Taxonomy (NCBI): domain Bacteria; kingdom Pseudomonadati; phylum Pseudomonadota; class Alphaproteobacteria; order Caulobacterales; family Caulobacteraceae; genus Caulobacter; species Caulobacter sp. GW821-FHT09A05. Next base: position 30,734 of record NZ_JBWKPX010000036.1, read on the forward strand.
GGCCTGACCGCCGCGACGGTCGAGACCCTCTACCTGCGCGCCCATGACCTGAAAGGCCTGGGCGCCACCTACGAATTCCCGCTGATCACCCGCCTGGCCGGCTCGCTGTGCAAGCTGATCGACGATCCGGCGACCCGCCTGGCCGCGCCGATGTTCCTGGTCGACGCCCACATCGACGCCATCAAGGCCTGCGTGCGCGACGACATCAAGGTCGACACCCACCCGGTGGGCAAGGTCCTGGCCGCCGAGCTGGAAGGCCGCGTGGCGGAATATCTGGCGGGCTGAACTCGTCGTTTCGAAAAGTTCCGAAAAGCCCCGGCCCCGCGCCGGGGCTTTTTTCTTGGGCGCTTGTCGCCGTCGCGCGCCGCCGTCGGGCCCGCTCAGCGGGATCCTTGAAGCGGACATTGCGACAGGCTGAATTGCGACAGGCTGAGATGGGTGGGAGGCGGTCCCCGAGAACTGTCTAGCGGCTCGAGCGGCAAACCGAAACGACGTCCTCGGTGCGCGTGACCGTCGCGTACTCGTCGTGCAGGTTCGACAGCGCCATCATGTGCCACTCCTCGGCGGGACGCGCGACGCCCAGGATATCGACCTTGTCATAGGTGTAGCAGGCGTCGCCGGGCAGGGTGACTTCGAACCCCAGGCAGAACGCCGCGCGCACGGTGGCTTCCACCGAGTTGTTGGTGCTGACGCCGACGACGACCAGGCGCGAGATGTCCCGCACGCGTAGCCACCGCTCCAGTCCGCTATTGGCGAAGGCGTCGTTGACGTTCTTCTCCAGCCTGTGCTCGTGCGCCAGGGGTTCGAAGCGGGGCTGGAACTCGCACTTTTCGGATCCCGGCCAGAAGGACCCGCCAGGCCGGCGGGCCATGTGCCGCACATGGACGACAGGCAGGCCCCGTTCGCGCCAGACCGTCAGTAGCCGCACGATGTTGTCTTCGGCGCCGGGATTGTTCCTGGGCCCGGTGTTCTCAGGCAACATGCCGCGCTGCATGTCGATGATGATCAAGGCGCCTGGGCTGGGCATTCACCGCTCGTGGGTGGCTACAAGAAGGTCAGCTTGGAGACAAAGCCACAGGTCCGCAACGGGCCGAAGGTCGAAATCCTACCCCGCCGAAAACCGTCCCCTGCGGAGGGCGAGGGAGATCGGAGCTCCTACTCCGCGATCCCGTTCAGCCGTTTGGCGGCGCTGACGGTGTTGGCCAGCAGCATGGCGATGGTCATCGGCCCCACCCCGCCCGGCACCGGGGTGATGGCCCCGGCCACCCCTTTCGCGGCCTCGAAGTCGACGTCGCCGACCAGGCGGGTCTTGCCGTCTTCCTTGGGAATGCGGTTGATGCCGACGTCGATGACGGTGGCGCCCGGCTTGATCCAGTCGCCCTTGACCATCTGCGGCCGGCCGACCGCGGCCACCAGGATGTCGGCCTCGCGGCAGACGGCGGCCAGGTCCTGGGTGCGCGAGTGGGCGATGGTGACGGTGCAGTCGGCGGCCAGCAGCAGCTGGGCCATCGGCTTGCCCATCAGGTTGGAGCGGCCGACCACCACCGCCCGCTTGCCGCTCAGGTCGCCGACCACGTCCCTGAGCAGCACCATGCAGCCGGCGGGGGTGCAGGCGGTCAGGGCCGGCAGGCCGCTGGCCAGGCGCCCGGCGTTGGTCACGGTCAGGCCGTCGACGTCCTTGTCGGGCGAAATCGCCGCGACGATCGCCGCCTGGCTCATGTGGTCGGGCACGGGGAACTGCACCAGCACGCCGTGGATGGCGGGGTCGTCGTTCAGCCGCTCGACCAGCGACAGCAGCTCGGCCTGGCTGGTCTCGGCCGACAGACGGTGGGTTTCGGAATGCATGCCGGCGGCCAGGGTCTGCTCGCCCTTGCTGCGCACATAGACCTGGCTGGCGGGATCCTCGCCGACCAGCACCACGGCCAGGCCGGGCGTCAGGCGGTGCTCGGCCTTCAGCCTGGCGACCTCGGCGGCAACCTGCTCGCGCAACTGGGCGGCGAAGGCCTTGCCGTCGATGATTCTGGCTTGCGACATCGCCGTCTCCTGTTTGGCGTTGCCTAGCCCCTACCCTCGCGCCGCGCAATATCCGCCGCGACACGCAGGAAGTCGCTTGGGCTTCGTCCAATCATGCTAGAGCCCAAGCATGGTCTCCACGTTGCCGACCCAACGCGCCGACGTCGTCCTGGTGGGCGGCGGACTGGCCAACGGCCTGATCGCCCTGCGGCTGAAGAGCCTGCGGCCGCGGCTGCGCGTGATCCTGCTGGAGCAGGGCCCGACCCTGGGCGGCGAGCACACCTGGTGTCATTTCGCCACCGACGTCGACGCGGTCGAGGCCGGCTGGCTGCGACCGCTGATCGTCCACCGCTGGTCGGGCTACGAAGTCCGCTTCCCCGGACACCGGCGGCAACTGCCGACCGACTACCTGGCCATCACCTCCGAGCGCCTGCACCAGGTGGTGACCGCCGCCCTGGGCGCCGACGCCTGGCTGTCGGCCGCCGTGTCGGACGTCAATCCGCACCAGGTGACCCTGGCCGACGGCCGGACCATCGCGGCCGGCGCCGTGATCGACGGGCGCGGCCCACGCCAGAGTCCCAGCCTGGCCTTGGGCTACCAGAAGTTCGTCGGCCAGGGCGTGCGCCTGGCCGCCCCGCACGGCCTGATCCGGCCGATCATCATGGACGCCACGGTCTCGCAGGAAGACGGCTACCGCTTCGTCTACGTCCTGCCGCTGGACGCCACGCGCCTGCTGATCGAGGACACCCGCTACAGCGACGGCCCGGCCCTGGACCGTCCCGCCCTGCGCCGCGCCATCGCCGCCTACGCCGAGGCCCAGGGCTGGTCCATCGTCCAGGTCGAGCGCGAGGAGGACGGGATCCTGCCCATCGCCCTGGGCGGCGACATCGACGCCTACTGGCGCGAGGCGCGGCCGCACGTCGCCGAGGTCGGCCTGCGCGCCGCCCTGTTCCAGCCGACCACCGGCTATTCCCTGCCCGACGCCGCCCGCCTGGCCGAGACGGTGGCCGCCCTGCCCCGGATCACCAGCGCCAGCGTCCGCGCCTGCGTCGAGGCCCAGTCCAAGGCCGTCTGGCGGCGACGGCGCTTCCTGCGCCTTCTGAACCGCATGCTGTTCCGCGCCTGCGCGCCGCAGGACCGCTACAAGGTGCTGGAGCGCTTCTACCGGCTATCGCCCGGCCTGATCCAACGCTTCTACGCCGCGCGGCTGAGCCGGTGGGACAAGGCGCGGATCCTGATCGGCAAGCCGCCCGTGCCGATCTCGGCGGCCATCAAGTGCATCGACGAAAGCTCGGTGCTCGGAGGACAAGACGCATGACCGTGACCAAGCCCAAGGCGGCCGTGATCGGCGCCGGATTTGGCGGCCTGGCCCTGGCGATCCGCCTGCAATCCTCGGGCTTCGACGTCACCGTCTTCGAGGGGCGCGAGAAGCCCGGTGGCCGGGCCTATGTCTGGCATGATGAGGGCTTCACCTTCGACGCGGGCCCGACGGTGATCACCGATCCCGACTGCCTGAAGGACCTGTTCGCCCTCTCGGGCCGCAGGATCGAGGACTATGTCGAGCTGCTGCCGGTCGATCCGTTCTACCGCCTGGTCTGGGAGGACGGCGACGTCTTCGACTACGTCAACGACCAGGAGAAGCTCGACGCCCAGATCGCCGCCCGCAACCCGGCCGACGTCGAGGGCTATCGCCGCTTCCACGCCTATTCCGAGGAGCTGTACCAGAAGGGCTATGTCGAGCTGGGCGCGGTGCCCTTCCTCGACTTCGGCGCCATGCTGGCCAACGCCCCGGCCCTGATGAAGCTGCAGGCCTGGCGCAGCGTCTATGACAAGGTGGCCGGCTTCGTGAAGGACGAGCACGTGCGCCAGGCGCTGTCGTTCCACAGCCTGCTGGTCGGCGGCAGCCCGTTCGCCACTTCGTCGATCTACGCCCTGATCCACGCCCTGGAGCGGCGCGGCGGGGTGTGGTTCCCGCGCGGCGGCACCCACGCCCTGATCCGGGCGCTGGTGAAGCTGTTCCAGGACCTGGGCGGCGTGGTCCACCTGGGCCAGCCGGTCCGGAAGATCACCACCAAGGCCGGTCGCGTTACCGGCCTGATCCGCGCCGACGGCCAGTTCGAGGCCTTCGACACCGTCGCCTCCAACGCCGACGTCATGCACACCTATCGCCGCCTGCTGGCCGACGACCCCAGGGGCGCCAAGGTCGGCAAGGCCCTGGAGGCCAAGCGCTGGAGCCCGTCGCTGTTCGTGGTCTATTTCGGGCTGAAGACCACCCACCCCGAGATCCGCCACCACACCATCTGCTTCGGCAATCGCTACCGCGAGCTGATCGGCGAGATCTACGGCAAGGACGGCCTGGCCGACGACTTCTCGCTGTACCTGCATCACCCCACCGCCAGCGATCCGGCCATGGCGCCCGAAGGCTGCTCGGCCTTCTACGCCCTGTCGCCGGTGCCCAACCTGAAGACGGCCAATATCGACTGGTCGGTCGAGGGGCCGAAGTATCGCGACAAGATCCTGGCCTATCTGGAGAAGCACTACATCCCGGGCCTGACCGCCGATCTCGTCACCAGCCGGTTCATCACCCCGGACGACTTCGTGACCGACCTCAACGCCTGGAAGGGCGCGGCCTTCTCGCTGGAGCCGATCCTGACCCAGAGCGCCTTCTTCCGCACCCACAACCGCGACGACGTGATCCCCAACCTCTATTTCGTCGGGGCCGGGACCCATCCGGGCGCGGGCATTCCCGGCGTGGTCGGTTCGGCCAAGGCGACGGCGGGACTGATGATCGACGACTACGTTCCGGCGGACGCATGAGCGACCTCGAAGCCCAGAGTCGCGAGGCGATTCAGAAGGGCAGCAAGAGCTTCGCCGCCGCCGCCGCCCTGTTCGACGCCCAGACGCGGGCGGACGCCGAGATGCTGTACGCCTGGTGCCGGCACTGCGACGACGTGATCGACGGCCAGACCCTGGGCCACGGCATGAGCCCGGTGGCCGACGGCCCGGCCCGACTGCAGGCGCTGTACGCCCAGACCCGGGCGGCCATGGCCGGCGAGACCCCAACCGATCCGGTGTTCGCCGCCTTCCAGACCGTGGCCCTGCGCCGGGGCATCCCCGAACGCTACGCGCTCGACATGATCGACGGCTTCGCCATGGACGTGGCCGGGCGGCGCTACGGGACGCTGGAAGAGCTTCTGGACTATTGCTGGGGCGTGGCCGGCGTGGTCGGGACCATGATGGCCCTGGTCATGGGCGTGAGGCCGGACGCCCTGGCCACCCTGCGCCGCGCCCAGGACCTGGGCCTGGCCTTCCAGCTGACCAACATCGCCCGCGACATCGTCGAGGACGCCCGCAACGGCCGGGTCTACGTCCCCGGCGACTGGCTGGCGGAACTCTCCGTGCCGGAGGACGCGGTCGCCGCCCCGGCCCATCGCGCCGCCGTGGCCGTCCTGGCCCGGCGACTGGTCGACGCCGCCGAGCCTTATTACGCCTCGGCGCGCTGGGGCCTGCGCGACCTGCCGGTCCGCTGCGCCTGGGCGATCGGCGCGGCGCGCGGGGTCTATCGCCAGATCGGGCTGGACGTCGTAAAGGCCGGATCCGGCGCCTGGGACGAACGGGTCGTCGTCAGTGGACGAATGAAGGTCTGGCGGGCGCTGGAGGGCGGCGTCGTGGCGCTGCGCTCGGCGACGCTGGATCGCTGGGGCGCGGCGCCGGAGCGGCCGGCGATGTGGTCACGGATCTGAAGGCCGGATCCAACGAGTTCCTCTTCATGTTGTCATCCCGGAAAGCGCGCAGCGCTTGTCCGGGACCCAGGACAGCCGCACCGCATCTGCCCAGTCCCCTGGGTCCCGGACAGCCCCTGCGGGGCTTCCGGGATGACAACGGTTCTGGACTTCGGGTCGTTCGACCCGTTTTCGCGCCCCTACAGCAGCACCCCGCGCCGGGTCATCCACCACGCATAGGCCGTGAAGAGCGCCAGCAGTCCCGCGATGACCGCGCTCATGACCGCCATCTGCTGGCCCATGATCTTGCCGCCGTCGGTCAGGACATAGGTGTAGGCCACGCTGATCAGGAAGGCCGCCAGCGACACGGCCAGCACCGGCCAGGCCAGCTTGTGGCGCAACAGGATCAGCACCGAGCCGGCCAAGGCGCCGAACACGCCAACGGCCCAGTCGAGGGTCATCCAGGCCGGCATCCGCTGGTAGTGGGCGATCTGCTCCGGCGTCATGCCCGCGCCGGCCATGTAGGCGACGCCCTTCGTCATGCTCATCACGAAATCGAAGACGCCGATCGCGTTGAACAGCACGGCGACGACGCCCACCAGCCACAGATGCCAGGGCGTCTTGATCGCTGTCTCGGTCATGGTCCCCTCCCCGGAACGCCGACGATTGATGGATCTACGGAAGCGCGCCGTCGGCGCCCCGCTCCCGAAGCTTGGCTTTCAGTTCCCGGACCGGGCGCGCCAGCAGGAAGCCGAACGACACCGCCCCATCCTTGGTGTGCACCGCATGATGGATCCGGTGGGCCTGGATCAGCTGCTTCCAGTAGCGCGACCGCCCCAGCGGAACCTTGAACCTCTGGTGCACCATGCCGTCGTGGAACACGAAATAGATCGCGCCATAGGCCGTGATCCCCAGGCCGATCGGCAGCAGCCAGGGCGCGCCGTGCACGCCGAAATAGATCGCGACGATGGCGGGGGCGGCGAACACCACCGCGAACAGGTCGTTGAGCTCGAACAGGCCTTCGCGCGGTTCGTGATGCGAGCGGTGCCAGGCCCACAGCCAGCCGTGCATCACGTAGCGGTGCATGACCCAGGCGAAGCCCTCCATGAAGGCCAGGGCCGCCAGGAACAGGGCCAGGTGCAGACCAAGGGTCGCCATCGTCATCCCGTCTAGCGCCGCAACCGGCGCGCCAACACGTGCGCGAGGGCCAGGCCGAACAGGCCGGCGGCGGTCAGCACGCACCAGGCCTTATACACCGCCCCCACTCCGGCGTCGCGCCAGAGGATCGCCTGGTAGGCCTCGATGGCCCAGGCGTGCGGGGTCGCCCAGCCCACCGCCTGCAGCCAGGGCGGCATCAGGAAGCGCGGCACCATGCTGCCGCCCACCGCCGCCAGGACCAGGATCACGAAGGTGGACAGCATCTGGGCCTGCTCGCGCGTACGGCACACCGACACCAGCCCCAGCGCCACGCCGGCCGCGCAGGCCGAGGCCGCCAGGGTGGTCGGCAGCCACAGGACCGCATGCTGGACCGCCGCCACGCCGTAGACGATCTGGGCAGTGGCGAAGATCAGCAGGGCCTGGACCGTGCCTTGCCCGACCAGGAACAGGAACTTGCCGCTGACCACCGGCCCCATGCCCGCCGTCCCGGCCAGCAGGCGGTCGGCCACGCCCGTGCTCTGCTCGTCCATCAGGCCCAGCGCGCCCTGCATGGCCGAGAACAGGGCGAACAGGATCATCACCGCCCCGGCGTAGTAGGCGATCACCCCGCCGCCGACCTTGGCGTCCTTGACCGCCTCGCGTTCGAAGAATCCGCCGTCGTCGTGGGTCGGGTCCTGGCGCATCAAGGCCGCGGCGCTGTCGGCGTTCTCGACCTGCTCGTCGGTGAAGCCGCCCAGCGCCGGTTCCAGCTGGGTGACCGTGCGGCGCAGGGTGACGTCTGGCAGGGCGTCGGCCAGCACCTGCTGCACCCGGGCCTGGGCCAGGGGCGCGGCCACGGCGCGGCTGGGATCAGCGACGATCAGGAACGGCTTGTCGGCCGAGGCGGGATCGGCGCGGATCACCAGGCCGGCGTCGGCCTGCCCGGCCTTAACCCGCCGGCGCACCTCATCGGCCGTCGCCGCCGCCTCGGCGCGAACCTCGGGCGAGCGCACCAGCGCCGCCGCCAGCCGGCCCGAATCCGGCGTCCGGGCCGTATCGGCCACCGCCAGCTTCAGCTGGATGTCGTCGCCGGTCGTCCCGGCGAACACCGAGGAGAAGATCAGGAACACCAGCGGCGGCAGCAGGAAGGTCATCAGCAGGGCGCCGCGGTCGCGCCAGAGGTCCAGCGCCATCACCCGCGCCATGGCGGCGATCTTCCAGAACGAACGCGTCACGCGGCCAGCTTCCGCTCGGCCACCAGCGTGAACAGATGGGCCAGGGACGGGGCGCGCACCCGGATCTCGCGCGGGGTCAGCCCCGCCTCGCGCAAGCGCTGGTCCAGCCGCCCCGCCGCCGCATAGCCGTCCGCGTCCAGCCGGGTCCAGACCGTCGCCCGCCCCGTGGGCTGCAGCCCTTCCGCGACCAGGCGGTCCTGGCCGGCGGCGTCGGCCTCCCCGGCCAGGTGGACCTGGATCTCCATCCGCTCGCCGAAAGCTTCGGCGATCAAGGCTTTCGGCCGTCCCTCGAGCGCCAGCTCGCCCTCGCGCAGGAAGCCGACCCGGTCGGCCAGGCCGCCGGCCTGGTCCAGGTCGTGGGTGGTCATCAGCACCGCCACGCCCAGGTCGCGCAGGCCGCGGATCACCGCGTCGACCGCCTCGCGGGCGTCCAGGTCGACCCCGACGGTGGGCTCGTCGAGGATCAGCAGGCTGGGCTGGTGGACGATGGCGGCGGCGATGTTGGCCCGGCGCTGATAGCCGCCCGACAGATGCTTGACCGGCACGTGGGCGCGGTCGGCGGTCCGGGTCAGGTCCAGGGCGCGGGCCACGGCGGACGCCAGGCCGGCGCGCGGCACGTCGGCCAGGACCGCGAAGGTCGCGACGTTCTCGGCCACCGTCAGGTTCGGATAGAGCGCGATCTCCTGCGGGACCAGGCCAAGGCCGGCCCGGGCGGCCGGGACCCGGGCGGGATCGCGGCCGTTCAGCCGCACCGCGCCGCCGTCGGGCCGGATGCGGCCGCAGAGAACGCGGATCAGGGTGGTCTTGCCGGCCCCGTTCGGGCCCAGCAGGGCGTAGATCTCGCCGGGACGCAGCGCCAGGTCGACGCCGCGCAGCACGGGCTGGCCGCCATAGGCGTGGACCGCGCCATCGACCGTCAGGATGGGCGCGGCGGCGGTCGGTCCCCGCGAAATGGCTTCATCGGTCACGCCGCCGCCTTGCGCCGGGCGAAAAGCTCGCCGACGTAGCGGTCCAGCACGCCGCCGCAACCGGCCTGGGCCAGGGCCCGGGAGGCCTTGGCCAGGTGCTCCTCCATGACCCGGCGGGCCCCGGCCGGACCCAGGGTCGAGACCACCGTGGCCATGGCCGCGTCCTTGCCCACGTCCTTGCCGGCCGCCTCCACCGAGTCCTGGGCGTCGATCAGGTCGTCGCGGATCTGGAAGGCCAGGCCGATGTGGCGGGCGAACACGCCCATCGCCTCGATCGCCGCCTCGGAGGCTCCGGCCACCAGCGCCCCGACCTGGGCGGCGGCGATGATCAGCACGCCGGTCTTCTCATGATTGAGGCGGTCCAGGGCCACCGGGTCGCGCAGTTGGTCGCGGTCGAACAGGTCGCGGGCCTGGCCGGCGATCAGCCCCGAAAAGCCCACGGCGTGGGCCGCGCGACCGGCCAGCTCGGCGCGCAGCGACGCCGGCAGGCCCTGGTCGGCGGCGATCACCGCATAGGCCTGGTTCAGCAGCCCGACCCCGGCCAGGATCGCCGTGGCCTCGTCGAACGCCCGGTGGATGGTCGGCAGGCCCCGGCGCAGGCCCGCGTCGTCCATCGACGGCAGATCGTCCAGGATCAGCGAGGCGGCGTGGATCATCTCGAACGCGCAGGCCACGTCCAGCGCCGCCCCCTCCGGCGCGCCCAGCTCGGCGGCGGCCAGCAGGGTCACCATCGGACGGAAGCGCTTTCCGGGGGCCAGCAGGCTATAGCGCACCGCCTCGACCAGGCGGTCGGGCGCCGAGCCCGCGAGCGGCGCCAGCTCGGCCAGCCGCCGGTCCACCCCGGCGCGCAGAGCCTCGATTTTCTGGAGAAAGGCGGCCTGGTCGTCCATCTCGCGGGTCGCGACCTGCTGTCCACCCCGACGCGGGCGAGGGCATTTGAGGGGCGCCCCCGCCGGGCGTCAACCGAAAGCTCCCCACGCCGGCCCGGAGGGGCCGATGAACACCGATCAGCCCCGGCAGAAGCCGAAGAAGCGCTTGATGTCCGCCCGTTCGGCCGGCGTGCGCGCATCCTGCGGATAGGCCTTGTCCTCGACCTGGCTGATCAGGCCGGTCTTCTCGAAGGCGGCCAGCACCGGATCGGCCAGCGGGATCGCGCCGATGGCGTCCAGCCCGTCGGCGATCTCGGAAGGGGTCAGGCTGGCGGCGTAGCGCCCCTGGGCCTTGCCCGACCGGAACCGCACCACGCCTGCCCCGGGCTTGCCATCGGCCAGGTTGGTGTGGAAGCCCACGGCGTTCGTCTTGCGACGGCACGAGAAGATGATCCCGACCACGTCGCTGTCGGGCAGGCCGTAGGCCAGCCGCTTCCCGTCGTCGGGCGTGGCGAAGAAGTTCCACTTCATGCCAGCCGGCGCGGCCGCCGGTCCCACGGGCGGGGCGGTGGTCGAGCACGCACCCAGCACCGTGGCGCTCGCCGCCAGCCCCAGCCATGATCCCCGACGTCCCATGCCCAATCCCCTGCTCCCGGTCCCTCGCCGATCTAACCGGGTTCGCGTCGCATGGCGACCCCGGGGGAACCCGGAAGACCGCCATGGACGGGGCGGACGACGCCGGGCAGGTGGAGCCAGCCGTCGGGCGCGGCGTTCAGGAGTGATGCCCATGTTGTCCATCAGAGCCCTGCCCTTCGCCGTCCTCGGCCTGGTCGCCGCCCTGGGCGCCTGCGAGCGCCGCCCCGCCGCGCCGCCGGAAGCGCCGGCCGCCGCGTCCGCCGCCGCCCCGACGGCCACGGCGTCCGCGCCGATGGCGCGTCCCCTGACCTTCGACCAGTCCGACGAGACGGCCAAGGTCGTCCTGCGCCTGCCGGCCGAGGTCGCCAGCCATCCCGCCCTGCACGCCCTGCTCTACGACCGCGAGGTGGCGGGCCTGAAGACCTTCGCCGCCAAGGCCCAGGCCGACCGCAAGGCCTCCGACGGCAAGTTCCCCTGGCGGCCCTACACCCGCCAGGGCCAGTGGTTCCTGGCCGCCGACGCCGCGCCGCTGGTCGGCCTGCGGGCCCTGTGGTTCGAGGACACCGGCGGGGCGCACCCCAATCACGGCGCCTCGACCCTGATCTGGGACAGCGCCGCCAACCGCGAGATCCCGCCCAAGGCCCTGTTCCGCCCCGGGGCCGACATGTCCGCCCTGGACCGGGCGATCTGCGACGCCGTGGCCCAGGCCAAGACCCATCGCGAGGGCGCCGCGCCCCTCAACGACATGTTCTCCTGCCCCAGGTGGAACCAGGCCGTGCTGGTCCTGGCCCCCTCGACCATCCCCGGCAAGATCGGCGGGCTGACGGTGCTGATCGACCCCTATGTGGTCGGGCCCTACGCCGAGGGCGACTACGAGGTGGTCGTCCCCGCGGCGGCGTTCCAGGACCTGCTGGCCCCGGCCTACGCCGGCGCGTTCGGCGGCGCGCCCAAGTCGCCGGGCAATCCGGACGGGACGCTCAGCGTGACGCTGGACCTGAAGTAGCGCCGAACGCGTCCCCACGCCGCGCTCAGGCTTAAGGTTGCGCTTGTCACGAACCGGTGCAATCTGGTCCCGTTTCGATCGGGGGATTCCATGCGTAAGTTCTATCTCGCCGCGGCCCTGGCCGCGGTGGCGACGCCGGTGTGCGCGGCCGACCTGGCCAAGTCGTCGGACGGCTACACCTATTTCAACAAGCCCGGCGCCCAGGTGGCCGCCCATGACGCCGACGTCCGCGACTGCAAGGTCAAGGCCGGCCGCCTGCATCAGCCCGACACCAGCCCGCCCGTCTACGCGCCTGGCCTGGCCGGCGCCATCGGGGCGGCGATCGGCAAGGCCATCGTCATGGCGATGAACGACTCCAAGGCCCGGCCGGTGAACGTCGAGAACTGCATGGTGGTCAAGGGCTGGCGGGTCGTGGCCCTGGACCCCGCGACCGGCGAGGCCGCCAGCAAGCTGGACAACGCCGGCAAGCTCGCCCGGATGACCCCGCTGATCGGCGCCGCCGAGCCGGAGGGCACGATCGTTCGGGTGTTCGCCAACGACGCCGCCAGCGCCCAGACCGCCGGCATGTTCTCGCCCGCCCGCAACACCATCAAGTCCGCCCTCAGCGTCGAGGCCATGGGCGACCCGCCCGAAAGCGACAAGCCGACCAAGGAAAAACCCGCCCCCGCCCCGAAGCTGGCCAAGAGCGCCCGCCCGCCCGCGCCGCTGAAGGCCGAGCAACTGGGCGAGATCCCGGCCAATTCGGCGCTGATCGTCGTCAACCTCCAGGGCGCGGGCGCCTTGTCGGTGGGCTTCGAGCGCGAAGGCCCCGACGCCAGGACGCCGGCCTGGGCCGACGGCCGCCCAGGCAGCTTCGTGGCCGCCCAGCCGGTCAAGGCCAGCGCCACCGCCGGCGGCGCCCAGGGCACCACCCTGGTGTTCGCCGTGCCCCCCGGCCGCTGGAAGATCGCCCACCTCAGCGCCGGCCTGTTCACGGTCAGCCTGTGCCTCGGCGCGCCCTCGTTCGAGGTCGCCGCCGGCGAGGTGGTCTATGCCGGCGCCTTCGACCCGGCCTCGGCGACCAACATCCTCGGCCCGGAAATGACCCTGGAGCCCTACCGCGCCGTCTTCCCGGCCCTGTCGGGCCTGGGCGAGAAGATGCGGCCGGCGTCCTATGTCAACGGCGCCACCGGCCAGTGCTACGGCGCCTACATGTACGCTCTGGAAACCACCGGCCGGCCGTTCGCCGAAGGCTATGCGCTGGGCTCCAGGGCCCTGCCGGCCCCGACCGCCTCGGCCGCCGCGCCGGCGCCCGAGGCGGCCATCCCGGCCTCGACCCCGCCGGCCGAGGCCCCGCCCGCGGCGGCGGTCACCCCGACCTCGGCTCCGGTCGCTCCGACGGCCCCGGCCGCCGCGCCGGCCGCCTCCTAGGTCGAGACATGGCTCCGATCCCGCGCCGGCGGTCGTCCTGGACGATCGCCGGCCTGGTGTCGCTGACCGGCGCGGCGAGCGCGGTCGCCGGCTCCACCTACCAGCCGCTGATCTATGGCGCGCCGCCGGCCGTCTATTCCTACGGCGCGGCGGGCGAGACCGCGCGGATGCCGATGTCCCTGACCGACGCGGCGCCGACCGCCGTCGAGGGCGAGGTGTCCAAGGACGGGGTGATCGCCCAGCATGTCCTGCGCGTGGACAAGGCCCGCGTGCTGACCAGCCCCGTCCAGGGCCGCTTCCGCGAGATCCCGGCCGGCACGGCCCTGGCCCGCGTCGAGGTGGCCAGCCAGGCCGGGCTGGTGGTCTGGTGCGACCTGCGGGCCAACACCAAGTGGAACAGCCGCGGCTTCTTCGAATGCCTGACCGACACCAAGGGGGCCGGCGCCTTCGACCAGGGCTGGGCCGGAAGCTCGGCCTACTATTTCGCGGCGGCCGGCTTCAACGTGGTCACCTCGCCCCGCACCCTGGCCGGCAAGGCGACCTGGCGCGAGGCCAGGCCGGACGAGCGCCCGACCCTGCGGCTGGGCTTCAAGTGGTGCGACGGCGACGGCGTGCGGAAACCCGCCCGCTTCGCGCGGGCCCTGCAGGCCAGCGGCGACACCCGCTGGTTCGTGGCCGGTTCCTATTGCGAGGGCGGCGCGACCGCACCGCTCGGCGACGGAGCCTTCGACCTGGGCCCTCTGAAGGTGGCCACCTCGGCCGGGACGACCGCCGGCGCGCTGCGCTACAGGGTCGAGGGCCGCCTGCCGCCCGCGCCCCTGCTCCAGCCGGTCCTGTCGGGCCTGGCCGACCTTTCGGCGCCACCCCCGTCCAGCATCGACCGGGCCGTGGCTCCACCCGCGCCGGAACTGTCGCTGAAGCCGCTGGTCCCGGCCGGCGCGGCGCCGATCGTCGTCGCGGGCGACGTCGCCAAGGGCCAGCCGTTCTTCACGGTGGGCGTGCGCCATGGCGTGACCGGCGTGCTCAGGCAGGAGGTGCGCGGCAAGGGCTGGTTCTTCGACAAGGCCCTGCCGGTCGGCCAGCCCCTCTACGGCGTGCCGATGGCCGGGGCCGGGACGACGGGCCTGGTCTGGTGCGCCCCGCGTCAGGACGACAAGCCGAAGGGCAAGTCGCCGACCCGCTGGGCCGCCGCCTGCCTGCCGCAAAGCGGCGCCCAGGCCAACTGGGTCGAGGCCCAGACGGCGATGATGAGCGTCAACCTGTCATGGTCCTACGGCAGCCGCGCCACCAACGCGCTGGACGTGGAGCGCGGCCCGGTCGACCTGCCGCCGATGACCCTCAGCTACGTGTTCGCCGGCTGGAGCGAGCAAGGCTCGCTGATGCTGGAGGTCCGCCTGGACTGGGGCGAAGGCCCGCAACTGCTGCGCGCCCTGCGCGTCGCGCCGGGGGCCGACGGCGTGGTGACGGTCAAGACCATGGACGGGACGATCGGCGTCAGGCGGGTCGGCGACACGGCCCGGGCGCAAGCGCTCAAGCCGCTGCGCGGCGAGGCGGACGTCGTCTACTAGCAGGCTAGCGTCGGGCCTCAGCCCAACCCGCAGGCCTTCGCGAAGCTGGCGACCGCCTCGCGCTCCGGCGCCGTCTTCACGTCGTGCGATACGAAGGCGCCGTAGACGTCGATCGCCAGCCCGCCCGACCTGGCGAACGCCTTCAGGACCGGATCGCCGCGATCCGTCCTGAAGTAGGCGAGTTCGTAGCCGTCCGGCTCGGAGGGAAGGACGTCATAGCGACGCACGACGCCAGCGCTTCTCAGCTTCACCCTGGCGACCTCGGGCCCGCCTCCGACCGGCACGTTGAACGTGATCGAGCCCGACGCCGGATCACAGAGGAAGAGCACCGCCAGGTTGTCGGTCCCGTCGACCCCGAACGCCAGCTTTGGACCTTCCGCATCCGGAGGTTCGGCATAGCCCCACGTCATGGGCTCGCCTTGAGGCGTGCTCGCACAGGCGCCCAGCAGCAGGGCGGCGAGCACAGGGACCGCGACGTGTTTTCGGGTCATAACGGGATGTTGTCGTGCTTCTTCCAGGGGTTCTGAAGCGCCTTGCCCTTGAGGGACTTGAGCGCGCGGACGATGCGCCGGCGGGTGCCGTGGGGCATGA
>NZ_JBWKPX010000037.1:0-45481 GCF_059418465.1 Caulobacter sp. GW821-FHT09A05
GGCCAAATCTGCTTCCACAGCGGCGACGAAGCCGACTTCATCGCCCGCCGGGAGACTTCTTCAACGGCCTGCTAGGCCTTCCGCTTCATCCGCACTTCGCGCACCGTGCCGGTCGACGAGTTCATGACCAGGGTGTGGGTGTGGACGAAGCCGTCCTTGTAGGTCACCCCGTCCAGCAGGTTGCCCCAGGTGACGCCGGTGGCCGCGAAGATCGCGTCGGCGCGGACGATCTCGTGCAGATCGTACTTCTTGTCCAGCTCGGTGATGCCCCACTTGGCGGCGCGGGCGCGCTCGTCGCCGTTGCGGAACAGCAGCCGTCCCTGGAACTGGCCGCCGACGCATTTCAGGGCCGCGCAGGCCAGCACGCCTTCGGGCGCGCCGCCGGAGCCGACATAGAGGTCGATGCCGGTCGAGGGGTCGGTGGTGGCGATCACCCCGGCCACGTCGCCGTCGGTGATCAGGTTGACCCGCGCCCCGACCGAACGGACGCTGGCGATGATCTCGGCGTGGCGCGGGCGATCCAGCACGCAGACGGTGATCTGCTCGGGCGCGACGCCCTTGGCGGCGGCCACGGCCTTGATGTTGTCGGCGGGCGACTTGTCCAGGTCGATCACCCCGGCCGGCAGGCCCGGACCGCAGGCGATCTTGTCCATGTAGGTGTCGGGGGCGTTCAGCAGGCTGCCCTTGGGCGCCCAGGCCATCACAGCCAGGGCGTTGGGCATGGCCTTGGCCGTCAGGGTGGTGCCTTCCAGCGGATCCAGGGCGATGTCGATGGCGGGGCCCTGCCCCGTGCCGACCTTCTCGCCGATATAGAGCATGGGCGCTTCGTCGCGCTCGCCCTCGCCGATCACGATCTCGCCGTCGATGGCCAGCTCGTTCAGCGCGTTGCGCATGGCGTCGACCGCGGCCTGGTCGGCCGCCTTCTCGTCGCCCCGACCCACCATCGTCCACGAAGCGATGGCGGCGGCTTCGGTCACGCGGACCGCGTCCAGGACCAGCGCGCGGTCCAGGGTCTTCGAACTCATCAACGTCTCCCAGCCTAGGCGAGGCTTTTCGGTCCGACCGCTTGGCGCGGTTCTCAGATGCGCGCGACGCGCAAAAGGCGGGGACGCTCTAGCACGGCGTGCAGCTTTTCGATGCGACTAATCGCGTCCAGGAGGTTGGATTCGGGCGTCGCGTGGGTGACGAGCACGATCGGCACGCCCCCTGCCCCCTCGACGGGCTTCTGCAGGAAGCTGTCGATCGACACGGCGCATTCGGCCAGGGTCTCGGAGATGGCGGCGATGGCGCCGGGCTCGTCGCGGACCATGATCCGCAGATAGGCCTTGCCCACCGAGCGGGTCGGATCCACGGCCACGAACGGCTTCAACTGGCCGGCGGGCGCCTGGAACACCGGGCGTCGCGCGCCGGTCATCACGTCGGCGATGTCGGCCGCCACGGCGGCGGCGGTGGGGCCCGCGCCCGCGCCCGGTCCCTGGATGAAGATCCGGCCGATCCGCTTGCCCTCGATGAACAGGGCGTTGAGCGCCCCGCCCGCCTGGGCCAGGGGATGCTCCAGCGGAACCAGGGACGGATGCACCTTCACCGACACGCCGTCGTCGCTCTTGGCGGCGCCGGCCACCAGCTTGATCCGATAGCCCAAGTCCTTGGCCAGCTTGATGTCCAGCAGTTCGACCTCGCTGATGCCCTCGATCTCGGCGGCGTCGAACTTGGGCGCGCAGCCAAAGGCCAGGGCGGCCAGGATGCTGATCTTGTGGCCGGCGTCGAAGCCCCCGACGTCCATGGTCGGGTCGGCCTCGGCGTAGCCCAACCCTTGCGCCTCGCGCAGCACGTCGGCGAAGTCGCGGCCGGTCTTCTCCATCTCGCTGAGGATGAAGTTGCAGGTGCCGTTGAGGATGCCGGCCACGCCGACCACCTCGTCGCCGACCATGGCCTCGCGCAGCATCTTCACCGCCGGCGTGCCGCCCATGACGGCGGCCTCGAACAGCAGCGGGGCGTCGTTGGCCTCGGCCAGGGCGGCCAGCTCGGCGCCGTGCTCGGCGATCAGGGCCTTGTTGGCGGTGACGACCGGCTTGCCCAGCTTCAGGGCGGCCTCGACGGCGGCCTTGGCCGGACCGTCGCTGCCGCCGACCAGCTCGACGAACAGGTCGACGTCCGGCGACGAGGCCAGGGCGACCGGGTCGTCGAACCAGGCCAGGCCCGAGATGTCGACCGTGCGCGGCCGCGACCTGGAGCGGGCCGAGACCGACGTCACCACCGCCCTGTCACCGGCGGGAGCGAAGTCGGGCTGTTCGGCCAGGAACTGCAGCAGCCCCCCGCCGACGGTGCCGAGGCCGGCGACGCCGACGCGCCAGGTCTTCTGGGTCATGTTCGCGTTCCTAAACTCTGCGGCCGGGCAGCGCGTCCGCGCCCTAGACCTGTTCCATCTTGTTGTGCGCCTTGGCCAGGATCGTGTCGGCGTTGGCGATGAACTTCTTGACGTTGCGGGCGGCCTGCTTGATCCGCTGCTCGTTCTCGACCAGGCCGATGCGGACATAGCCCTCGCCATACTCGCCAAAGCCGATGCCGGGGGCGACGGCGACGCCGGCCTCCTCGATCAGCAGCCGCGAGAACAGCATCGAGCCGGCGGCCTCGAACGGCTCGGGAATCTTGGCCCAGGCGAACATCGAGGCCGGCGGGTTGGGGATCTCCCAGCCGGCGCGCTTCATCGACGACACCAGGGTGTCGCGGCGGCTCTTGTAGATGCCGCGGATCTCGTCGACGCAGTCCTGCGGGCCGTTCAGGGCGGCCGCGGCGGCCACCTGCACCGGCGTGTAGGCGCCGTAGTCGAGATACGATTTCACCCGGGCCAGGGCCGCGCAGATCCGGGCGTTGCCGACCACCATGCCCACGCGCCAGCCGGCCATGGCGTAGGTCTTCGACAGCGAATTGACCTCGACGGCGATGTCCTTGGCCCCGTCGATCTGTAGGATCGAGGGCGGCGGGTTGTTGTCGAAATAGATCTCGCCATAGGCCACGTCGCTGATCACCAGCAGCTCGTGCTTCTTGGCCAGGGCGACGGCGTCCCTGTAGAAGTCCAGGTCCACCCACTGGGCGGTCGGGTTGGACGGATAGGACAGGATCAGCACGCTGGCCGGCGGCACCGAGTGCTTGGCCGCGCGGCTGATGTTGGACAGGTACTGCTCGGGCGAGAGCGCCGGCACGTGGCGGATCACGCCGCCGGCCATGATGAAGCCGAAGGCGTGGATCGGATAGGCCGGGTTGGGGCAGATGATCACGTCGCCGGGGGCGGTCAGGGCCTGGGCCAGGTTGGCGAAGCCCTCCTTGGAGCCCAGGGTGGCGATCACCTCGGTGTCGGGGTTCAGCTTCACGCCGAACCGGCGGCCGTAATAGCCGGCCATGGCCTTGCGCAGGCCGGCGATGCCCTTGGAGGCCGAATAGCGGCCGGCCTTGGGGTCGCGCGCGGTCTCGATCAGCTTGTCGACGATATGCTTGGGCGTGGGCATGTCGGGATTGCCCATGCCGAAGTCGATGATGTCGACGCCCTCGGCGCGGAGGCGCGCCTTGATCTTGTTGACTTCTTCGAAGACGTAGGGCGGCAGGCGACGGATGCGATGGAAATCGGAGGTCATGAAATGCTCAATGCGCCGCAGCGGCGCGCCGGGAGCGGATGTCGGGCATGGATAGACCCCGAGCGGGGCATAGCCAAGCCAGCTACGGGAATTTTATGCCTCCGTCGCCCTATTGGGGCTTGGACGGAGGCGCGGTAGCTCGCTCGCGCGCCGCCTTGGCGAAGGCTTCGGTCGCGGCGCGGTCGGCATCGGTGGGAATGTCGCTCGGCGGCGCCTTGCCGATCTTGCGGGCCTTGGACGCATAGCCTTCGGTGTCGGACAGGGTCCAGGTGCTGGGCGCGGTGTCGCGCTTCAGCTTGTCGGCGGCGATCTTCTCGGCGCCCACGGCCTTCTTGAACTGGACAGGCGTGCGCACGTCGGTCGGGATCGCCGGAATGTCGATGAAGCGCGGCGCGACGGCGTCCTTGGAATCCTTGGCGGCGGCGTTGGCCGCGGCGGCCACCGGCGAGCCGGGATCGGCCGGCGGCGGCGTGAACGGCGAGATCGACGAGGCGCACGCGGTCAGTCCCGCCAGCAGGCTCGTGAGAGCCGCGCCGCGAAAGAGTACGCCAAGACGTACGATTTTACCGGTTTCGTCGTTCATCTTGTCTCAGGTCTTATGCGATGATCGCGACGAGCGAAAGGCCATCCGCACCGCCAAGGCGAGATGGCTCACGACAAGACGGCGGAAGGAAGTCCATGGCCACGACCCAAACCTCCCCCAAAACGCGAAAAAAGCCGGCGGCCAAGGCGGATGCGGCGCCATCCGCAGCCAAGACCAGGACAAAGGCCACGCCGAAGGTTTCACCGGATCGCGCGCCGGACTCCCGCGCCAAGGCGGCCGAATCGGCCACGCGCCCCGAACGGCCGGATCCGCCGCCCGTCTCCAGCGCCCTGCCCGACTTCGAAACCTTCCTGTCGCCCGACCAGCGCCAGATGCTGGAGACGCTGTCGGCCAACCTGGCCCGCGCCGCCGTCACCGCCCAGGGCGCGATCGCCGAGGCCGCCCTGCGCCAGGCCGACCGCCCGGCCGCCCTCAGCCCCGATCCCTTCCACGTCGGCCCGGCCTTCAACGAGGTGATGACCAGCCTGGCCGCCCAGCCCGACCGGTTGCTGCGCGCCCAGGCCGACCTGTTCAGCCGCTACATGGACCTGTGGCAGTCGGCGGCCCGCAAGATGACCGGCGAGCCGACCCAGCCCGTGGTCACCCCCGCCCACGGCGACAAGCGGTTCAGCGATCCCGACTGGGCCTCGAACCCGATGTTCGACATGATGAAGCAGAGCTACCTGCTGTCGTCGAACTGGCTGAACGAGCTGGTCTCGCAGGCCGAGGGCGTCGATCCCGGCGCCAAGCGCCGGGTCGAGTTCTTCACCAAGATGCTGACCGACGCGTTCTCGCCGTCGAACTTCCTGATCTCCAACCCCGCCGCCCTGCGCGAGGTGATGCAGAGCAAGGGCGAAAGCCTGGTGCGCGGCATGGAGAACTTCGCCGCCGACCTGGAGCGCGGCGGCGGCCAGCTGGCGATCAGCCAGACCGACCTGGCCAAGTTCAAGGTCGGCGAGAACGTCGCCACCGCCCCCGGCAAGGTGGTCTACCAGAACGACATCCTGCAGCTGCTGCAGTTTTCTCCCACCACCGAGACGGTGCACGAGATCCCGCTGCTGATCTTCCCGCCCTGGATCAACAAGTTCTACATCCTGGACCTGCGCCCCGAGAACTCGATGATCCGCTGGCTGACCGGCCAGGGCTTCACGGTGTTCGTCGCCTCGTGGGTCAATCCCGACAACCGCCAGGCCGACAAAACCTTCGAGGACTACATGTTCGAGGGGATCTATGACGCCTGCCAGCAGGTGATGGCCCAGACCGGCGTCGACCGGGTCAACACCGTCGGCTACTGCATCGGCGGCACCCTGTTGTCCTGCGCCCTGGCCCACATGGCCGCCAAGGGCGACAAGCGGATCAATTCGGCCACGTTCTTCGCCGCCCAGCAGGACTTCTCCGAGGCCGGCGACCTGCTGCTGTTCACCGACGAGGCCTGGATCAAGACCATCGAGGAGCAGATCGACCGCCAGGGCGGCTACCTGCCCAGCCAGTCGATGGCCGACACCTTCAACAGCCTGCGCGGCAACGACCTGATCTGGTCGTTCTTCATCAACAACTACCTGATGGGCAAGGAGCCGCGGCCGTTCGACCTGCTGTTCTGGAACGCCGACCAGACGCGCATGCCCAAGGCCCTGCACCTCTATTACCTGCGCAACTTCTACAAGGACAACGCCCTGACCCAGGGCCGGCTCACCCTGGGCGGCGAGGCGCTGGACCTGTCGAAGGTCAAGATCCCGATCTACGTGCAGTCCTCCAAGGACGATCACATCGCGCCCTATCGCAGCGTCTATCGCGGCGCGCGGGCGTTCGGCGGGCCGGTGACCTTCACCATGGCCGGATCGGGCCACATCGCCGGCGTGATCAACCATCCGGACGCCAACAAATACCAGCACTGGACCAACGAGCACCTGCCCGGCTCGGTCGAGGGCTGGCGGGCCGGGGCGGTCGAGCATCCCGGCTCGTGGTGGCCGCACTGGGCGACCTGGCTGAAGGCCAGGTCCGGCACGCAGATCCCGGCCCGCGACCCGGCCAAGGGACCGTTGAAGCCGCTCGAGGACGCCCCCGGCAGCTATGTCCGGGTGCGGTCGAACGTGGCGACGTAACAGGTTGTCATCCCGGAAGCCTCGCAGAGGCTGTCCGGGACCCAGGGGGCCGGGCGAAGGCCTTGCGGTTCACCTGGATCCCGAGGCAAGCGCTACGTGGCTTCCGGGAGGACACCATGAGGATGGGCTCGTCAGATGCCGTGCGAGCCCGCTCAGATCAGCCCCATCTCATAGGCCAGCTCGACCGGCATCGCCTCGGCGCGGTCGATCAGCGGCTGCACGCGTTCCAGGTGCTCGGTGAACCGCGGATCCCGGCGGAAACGCTCGGCGTCCTGGGCGGTCTCGAACGACGAGATCAGCACCACCACCCCCTTGGCCGGCGATTTCAGCATCCGGCTGCCGCGCACGCCCTGGACCTGACCGCGCACACGCAGGAACTGGGCGTGCTGCAGGGCGACGAACTCGTCGAACTTGCCGGGCTTGGTCTGGATGATGCTGATGCTGAAGACCGGCGGATCGGACAGGGCGGCGGCGACCGTGGCGCGATCGGGAACGGTGAGCGTGGTCATGGAGGCTCCTGGAAAGGCGTTGCCGTGGAAGGAGCCTTCCCTGTAAAACCTCAACCAAAGTTGAGGTCAAGCGCGAATGTCCAGGCTCGATGAACCTGTCTTTCCCGGCGGCACGCTGAGTGTCGGCGAGGTGGCCAAGCGCAGCGGCGTGGCGGTTTCGACCCTGCACTTCTATGAGGCCAAGGGCCTGATCCGCAGCCTGAGGACCGAGGGCAACCAGCGGCGATATCCGCGCGGGATCCTGCGCCGGGTGGCGGTGATCAAGGTGGCCCAGCGCACGGGCATCCCCCTCGCCACGATCCAGGCGGCCCTGGCCCGCCTGCCCGACGGCCGCGCGCCGACCGCCGACGACTGGGCCGAGCTGTCGCGCGCCTGGCGGTCCGAGTTGGACGAGCGCATCCGCAAGCTGGGCCAGCTGCGCGACCAGCTGGACGACTGCATCGGCTGCGGCTGCCTGTCCCTCAAGACCTGCCCGCTCCGCAATCCTCAGGACGTGCTGGGCGCGCAGGGTTCGGGCCCCAGGCTCCTGGAATCCGAGGCCAGCTGACGGCGAACGAGCTTCGCCCAAAACTCGCCAGGATTGTACTGGAGCTTGCGGGCATGGGACTCAACCGCCGGACCGCCCTGGGCATTCTGGTCGCCTCGCCGATGGTCGGCGCGCGCCAGGCCTTCGCGCGCCCGGCCGTCGCCTCGAACGGCCAGCGCCTCGCCCAGGCCGCGCGCAGCCAGGTCGGCGTCACCAAGGACTACGACCCCAGCTACCGTGCGATCCCCTACCCTAATGGCGACGTGCTGCGCTCGACCGGCGTCTGCGCCGACGTGCTGATCCGCGCCGCCCGCGACGCCTGGCGCGTGGACCTGCAGCAGCTGGTCCACGAGGACATGACCCGCAACTTCGACGCCTATCCTTCCCGACGCGCCTGGGGACTGAAGGGGCCCGACTCCAATATCGACCATCGCCGGGTGCTGAACCTGGAAACCTATCTGACGCGCCAGCGTGCTCGCCTGGCCGTCGCGCCGGCCAAGGCCGCCGGCGACCGCTTCGACGGTCTCTTGCCCGGCGACATACTGACCTGGCGCGTCTGGGGCGGCCGCCCGCACATCGGCGTCGTCAGCGAAGGCCCCGGGCGGGTGCGGGTGGTCCACAACATCGGCGGCGGGGCGCGCGAGGAGCCGCTGTGGATGTTCAAGCTCCACACCGCGGTGGGGCACTATCGCTGGCGAGCCTGAGGCGAGCTTCCATGAATAGCGGCGTCGAGAGCGACCGTTTCTGACGCCCCCTCCCTCCATGATGGATACACCCTACCGGGTGATCCTCACCCGGCGCGTGCAACGAGCGTTCGCGTCGAACGTCCATCGCATGCTCCATCTGGGTAACCAACTTTGGAGACAATTATGTCGGCCCTGGACAACGAATGGCCCAATCCAGATTTTCAAGTCGTCGATGGATCTTTGATCGTCAAAAAATGGAAAGAAGATTTTTCTGGTCGGCGCGGTGATCTTCAGGTCACCGGGATCAATTGGGTGGTGCTGCCGGACGGACGAGCGAGCGTAAATTTTTTGACCACGAACACCGACGGCCTCGTCCCTGGTGAACTGGTCCAGTGCAATTCACCCGCCCCGCCAGCCTGTCTGCAAACCCCGCTACGCGTCTTGAGCGTAACGGCGAATACGTCATTCACAGCGACGCTTGAAAAGCTTTCAGGCGTTCCAACCACATCGACCGCATTTACCGTATCCATCGTCACACGAGGCGATGATACGGGCGCCGCCGGCGGCGCGCTCACCACCCTGCTTACCAAGAACATCAATGATGGCGCTAGTGGTTGGCCCTATTACCAGGTTGGGGACTACGCCTCGCTGAGGAAACGGTTCAATGGATGCGTCCGATATCTCGTATTCCAGAAAAAGACATCCGGTCTGGAGTATCTGTATTGCCAAGCCTCTTCTGAACGTCTTCAGCAGTTTTCACGCCAGAAACGCGCATTCGCATGCGCGGTCATCCCCATCACTTCTGGGGGAGTGGCCAAGGCCTACGTCGTCAACGGCGATGGAACAACTCAGTATGGAACGCAAGCGACGACACAAAACGTCAGAACCTGGATCGAGATCGGTGCGACCTGCACTGAAAACCCGAACATCTGGCGGGAAGGTGTGGAGTTCTCGGGCCCAGCTAACGCGATATTCGTCCTCGCGGAATTCGTATCCGCATGGGCGACTTCGATTCCCGACGGCGCTTACAGCGCGGCCCGTGGATACAAGTTTGTCACCGGCAATACCGTTAACCCTTGGGTGAGCGTGGAATTCGCAACGCCCAGCACGGCCGACGCGTCAGGTTCCTATGGCTTCACGGTCGATGTCGTTCAGGCGTCGAAAGGGGTAATCGGCCCCAACGTCACAAGCATGACCGGAATGGTCGAAGGCCGGTCTGATCTGGCGCACAATCAGCTCGCCTTCAAATCCGCCGTTGTGGGAGCTGTTCTATATGGGCCGATCCTGAACATGCCGGTCGCCTCCAGCAGCGTCAGCCCAGGAGATCTTGCCTACGCCTGGGGATCCATTCGACCAAGAAATGGGTACTTCGTCGCTTACTCGATAAGTTCGGGCGCCCAATCGTTTTTCACTGTGAGCTTCGATTTCGCCGAGTTCGAGGTCGGCGGCCTACCGTAGGTGCGTCGACGCCCGCAATAGACTGAACAAACCGAGTCTTCCAAGAGTCGGGCCGAGAAATCGCGCCCGGCTTTCGGACGATCGGCCGAAGGGCCTTTACTCGCGACGAGGCTTCCAGCCAAAGCGTCACATCGAACGCCTCGCGTCTAAAGCCCCGCGCCTTCCTTCAGTCCCAGCATCAGGTTCAGGTTCTGGACCGCCGCGCCGGACGCACCCTTGCCCAGGTTGTCGAGCAGGGCCACCAGGCGCACCTGGCCGCTGCTTTCCGAACCGAACACGAACAGCTTCAGGCGGTTGGTGCCGTTCAGGCCCTCCGGGTCCAGGGTGGTCAGGCCCTTGGTCTCGTTCAGCGACGCCACCTCGACAAAGGCCTCGCGCGCGTAGTGGTCGGCCAGGGCCTCGTGGATCTCGGTCATCGAGACGCTGCCGTTCAGCATGCTCAGATGCAGAGGCAGCTCGACCAGCATGCCCTGGGCGTAGCGCCCGACGGCCGGGGTGAAGATCGGCCGGGTCAGCAAGCCGCCGTGGGCCTGGATCTCGGGCAGGTGCTTGTGGTTCAGGCCCGTGGCGTAGATGCGGTACGGGACCTTGGTGTAGTTCGGCGAGGTCTCGTCCTCGAACTCGGCGATCATCGCCTTGCCGCCGCCGGTGTAGCCCGACACGGCGTTGAACGAGAGCGGCAGGTCGGCGGCGATGATGTCGTTGGAGACCAGCGGCCGGACCAGGGCGATGGCGCCCGTCGCATAGCAGCCGGGGTTCGACACCCGGGTCGACCAGGCGACCTTGCCGCGCTGCTCCTCGTCCAGTTCTGGGAAGCCGTAGGTCCAGCCGGCCGCGGTGCGGTGGGCGGTCGAGGCGTCGATGACCTTGACCTTCGGGTCCTCGATCAGCGCCACGGCCTCCTTGGCCGCGTCGTCGGGCAGGCACAGGATCACCGCGTCGGCGCCGTTCAGCATCGCCTTGCGGGCCTGGGGATCCTTGCGCTTGTCCGGGTCGATCGAGACCAGTTGCAGGTCCTTGCGGCCGACCAGGCGTTCGCGGATCTGCAGCCCGGTGGTGCCCGCTTCGCCGTCGATGAAGACCTTGGGGGCCATGCGCCCTCCCGTACCCGAACCATGAGGAGCGGACGATCTAGCCTACTCCGCCGGGGAGCGAAACGGATCTTTGATCCAGGTCCGGGCGGTTTATTGCGCCGCAACAACCTGGGCGGCGGCCTCCGAGCCCAGGACCCTTTCGGCGATCGCCCGCGACAGTCGGCGCGTCCCCTCCCCGCGCGCGTCCAGGTGGTCGCTGTCGACGAAGAACGAGCCCTCGTAGGACTCGTCGTCATAGGCGTTGAGCATCTTGATCGGCACGGTCCAGGGAAACAGCCCCACCACCTCGATCAGCTCACGGAAAAGCACGCTGGACCGGGTGTTCAGGGTGTTTCGATAGAGCGGGGTCACCGGCGGGATGACGATGGTCACCCCGTGTCCCAGGCGATTGGCCAGGGCCAGGATCTTCAGCAGGTAATAGTCCGCCCCGGCTTCGTAGTTGCGCCGGATGTCGGCCAGCAGGCGGGTCTGGAACTGCTCCGTCGCGGCCCCCGCCTTGTCGTTCGGCAGGAAGCCGGCGCGGCCGTCCAGCGTGGCGGCCTCCTCGATCAGGGTGGCGGCCATGCCCTCCTGCAACTGCTGGGTCAGGGCCTTCGCCAGATTGTTGAGAGGGTCGGCCGGGTACTCGACATCCAGCTCGAACAGCGCGCTGAACAACGGCCCGATGTCGCTCTCGTCGAGGCTGCGCTCCAGCACGGCGCCGGGCGAGAACACCGAATAGAACAGCACCACGTTCTTCAGGTTCGGACACATCGCGATGGTCCGCTGGTACAGGGCGTAACAGTGCTTGAGGTCCAGCGACCGGTAGCAGAGGTTGAACGAATTGGGGACGTGGGCCGGGTCGAACCCGTAGTCGCCCTGCGACGGGCCCAGGACGATCGTCTCCAGGGCGTCCCGGGCCTGTTCGAGCATGACGCGCTTGGCGCCCACCTGCAGGATCGACTCCCGGACGACCTGACTGACTTCCATGACGCCCTCGACATCCGCTGCGAGATGGAAGCGCATCAGCAAACGTGACTGCGGCCATCGATCGGGCCGCAAGGTACCGGCAGATTCGGGGATTCCGGGCAAAAAAAAAGAGGCCGCGGAAACCGCGGCCTCTTTCTTCGGTGTCGGGACGCCTAGCGCTTCGAGAACTGGAAGCTGCGGCGGGCCTTGGCCTTGCCGTACTTCTTACGCTCGACGACGCGGCTGTCGCGGGTCAGGAAGCCGTGCGGCTTCAGCAGGGTGCGCAGGCCGGGCTCGTAGTAGGTCAGGGCCTTGGACAGGCCGTGACGCACGGCGCCGGCCTGGCCCGACAGGCCCGAGCCTTCCACGGTGACGACGACGTCGAACTGGCCCAGGCGGTCGGTGACCTCCAGGGGCTGGGCGATCATCATGCGCAGCACGGGGCGGGCGAAGTACACTTCCTGGTCGCGACCGTTGATCGTGATCGAGCCCTTGCCGGGCTTGATCCAGACGCGGGCGATCGCGTTCTTGCGCTTGCCGGTCGCGTAGGCGCGGCCCTGGGCGTCGATCTTGGGTTCGGCCGGAGCGGCCGCTTCGGGGTTGCTGGACAGGCTGGCCAGCGCGTCAAAGCCTTGAGCTTCGGACATGACTTAGGCGCTCCGGGTGTTCTTGGCGTTGCGCGAAGCGAAATCGATCACTTCGGGGCTCTGCGCTTGGTGCGGGTGCTCACCGTTGTTGTAGATGAGCAGGTGGGTCAGTTGCTTGCGCGCCAGGGGGCTTTCCTTGGGCAGCATGCGCTCGACGGCCTTTTCCAGGACGCGTTCCGGGAAGCGGCCTTCCAGCAGCTTGCGCGGGGTGGTCGACTTGACGCCGCCCGGGTGACCGGTGTGGCGGTAGTAGACCTTGTCGTCCAGCTTCTTGCCGGTGAACTTCACCTTGTCGGCGTTGATCACGACGACGAAGTCGCCGCAGTCGACGTGCGGGGTGTAGTCGGGCCGGTGCTTGCCGCGAAGACGCATGGCGATGAACGTCGCCAGACGACCGACAACGGCGTCCTGGGCGTCGACCACGATCCACTTCTTCTCGACCTCGGCGGGCTTCAGGGAAGCCGTGGTCTTTTGCATGGGATTGATCCGTATTCCTTGTGCGTCGGGGGCCAAGGAAAGCGGCTCCGTCTGCGTGAGGGGCGGCAGGTACAGGAGCGTTCGCGGCCTGTCAACAATGCGCGCGCAAGAAACTCCGCAAACCCTTATGCAGCAAGGAATTTCGCGATAGGGTATTATAATACCATATCGCATCCCCCTTCTCAGTTGTCATCCCGGCCGAAGCGTAGCGAAGCGCCGGGATCCAGGGCGGCCGCACCGCTTGCGCCCAGTCTCCTGGGTCCCGGACAGCGCTACGCGCTTCCGGGATGACAACTTCAGGGAAAACGGAGAGGGCGCGACGAGAGCCCCTACTTCGCCGCCGCGTCGAACCCGTAGGCGTGGCGCATGATCTGGTAGAGGTAGCTCTCCTCGACCACGCCGCGCACCAGGTAGGATCCCGGCCCGTCGGCGAACACGCCCACGTCTTCGCCCGAATGGGCCGAGCTGGCCAGGAAGGCCGTGGCGTTCTGGTGGTAGTCGATGTCGTCGGTGTCTTCCTTGGCGGGGTCGGCGCGCAGGTTGGAACCTTCGGGACCGCCGGGGCCGGTGGCGAAGCTGAGCACCGTGTAGGGCTTGCCGTCGCCGGCCACGACCGGCTCGCCCTCGTTGCCGGCCAGGCCCAGGATCGGGGCGTTGCGGGCGGCGTAGCCCGAGATCACCAGCCCGTGGCTATGGTCGGCGGTGACGATGACCAGGGTCTCGTCCAGGTTCACCTTATCCAGCACCGCCTGGACCGCCTTGGAGAACTCGACCGTCTCGCTCAGGGTCCGCTTGGCGTTGTTCAGGTGGCTGCCCATGTCGATCTTGCCGCCCTCGACCAGCAGGAAGTAGCCCTTGGGGTTCTTCGCCAGCAGGTCGACGGCCTTGGTCGCCATGGCCGCCAGGGTCGGCACGCCCTGGCCCAGCACCGGGCGCTCGACCTCGTAGGGCAGGTGCTCGTTGGCGAACAGGCCCAACACCGGACCGGTCCTGGCCGGATCCAGGGCCGCCAGCTCGGCGTCGGTGGTCACATAGGCGGCGTTCGGGGCCTTCAGCCATTCGGCGGTCAGGTCGCGGCCGTCGGCCCGCTTGCCGTCCTTGGCCTCGGGCAGGAAGCGCGAGCGCCCTCCCCCCAGCGCCACGTCCAGGCGGACGCCGGCCGGCGCCTCGACCAGCTGGCGGGCGATGTCCTTGCAGCCGGCGGCCAGGGCGTCAGTCGGCATGTCGCCGTCGCCTTCCCAGTCGCGATAGGCGGTGTGGGCGTAGGTCCCGGCCGGGGTGGCGTGGGTGATGCGGGTGGTGGTCACCGCCCCGGCCGACAGCCCATGGGCCTTGGCCAGTTCGGCGATGGTCTCGACCCGGGTCCCCGCCTCGCTGGCGCAGCTTTCGGGCTTGGCGGCCCCGCTCAGCCCGATGACCTTGTTGCGGGTCTTCACCCCGGTGGTGATGGCGGTGATGCCCGCGGCGCTGTCGGTCACCTGGGTGTCGTGGCTGTAGGTCTTGGACAGCGCCGTCCAGGGCAGCTTCTCGAACGACAGCAAATTGCTCTCGCCGTCGACGCCGCGCTGCTGGCCTTCATAGATGCGGCTGGCCACCACGGTCGAGATGCCCATGCCGTCGCCCAGGAACAGGATGACGTTCTTGGCCTTGCCGGTCCTGGGATTGACCGTCAGGGCCTTGGCCAGGGCGGCCTGGCCCGCCTGGAAATAGGCGTCGGCGGGCGCGGCGTTGGTCACCGGCGCGGGCGGCTTGGCGGCCGGCTTGGGCGCGGCCTGAGCCTGGGCGGACAGAGCCACGAGCGCGGCGGCGAGGAACAGGGAGGCGCGGGTCACGATAAGCTCCAGCAAGGACGTCGGATGTCCTCTGCTGGCGTTTCATGACAGTTCTTTGAGCGGTCGCCTCGAAAAGCCGTGCGTCCTTCGAGGCCCGCTGCGCGGGCGCCTCAGGGCCTTCTCACCCGCCAGGCGAAGGCGGTGGCCGTGGCCAGCAGGATCGCCGCCCCGGCCTGGTGCAGCACGCCCAGGGCCAGGGGCACGGCGGCCATCAGGGTCCAGATCCCCAGGCCCGCCTGCAGGCAGACGACGCCGACCAGGACGAAGGCGGTCAGCCTGGCCTCCTCGGGCAGCCGGCGCGAGCGGGCGGCGGCCACGCCCAGGACGATGGCGGCGACGAACAGGGCGTAGGCCATCAGCCGGTGATGCAGTTGCACCGCGCCCTGGCTGTGGGCGATCGTGCCCCAGAAGCCGTGGCCGGCGTATTCCGCCGGGATCAGCGCGCCATTCATAAGCGGCCAGTCATTGTAGACCAGGCCTGCATCGTTGCCGGCCACCAGGGCCCCCAGCAGGCTCTGGAAGAACACCGCGCCCAGGAAACCCAGGGCCCAGCCGCGCCAGTCGGTGCGCTCCTCGACGCGCGGCGAGCCCGACCAGGCGTCCAGGGCGGTCCAGATCAGGAAGATGAACAGGCCCAGGGCCAGGCCCAGGTGGATCATCAGCCGCTCGGGGGCCACCGAGACCCGCTCGGACAGGCCGCTGGACACCATCCACCAGCCGACCAGCCCCTGCAGCCCGCCCAGGCCCAGCAGCACCGCGCAACGCCAGATCAGGCGGCGCGGGATCATCCGGCGGACCAGGAAGAACACGAACGGGATGGCGAACGCCACCCCGACCAGTCGGCCCAGCAGCCGGTGCGCCCACTCCCACCAGAAGATGCCCTTGTAGGCCTCCAGCGTCATGCCGGCGTTGACCAGCCGGTACTGCGGGATCTTCTTGTAGAGCTCGAAATTGGCCCGCCAGGCCTCGTCCGACATCGGCGGCAGCGCGCCCATGATCGGCTTCCACTGGGTGATCGACAGGCCGGAGTCGGTCAGGCGCGTCGCGCCCCCGACCACCACCATGCCAAACACCAGGACGGCCACGACGAACAGCCAGACGGCCACGGGCCTTGAACGATCGGAACGCAGGAAGGACGTCATGACAGCCGGAAAGAACGTCAGTTGAGGGCCGAAATACGGCGAAGCCTTGCCGTACGCCCGACGCGCGCCCGCGTCCATGGCCTCATGACGCGTAAGGCGCGGCATGCGATGATGCCGTGGGCGCCAAGGGCGGGCGACGTTCGGAGACTGGCATGAGCGGGGTTGGCGTTTTCGTGGCCGTGGTGATCGGCATCCTGGCCGGCTGGATCGCCGACCTGGTGCTGGCCCGCCACCACGGGTTGTTCACCAAGCTCTTGATCGGCGTCGTCGGTTCGTTCATCGGAACCTTCATCGCCCAGCGGCTGGACCTGCGGTTCGACGGCTTCCTCGGCAGCCTGCTGGTCTCCAGCGTGGGCGCGATCTTCTTCCTGGCCGTCCTCGGCATCGTATCGAGCTTCTTCCGGAGACCCGCTTGAGCGCTCCCCTCATCCCCGCCCGCCTGCGCAAGCTGATCGGCGGGATCGGCATCCTGGTGTTCCTGGCCGCCTGGATCTGGGCCTTCACCAGCCTCTACGACGTCCTGCCGAACAATCGCGCCGTGCACCTGATCTATTTCGTGGTCGCCGGCCTGGGCTGGGGCCTGCCGCTGATGCCGCTGATGTCCTGGATGGGCAAGGCGGACAAGCCGATCGGGCGCTGAGGCAGGGGGATGTCATGGGACCGGCCTTCACCATCATCTTCCTGTTGATCGTCGCGACGATCGCGACGGCGGCATGCTTCGTCGTCGCCAAACTCTTCCTGCCGCGGCGCCACGCCCTGATCCTGGTGCCCCGGCTCGTGGCTTCCGGCGGCGCTGGCTGCATCGCCGGCCTCTTCCTGCAAATCCCTTTCACGCCGGAGGAACTCACCAGCGGCGCTCAGGTGCTGCGATATCTCGGCGTCGGTCTCGCGACCGGAGTCTTTTCAACCGGGACGGCGCTGTGGCTTTTTCTGCGTTGGAGGACACGGCGGAAGTTGCGAATGGCGTCGACACAGATGTCCACCTTCGACTGACCGCCAAAGAAAAAGGCCGCCCTTTCGAGCGGCCTTTCCATTCTTCCGGTCTCATTCCCCGCGAGGAGGAAATGGTCGGAGCGACAGGATTTGAACCTGCGACCCCTTGACCCCCAGTCAAGTGCGCTACCAGGCTGCGCCACGCTCCGTCCGGAAGGAGCGCCCTTATAGGTGCGAGCCTTGCCGGGGGCAATGGGATTTCTCGGTCAATTCCCAGGGATTTGAAGGGGGGGCCGAACGGGCCTCACAGGCCCCGCAAAAGCCCGTCCAGCCGGGCTTTGACGGCCTGCAGGTCGTCCAGCGCCATCACCAGCCGGTCCCGCGCCTCCTCGGCCAGTTCGCCGTGCGCAGTCGAATCGACGGCGGCGGCCACGGCCAGGGCGTCCAGCGAGGCCGAGCCGTTGTCGCCCAGGCCCGCGGCGATCACGTGGGTCAGGCCCTGCTCGCGATGCAGCTTCTGCACGCCCTTGATGGTGTAGCCCTCGGCGTGCAGCAGGGCGCGCACGCCGCTCAGCACGGCGATGTCCTGCGGGCGGTAGAACCGCCGCCCGCCGGCCCGCTTCATCGGGCGAATGAACGAGAACTTGGTTTCCCAGAAGCGCAGGACGTGCTGCGGCACGCCCAGCTCGTCGGCGGCTTCGGAAATCGTGCGGAAGGCGTTGGGCCCCTTCGCCACCGCATGATGTCCCTTAGCCGCCCAAGGCGCGGTCGATTCGCGCCTTCATGACCTGCGAGGCCCGGAAACCGATCACCCGGCGGGGCTCGATCTCGGCGGGCTCGCCGGTCTTGGGATTGCGGCCCATGCGGGCCCGCTTGTCGCGCACCTGGAAGACGCCGAAGCCGGAAAGCTTGACCGTCTCGCCCTTCTCCAGCGCCTCGGCGACCAGATCCAGGGTGCGTTCGACCAGACCCGCACAGTCCTGGCGGGTCAGACCGACTTCCTCGTGGACCGCCTCGCAGAGATCGGCCCGGGTCAATGTCGCGCCTTTCATGACGCCCCCTTACGCTGGATTGACAAACCCCAGAGCGCGCGCGTCGGACGGGGTGGAGCCCCGTGTTTCTGCAACGCGCTCTCATCAACTCAAGCCTGCATGCCGTGATTATCGCATGGAGTCAAAGGCTGAGCGCCGAGACTTCAGGCGATAGCGCAAGCTGGCGGCCCAAAACGGCGAAGCTTGACCCTTAAAGGCGCAGAACGCAGGCGCCCCAGGTCAGCCCGCCGCCCATCGCCTCGAGCAGCAGCAGCTGGCCGGGCTTGATCCGACCGTCGGCGATTCCCTGGGCGAAGGCCAGGGGGATCGAGGCGGCCGAGGTGTTGGCGTGCAGGGCGACCGTCGAGATCACCTTGTCCTCGTCGATGCCGACCCGATGGGCGACACCGGCCAGGATGCGCTGGTTGGCCTGGTGCGGGATGAACCAGTCGACCTCGGGGATCGTCACGCCCGCCACCTTGGCGGCTGCATGGATCGCCTCGGAGATGTTGATCACCGCGTGCTTGAATACCTGGTTGCCCAGCATGCGCAGCTTGCCCACAGTACCCGTGGTCGAAGGCCCGCCGTCGACATAGAGCAGCTCCTGCTTGGTCCCGTCGGCGCGCAGGGCGAAGCCCAACAGGCCCTGGTCGGCCGTGGTCCCCTGCCCTTCGCGGGGCTCCAGCACCACCGCCCCGGCCCCGTCGCCGAACAGCACGCAGGTGCCGCGGTCGGTCCAGTCCATCAGCCGGGTCATGGCCTCGGCCCCGATCACCAGGGCGCACTTGGCATGGCCGCGCGCCACGAAGCCGTCGGCGACGCTGAGCGCGTAGACGAAGCCCGAGCAGACGGCCTGGACGTCGAAGGCGATGCCGACCGGCGCGCCCAGCTTGCGCTGGACGATGGTGGCGGTGGCCGGAAACGTCATGTCGGGCGTGGTGGTGGCCACGATGATCAGGTCGACCTCGGCGGCGGTCCTGCCGGCCCGCTCCAGCGCCTGCTGGGCGGCGCGGAAGGCCAGGTCCGAGACCGGCTGGTCGTCGGCCACCTTGTGGCGCTGGCGGATGCCGGTGCGCTCGACGATCCAGGCGTCGCTGGTGTCGACGGTCTCGGCCAGTTGGTCGTTGGTGACGATGTTGTCCGGCAGATAGGCCCCGACGCCGGTGACGGCGCTACGAATTACGCTCACTCGGAAGCTCCCTGGCCCTCGGCGCCCGACACGCCTGCGGCCTTTTCTACTTCAGCGCCGGACTTGAGGCCGGTTTCGGTCAGGCGTTTCAGGTTGCGGTCGATCTCGGCCGAGAAGTCGCTGCGGGCCAGGTCGACCGCCACGCGGATGGCCGAGGCGTAGCCGAGGGCGTCCGCCCCGCCGTGGCTCTTGACCACGATGCCGTTGAGGCCCAGCAGCGGGCCGCCGTTGACGCGGCCGGGGTCCAGGCGCCGGCGCATCTTCTTCAGCGCCCCCGAGGCGATCAGCGCACCCAGCATGGCCAGCGGCCCGGAGGTCAGGGTGGACCGGATCTCGGCCCCGAAGAACCGGGCCAGACCTTCGGCGGTCTTCAGGGCGACATTGCCGGTGAAGCCGTCGGTGACGACCACGTCGACCGTGCCCTTGGCGATGTCGGTGCCCTCGACGAAGCCGCGATAATCGAAGTCCAGCTTGGTTTCCTTGAGGATGGCATGCGCCTCGCGCACCTCCTCATGGCCCTTCTGGTCCTCGGAGCCGACATTGAGCAGGCCCACGGTCGGGCGCTGCGAGCCGTGCACCGCGTGGTGGAAGGCCGCGCCCATGATCGCGAACTCGATCAGCTGCTTGGCGTCGCTCTCGACATTGGCGCCGACATCAAGCACCGCCGAGACGCCCTGCATGGTCGGCCAGCTGGCCACGATGGCCGGGCGCTCCAGATTGGCGCCCATGCGCAGGATCAGCTTGGAGATCGCCATCAGGGCGCCGGTGTTGCCGGCCGAGACGCAGGCGGCGGCCTCGCCGGCGCGGATCGCCTCGACCGCGTTCCACAGGCTCGTGCCCTTGCCCCGGCGCATGGCCTGGGCGGGCTTTTCCTCCATCGAGATGGCCTTGTCGGTGTGGCGCACCTCGCTGACGGCGCGGGCGTCCGGACACTTGGCCAGCTGGGCGTTCAGCTGGGTTTCGTCACCGTGCAGCAGGAAACGGACATCGGGCAGGCTCTTGGCGGCCAGCGCCACGGCGGGCACGATCACGGACGGACCGTGATCCCCGCCCATGGCGTCGATCGAAATGACTACGGGGTGAGGCACGAGGCGCTATCGGCTCCTGTAGCGGCGCACCGCCCGTTCTGGGGTGATGGCAAGGCGGCGGGACGATACAGCCGCGAGAATATCACGCAAGCGGAAGGACTCGGCCATTTCAGGCCCCTTCGCCCCCGGCGCCGGGGTCGCTCTTCAGCTTTTTCAACGCGGCGAAGGGCGAAAGGTCCACGGGCTCAGCCGGCGGTTGAAAGACCGCGCCCGGCTTGCGCGGGAACGGGTCCAGCTCGAGGGCCAGGTGCTCGATCACATAGGCCGAGACGTCGATGGTCTCGCCTTCCAGCACGTCCGGGGGATCGTCGCCGTCGGGATCGATGCCCAGTTCGCCGCCGGTGTCTTCGTCCTGGGGCGCGTATTCGCTGTCGGCCGGCAGGACGTGGACGCTGAACCGCGATTCGACCGGCTCCTCGAACTCGTCGGCCGACACGCTGCACACCTGGGTCACGCGGGCGCGGATCAGGCCCGAAACCTCGGCGCCGTCCATCCATGGCCGCAGGAAGACCTCGGCGGTCAGGGACTCCAGCGACACCAGGCCCAGGGTCTTGGCGATCTCGCGGCGCGCGGCCAGGTCCGGCTCGAAGCGCAGGTCGACGCCGCCGCGGCTGACCCGGCCCAGGGGGACGGCGCTGGGCCAGGGATCGATCACGCCTTCGGCCATTGAGCCTCTCCTTGCAGCAGGGTCTCCAGCGGCTGGGCCGCCAGCTGGTCGCGCGCGGCGACCACATAGTCGGTCAGGCCCGCCAGGTCGCCCTCGCCGCGCTCCTCGAAGGCCGTGCGGGCCAGGGTCGCGCTCAGCACCGAGCGGTCGGGCAAGGCCTTGGCGGCCTCGTCGAACGCCTTGAGCCGGCCATAGGCGGCGCCGACCAGCTTCTTCATCTTCTTGCCGACCGCGGTGTCGGACACGCCGATCTCGCGGAAGGCGTCGTCCAGGCCGCGCGTATAGGCGTTGAAGGTCTCCTGCGAAACCTCGGCCGCCGGCTCGCCTTCGCCCTTCAGCCGTTCCAGCAGCAGGGCCACGTGCAGGGTGAACAGCTCGAACCGGCCCTCCATCGAATCGTGCACGCCCATCCGGGCGTAGAACGCGGGCGAACGAGCCTGGGCCACCGCCGAGGCATAGAGCTTGCCTCCCGCCGCCTTGGCGGGCCTGGGTTTGAGCAGCCGGTCCAGAAACATCACTTCGCCTCGATTTCGCCGCGACGCGGAACTAGTTAGCCGTTCGATCCACGCGGACCATTGAACTAAGCCCGCGCGGGCGATAGGTCAAAGTCAGCCTGTCCAGGTTCTGGAGCCTCAATGTTTCGTCCCGCCGTTCTCGCCGCCGCCGTCATCGGCCTCGCCGCCGTCGCCGGGGGCTGTACGCCGCTGACGAGCTATTCGGGCTTCCAGGCCATCGAGGCCAAGCCCGCCGACATGAAGATCGGCGAGGACAGCAAGTCGACCGTCACCGAAAAGCTGGGCTCGCCCTCGGCCACCTCGACCTTCGACCAGAACGCCTGGTACTACATCTCGCAGACCACGGACCGGGTCGCCTTCTACAAGCCGCGGGTGATCAAGCGCGACGTGGTGGCGATCAAGTTCAATCCGGCCGACGAAAAGGTCGCCTCGGTCGACACCTACACGCTGAAGGACGGCAAGGTCATCGCCTATAACGGCCATGAGACCCCGACCCGCGGCCGCGAGATGACGATCCTCGAACAGCTGCTGGGCAACGTCGGCCGCGGCGGCATGCTGCCGCAAGAGGACGACACCCCCGGCAACCGTCCGCAGGACCGTCGCTAGGGTCCAGCGGACGCACGCCGCAACCCGTTAAGAATAACCACCTGATTCTCTGCGACATTTTTTCGCGGTATCAACGTTTTCTCAACGACGACGCCTCCATTCTCCGGGCCTAGGGTCGCGACGGCCTGCCGCCGCGCCGCGCCCGCCCCGGGGGGAAGATCTTGAGCGCGCCCGACCTGCGCCCGTTGACGGTGCTGATCATCGACGACAACGCGCCGATGCGCGAGATCATCGCCACGGTCCTCAAGTCGCTGGGTGTGCGCAAGATCCTCGAGGCCAGCGACGGCGTCGAGGCCCTGAAGGCGGTCACCGAGCGCGAAGTCGACATCATCTTCACCGACCTGATGATGCAGCCGGTCGACGGCCTGGCCTTCATTCGCTGGGTGCGGACCTCGCCGGCCAGCGCCAATCCGTACACGCCGATCATCATGGTCACCGGCCACGCCACCCGCGCCAGCCTGGACGAGGCCCGCATGGCCGGCGTCACCGAGTTCCTGGCCAAGCCCCTCACCGCGCGCGGGGTGCTGCACCGGGTCAACGAGGTGATCAACAACCCGCGCGACTTCGTTCGGGCCGGCGCCTATTTCGGTCCCTGCCGCCGCCGCAGGATCGATCACGACTATGTCGGCCAGGAACGGCGCGGCGTCGCCGAGGCGGCCGCCGCGCCGGCCTTCGACGCCTATGGCCGGGCCGACCCCACGCCGGTGCTCGATCCGGAAGACGTGTACTGATCATCGCCGCGCTCAGCGGCCGGCGAACGGCCAGACCAGGGCGATCAGGCTGGGCGCCACCACCAGGATCAGCGCGGTGAGCGGCGCGCCCAGCCGGGCGTAGTCGCCAAAGCGGTAACCGCCGGGGCCCAGCACTAGGGTGTTGCACTGATGCCCGACCGGGGTGAGGAAGTCGCACCCCGCCCCGACCGCGACCGCCATCAGGAACGGATCCGGACTCAATCCCAGATGCTTGGCCAGGCCCAGGCCGATCGGGGCGACGATCAGCACCGTGGCGGCGTTGTTCAGGAACGGGGTCGCCGCCATGGCCACGGCCATCATCGCCGTCAGGGTCAGCAGCGGCGGCAGGCCGTGGAACGCGCCCGACAGCCAGCCGGCGATCAGGTCCGTGCCGCCGCTGGCCTGCACCGTGTCGCTGACCGGGATCAGGGCGGCCACCAGCACCAGCACCGGGGCGTCCAGCGACGCATAGGCCTCGCGCATCCGCAGGGCGCCGGTGGCCACCACCACGACAGCCGCCGCGAAGAAGCCGCCGGCCACCGGCAGGACGCCGAACGCCACCAGCAGCATGGCCGCGGCCAGGATGGCGGTCGGCAGCAGGGCGTGGCGAAAGCCCCCCAGCCGCACCTCGCGCTCGGCCAGCGGCAGGCAGCCCAGGGCCTGCAGGGCGGCGGGCAGCAACTGCTCGGCGCCCTGCAGCACCAGGATGTCGCCGGCCTTCATCCGCACGGTCGCCAGGCGGCCGGCCATGCGATAGCCGGCGCGGCTGACGCCCAGCAGGTTGACGCCATAGGTGTCGTTCAGGGTCATGCCCCGGGCGGTCTGGCCGATCAGGTCCGACTCCGCGCCAATGACCGCCTCGACCACCCGCACCTCGTCGGTCGGCGCCTCCATGACGACCGGCCGGTCGGCGTCGCTGAGCTTCAGCCGCGCCTTGACGATCAGCTCGTTCAGTTCCTGCTGCTGGCCTTCCAGCAGCAGGACGTCGCCGGGCTGGAGCTTGCGGTTGGGATGCGGCGAGGCGATGCGCCGGCGGCCGCGCAGCAGGGCCACGACGACCACCGCCTCCCCGGCCGCCTTCCGCAGGTCGGCGATGCGGCCGAGGCCGAAACTCCAGCCCTCCGGGACCTCCACCTCGGTGACATAGGCGTTGGCCGCCAGGGCCGCGTCGATGTCGATGGCCGCCGCCCGGCTCTTGGGCAGCAGACGATAGGCGAAGGCCAGGTAGGCGATCGCCAGCACCGACAGGGTCCCGCCCACCGGCATGAAGTCGAACATGGCGAAGGGCCTGCCCAGGGCCTCGCGCCGCACCTCCGAGACGATGATGTTGGGCGAGGTGCCGACCAGCACCGCCAGGCCGCCGACCAGCGAACCGAACGACATCGGCATCAGGAGCCGCCCCGGCGACACGCCCGTGGTGCGGGCGATGCGCAGGGCCGAAGGCATCATCAGCGCCAGGGCCCCGACGTTCTTGGTGACCATCGACAGCACCGTCGTGGCGGTCGACAGCACGGGAACCTGGGTGCGCTCGTCCTTCAGACGCGGCAGCAGCGGGGCCATCAGGGTGTCGACCAGGCCTGAGCGCGAGATCGCCGCACTCAGCACCAGGGCGCTGGCGATGATCACCACGATGTCGTTGGAAAAGCCGGCGAAGGCCGACTTGATCGGGATCAGCCCGCACGCCACGCCCACGGCCAGGGCCGCCAGCGCGATCAGGTCGTAGCGCCAGCGCCCCCAGATGAAACACAGCACCGTCGCGCCGATCAGGCCGAAGGACAGTCCCTGCTGCAGCGTCACGCGCCGTCGTCTCCACCACCCTGACCATCGACCCGGCCCGCCCAGACAACGGCCGCGGCGGTGTTCCGTTCACCGCCGCCACATGAACCGAAGACAACGACGCGCTCCGGGAACGTTCAGCCGAAACCGGGTTTATGGCCTCGATCGGACGCGCCGAGCGCCCGACAGGACATCGTCGGAGACAACATCATGAAGCGCACTCTTCTCGCCCTGGCCGCCCTGGCCACCGTCGCCGCCGCCCCGCTGGCCGCCCAGGCCGCCCCGTGGCAGACCATCAACCAGCGCCAGGCCAATCTGGAGCACCGCATCGACCAGGGCGTCCGCAACGGCTCGCTGACCCGCTCGGAAGCCCTGCGCCTGCGCGGCGAGTTCCGCTCGCTCAGCCGCCTGGAAGCCAACTATCGCCGGTCGAACGGCCTGTCGATGCGCGAGCGCGCCGACCTGGACGCCCGCTTCGATCGCCTGAGCCGCCAAATCCGGGCCGAGCGCCACGATCGCCAGGACTATCGCCACGACGGCCGCCGCAGCTAGGCTGATTGTCCACCCCAATGAAAACGCCCCGGAGGGAAACCTCCGGGGCGTCGTCATGCCAGGTGAGTTTAACGCCCTGCGTCCTTGATCAGACGCCGTGGGCCAGGATCGCCAGCAGCAGCAGGGCCACGATGTTGGTGATCTTGATCATCGGGTTCACGGCCGGGCCGGAGGTGTCCTTGTAGGGATCGCCGACGGTGTCGCCGGTGACGGCGGCCTTGTGGGTGTCTCCGCCCTTCTTGTGCAGGACGCCGTCCTTGTCGGTGAAGCCTTCCTCGATCACCTTCTTGGCGTTGTCCCAGGCGCCGCCGCCGCTGGTCATCGAGATGGCGACGAACAGGCCGGTGACGATCACCCCCATCAGCATGGCGCCCAGCGAGGCGAAGGCGTCGACCTTGCCGGCGATGGCCTGGATCACGAAGAACAGCACCACCGGCGAGACCACCGGCAGCAGCGACGGCACGATCATCTCGCGGATCGCCGCCTTGGTCAGGATGTCCACGGCCTTGCCGTACTCGGGCTTGACGTCATAGGTCATGATGCCCGGGTTCTCGCGGAACTGGCGGCGCACCTCGGCCACGACCGACTCGGCCGCCCGGCCCACGGCGGTCATCGACATGCCGCCGAACAGGAAGGGCAGCAGCCCCCCGAACAGCAGGCCGACCACCACATAGGGGTTGGACAGGTCGAAGGTCACCGGACCCATGCCGTCGAAGAAGCTGCCCGGAGTGGCGTTCTCCGAGAAGAACTTCAGGTCCTCGGTATAGGCGGCGAACAGCACCAGGGCGCCCAGGCCGGCCGAACCGATGGCGTAGCCCTTGGTGACGGCCTTGGTGGTGTTGCCCACGGCGTCCAGGGCGTCGGTGGTGACGCGGACCTCCGGCGGCAGGCCGGCCATCTCGGCGATGCCGCCGGCGTTGTCGGTGACGGGGCCGAAGGCGTCCAGGGCGACGATGAAGCCGGCCAGGGACAGCATGGTGGTGGTGGCGATGGCGATGCCGAACAGGCCGGCCAGGTTATAGGTCACCAGGATGCCGACGATGATGGTCAGGGCCGGCAGGGCCGTGGATTCCAGCGACATGGCCAGGCCCTGGATCACGTTGGTGCCGTGGCCGGAAACCGAGGCCTGGGCCACCGACTTCACCGGGCGGAAGTTGGTGCCGGTATAGTACTCGGTGATCACCACGATCGCGGCGGTGACGGCCAGGCCGACCAGGCCGCAGTAGAACAGGTTGTCGGCGGTGAACATCCGGCCGTCCAGCTCGATCGGGATCGGCACCAGCTGGTGGATCACGTACCAGACCGCCGGGATCGACAGCACGCCGGTGACGATCAGGCCCTGGTAGAGGGCGCCCATGATGTTCTGCTTCTTGCCCAGGCGCACGGCGAACGAGCCGAGGATCGAGGTCACGATGCACACCGCGCAGATGGCCAGCGGCAACAGCATCATCGAACCGACCACCTCGGTGCCGCCGAAGAAGATCGCGGCCAGCACCATGGTGGCGACCGTGGTCACCGCATAGGTCTCGAACAGGTCGGCGGCCATGCCGGCGCAGTCGCCGACATTGTCACCGACGTTGTCGGCGATGGTCGCGGCGTTGCGGGGATCGTCTTCCGGAATGCCGGCCTCGACCTTGCCGACCAGGTCCCCGCCGACGTCGGCGCCCTTGGTGAAGATGCCGCCGCCCAGCCGGGCGAAGATCGAGATCAGGCTGGCGCCGAAGCCCAGCGAAACCAGCGAGTCGACCACCACCCGGTCGGTGCCCTCATGGCCCATCGACAGCAGGACGGCGAAATAGCCCGCCACGCCGATCAGGGCGAAGCCCGCCACCAGCATGCCGGTCACCGCGCCGGAGGTGAAAGCCATCGACAGGCCCTTGGCCAGGCTCTCCGACGAGGCCTGAGCTGTGCGGACGTTGGCGCGCACCGAGATCAGCATGCCCGCGAAGCCGGCCGCGCCCGACAGGATCGCGCCCAGGGCGAAGCCCACCGGCTGTTCCCACGACTTGAAGAAGAAGCCCAGCAGGGCGATGACCACCACGCCGACGATGGCGATCGTCGTATACTGGCGGTTCAGATAGGCCTGGGCCCCTTCCTGGATCGCCGCGGCGATCTCCTGCATCTTCGCATTGCCGGGCGAAGCCCGCATCAGAGACGCCGTCTGCACGGCGCCGTACAGCACCGCCAGCAGCCCGGCCCCTATGGCCACATAAAGCCAAGAACTCATCGGTCAGTCGCCCTCTTCGCGTTTCAATCACGAGGGGTCGCCGCCGCGACAGGATCACGATCATAGAGACCGCCCCCGGCCGCACGCGACGGGCGGGCCTATGGCCTCATGCCCCCTCGATGCTCCCTGATGACGCCGGGTCGGCGCCAAGGCCAGGACAGTGCCAAATGGGCGCAGGGTGTCAACCGCTTGCACGAACGGCGTTCAGCCAGGCTTTCGCCCGCGTCGGCGGCCGTGGACGTTTCCCCGGAGGCTAGGGAACGAGGTCGGAGTCGCCAGCCGGCGCAGGTCGCGGTCCCGGCTTGGGCTTGGCCGGCGGCGCGACGAAGTTGCGGGGGGTCTGCTTGACCACCGTCACTAGCGCCACCTTGCCCGGTCCGATCAGCCCGTTGGCCTCGCGCAGCACCGAGGCCTTCAGCCGGGCTTCGTCCAGGGCGACATAGCTGTCGGGACGCACGAACGGCTTGTTGTGGGCCTCGCGCACGATGGAGTCCCGCAGCAGCGGCTCCTTGCCTTCGAAGACCGTGACCAGCACGCCGGGCTTCAGGGTGATGGTCAT
This sequence comes from Caulobacter sp. GW821-FHT09A05, assembly GCF_059418465.1. Lineage (NCBI taxonomy): Bacteria > Pseudomonadati > Pseudomonadota > Alphaproteobacteria > Caulobacterales > Caulobacteraceae > Caulobacter > Caulobacter sp. GW821-FHT09A05. The sequence goes on from NZ_JBWKPX010000037.1 coordinate 27,511, forward strand.
CTGCACGAAGACGTAGTTGACCAGCTTGCCGGCCGCGATGATCGGCAGAGCCATCGACTGCAGCTTGATCACCGGATCGGGCGCCTTCTCGCCCTCGCCCTTCTTCTCGCTCCGCGCCGAGGCGGGAGTCGTGGCCAGCAGCGCCAGCGGAATGGCGGCGAGCAAGGCGCGACGAGAAGCAAGGGCGGCATGGGTCATGCCACCGCCTTAACCAACAAGACTTGAGGTTTTGCTACCAGGCCGTCACTCGGATGACGAAACAGCCTCCGAGGCGCCGGACAGGCGCCGTTGAACCGCAACCTCTTGCACATTCACGAGCGATACAGCCATATGGCGAGGCGTCCGGGGGGTCCATGAACTTTCGAAAAGATATTAATGGATTGCGCGCCATCGCCGTGGCGCTCGTTCTCTTGTTTCACTTTCAGGTACCGCTTTTTTCCGCCGGCTACCTGGGAGTCGATGTCTTTTTCGTGATTTCCGGCTTCCTGATGACTCGCATCATCTTCGGGAACACCGATCAGAACACCTTTAATATTTTAAACTTTTACCGCGACAGATTTTCCAGAATTTTCCCTGCTCTTGGCGTCGTAGTGTTCTGCGTCCTTCTGTTTGGATTGTTTTCGCTAGATCCGATAACGCTATCCACCGCCGCCAAGCACGGTTTCGGATCGCTCCTGTTCATATCGAATATCCAGTATTGGCGAGAATTCGGATATTTCTCCGAGGAAAGCAAAGCCAACTGGTTCCTCCACACTTGGTCCCTGGGGGTGGAATGGTGGTTCTATATTCTCTACCCCGCCGTCATCGTCGCCTTGAAACCCTTCGTGCGGACCCAACGCGCGCGGTTCCTGATGCTTGGCAGCGCGTTGCTGCTCTCCTTGGCGCTCTCGGCGGCGAGCGATCTGGCGCCTTCGAACCGCGCGCACGCCTTCGGCTTTTTCATGCTGCCGGCCCGCGCCTGGGAGATGTTGGCCGGCGGCGTCATCGCCATTCGCGCCAATTGGCTGGCCCAGCGCGGCGCGCGCCAACGCTTGGCGGTCGAACTGTTCGGCCTCGGCTTGATCGCGTTGAGCGTCTTCCTTCTTGGAGACGCAACCAAATGGCCTACGGCGTTGGAAGCCATCCCCGTCGTCGGCGCGTGCCTGATCCTGGCCGCACAAGCCCCTGGAACGGTCCTGGGATCGGGCGCTCTGCAGAGCATCGGCGCGGCGTCCTACTCGATCTATCTGTGGCACTGGCCGCTGATCGTCGGCCTCAACTACTTCGACCTCAAGTCCTGGCCCTACGCGCTCGGCGCCTTGGTCGCGTCCCTGATCCTCGGCGGTCTGAGCTATCGCTGGGTGGAACGTCCCGCCCAAGCCTGGTTGAAGACCGGCAAGAGCCAGGGCTACAAACTCTCGGCCGGCCTGGCCCTGGCGGGGGCGCTGGCGGTCGGCGCGGCCGTGATCGTCCTCGCGGCGGGCCTGCCCGCGCGGATCAAGGGCGATCCGATCCTCTACGCCGACGCCGTGGCCGCCTCCAGCGACCATGCGCCATCCGACAAGGCGTGTGGGGGCCTATCTCCTCTGGACGGCGCGCTGAGGCCCTGTGTGGTAGGGGTTTCAAGGCCTGGTCATGATGTCGTGGTGATCGGCGATTCCTTCGCCGAGATGTGGTTCGCCCGCGCTCACCTGCTCGCGCCGAGCCTCCAGGACCATGCCGTCGTGCTGCTCACCCAGGGCGGTTGCCCGCCGATCAGCGGCGTCGAAAAATTGCAGGCCGGATCGCTCTGTGCGCAATTCCACGAGGCCGCGATCAAGGAGATGCGCAAGCCGCGATATGGCTCGGTGCTCTATGCGTCGATGTGGACGACCTATTTCCGCGGGGAGAAACCGCTGGTGAACGTCGACGGCCCCACGGCGATACGCAGACTTGCCGTGGAGATCGCCGACCTGAACGGCCGAGGCAAACACGTCGCGATCCTGGGTACGACGCCCTACCCCGCATTCGATGTGCCGCGCGAACTCCGCCTGGCGACCTTCAGCGGCAAACCGACGCTCGCCAATCGCGATTTCGACTTCGACCAGGTCTCCACCCAATCCTACGCCATGGATCGAGACCTCAAGGCCCTGCATGGCGTCGAGTTCATCGACCCAAGGGCCTATCTCTGCGACGGATCGACCTGCCCGCTCGTCCGCGACGGCCGGTCACTGTACAGCGACCCTGCCCATCTCCGCTATTCCTCCGCCGGAGAGCATGGTCAGTTTCTGGACGCTTGGCTGTTGGCCAGGGCCGGCGTCGCCGCCAGCGGCAGGACACGAGCGATGGAAGAGGGAGGGGTCATACCCATTTCTTGACCAGGAAGACCCGAGGCCTGGCGCCCCGCACCGCCGCTTCATTGGGCTGCTGGTTTGAAACACTTTGGCCCAATTCAACGCCGATCGTGCATCGGCGCGGCCAATGGCCAGCTCAGCCGTGCAGCCAGCCCAGCCGTTCGGGCGTGATGTCCTTGCCCTTGAACAGGGCGCAGATCCCCTCGCCTTCCACGAACTCGCCGATGTCGCGCACCGGGACGCCGGCGGCCATGGCGGCGGCCTGGAAGGCGGCCACGTCGGTGGGATCGACCGCGCAGACGATCTCGTAGTCGTCGCCGCCCGAGGCCAGCGACATCCGCGCCTCGCCGGCCTCCGGCTGGGCGCCCAGCCAGTGGCGGGCGCCGGGCGACAGCGGCAGGCGGTCGAGATCGACATTCACGCGCAGGCCGCTGGCCTTGGCCACGTGGGCGGCGTCGGCCAGCAGGCCGTCGGAGACGTCGGCGGCGGCGCGGGCGTAGGCGCGCAGGGCGTCGCGGATGGCCAGGCGGGGCGGCGGCAGGCGGTAGCGGCGCACCAGGCCGCCGTCGGGGTCCTCGACCTCGCCCCAGTGGGCCAGCAGGCCCAGCCAGCCGTCGCCGATCGTGCCGCTGACCATCAGCCGGTCGCCGACTCGCGCGCCCTTGCGCAGCACCGCGTCGCCACTGGGCACCCAGCCCAGGAAGGTGGCCGAGACCACCATCGGGCCGGAAGTTGTGACCGTGTCGCCGCCCAGCAGGCTGACGTCGTAGAGCGCGCCGTCCTCGGCCAGGCCGCGCGCGAAGGTCTCGCGGTCGGTCAGGGTGGTGCCCGAGGGCCAGCCCACGGCCAGGAAATAGCCGTAGGGAACCGCGCCCTTGGCCGCCAGGTCCGACAGGTTGGTGCGCAGCAGCCGCTTGGCCACCACGTCCAGGTCCTCGCCCGCCAGGAAGTGCACGCCGGCCACCATGGCGTCCTTGGTGATCACCAGGTCGTAGCCGGGGCGCGAGGGCAGCACGGCCGCGTCGTCCAGCAGGTCGAGCGCCGCGGCGTCGCCACGGGTCAGCGGCCGCAGCAGCCGCTCGATCAGGCCGAACTCGTCGACCGGCGGCGCGGCGGCCGGGGCCGCGGCCTCGTCGAACCACGCGTCGTCGACCGCCGCCGCGTCCGGCGTCGGCTCGTCGAACCAGTCGTCGTCAGCTTCTGGCGTCACGCGCGATGGCGTCCAGGGCGCCGTTGATGAAACCGGATTCCGGTCCCTCGAAGAACGATTTGGCGATCTCGACATATTCGTCGATCACGACCTCCTTCGGCACGTCGGGCCTGTGCATCAGCTCGAAGGCTCCCGAGCGCAGCACCGCGCGGGCGGTGGCGTCCAGGCGCTCCAGCTTCCAGCCCGAGGCCAGGCGCCGGACGATGGCCTGGTCGATGCCGGCCTGGTGGGCGACGACGCCCTTGGCCAGTTCGGCGAAGAAGGCCTCGTCGGCCTGGGCCAGGCGGTCGCCGTCCGGCCCGTCGACGTCGCGGTCGAACCGATGCTCGGAGAACTCGCGGACCACCGCGTCGACGCCGACGCCGGAGACTTCCATCTGGTACAGGGCCTGGACGGCGGCCAGGCGGGCCACCGAGCGGGGCTGGATGCGATCGCCCCGGCTCATCGCGATTGCCCCGCCAGCTGGCGCTTCAGGCCAACGATCTCCAGGCATTGCTGCGCGGCCTTGCCGCCGCGGTCGCCCTCGGAGACGCGGGCCCGGCTCCAGGCCTGGTCTTCCTCGTCGACATTGACGACGCCGTAGCCGATGGCCAGGCGCTTGCCGAACGACAGGTCGTTGAGGCCGCGGGCGGTCTCGTTGGCCATGACCTCGGAATGATAGGTCTCGCCCCGGATGATCACGCCCAGCGCCACGAACCCGTCATAGCGCACGCCGACGGGCCGATGACCGGCCTCCTCGGCCAGGGCGATGGCGGTGGGGATCTGCATCGCTTCGGACACGGTGATCACATCGTACTCGGCGCCCTGGGCGTCGATCGCCTGCGCCGCACCTTGCAGCAACGCGTCGGAAAGCCCCGAATAGCGCCGGGCCTCCACGATCAGCAGGCGAATCTTGTCTTCCACCATAGTCCTTTGACTTCTCCTCGACGGGGCAGGTCACTTCGCACCAAACGGCGCCGTCGCCAAATCGAAACGTAGCCCCGGCGGCTTTGCCGCCGAAGCCGAATCGTAGAATGCGCCTATAGCTCGTCCTCGGCGACGTCGCTGAGGCCTTCCTGGCCGAGAAACTTCGCGAAATCGCTGGTTTCCCGGAAATCGCGATAGACCGAGGCGTAGCGGACATAGGCGACGTCATCGAGCGACTTCAACGCCTTCATCACCATTTCGCCCACCGCCGACGACGGCAGCTCGGTCTCGCCCTGGCTTTCCAGCTGGCGGACGATGCCGTTGACCATCCGCTCGACCCGCTCGGGATCGACCGGCCGCTTGCGCGTGGCGATCGAGATCGAGCGCACCAGCTTCTCGCGATCGAACGGCGAGCGCCGCCCCGACCGCTTGACGATGGTCAGCTCGCGCAGTTGCACCCGCTCGAAGGTGGTGAAGCGGCCGCCGCACTCCGGGCACAGCCGACGACGGCGGATCGCCGCCCCGTCTTCCGACGGGCGGCTGTCCTTCACCTGGCTTTCCATGTGGCCGCAGAACGGGCAGCGCATGATCTAGGCCCTCCCGCCTGATGCAGGCCTATTAGTTGTAGATCGGGAACCGGGCCGTCAAGGCCAGGACTTCCTCGCGCACCTTGGCCTCGACCTCGGCGTTGCCGTCCGGGCCGTTAGCGGCCAGGCCGTTGACGACCTCGCCGATCAGCTGGCCCACGCGGGTGAACTCGGCCGTCCCGAAGCCGCGGGTGGTGCCGGCCGGGGTGCCCAGGCGGATGCCCGAGGTCACGGTGAACGGCGCGGTGTCGAACGGCACGCCGTTCTTGTTGCAGGTCATGTGGGCGCGCTCGAGGCTGTGCTCGGCGTCGCGACCGGTCACGCCCTTGGGGCGCAGGTCGACCAGCATCAGGTGGCTGTCGGTGCCGCCCGAGACGATGTTGACGCCCTGGGTCTGCAAGGCTTCCGACAACGCCCGGGCGTTGTCGATCACCTGTTGCGCATAGGCCTTGAAGCCCGGCTGCAGCGCTTCGCCAAACGCGACCGCCTTGGCGGCGATCACGTGCTCGAGCGGGCCGCCCTGCAGGCCGGGGAACACCGCCGAATTGACCTTCTTGATGATCGCCTCGTCATTGGTCAGCACCATGCCGCCGCGCGGGCCGCGCAGGGTTTTGTGGGTGGTGGTGGTGACCACGTGAGCGTGCGGGATCGGGCTGGGGAACACGCCGCCGGCCACCAGGCCCGCGAAGTGGGCCATGTCGACCATCAGATAGGCCCCGACCGCGTCGGCGATCTGGCGGAAGCGGGCGAAGTCGATGTGGCGGCTGTAGGCGCTGCCGCCGGCGATGATCAGCTTGGGTTTGTTGGCCTTGGCGACTTCCTCGACCGCGTCGTAGTCGATCAGCTGGTCCTGCTGGCGCACGGTGTAGGACACCGGCTTGAACCACTTGCCCGACTGGTTGGCGGGGCTGCCGTGGGTCAGGTGGCCGCCGGCGGCCAGGTCCATGCCCAGGAAGGTGTCGCCCGGCTGCAGCAGCGACATGAACACCGACTGGTTGGCCTGCGAGCCCGAATGCGGCTGGACGTTGGCGAAGCCCGCGCCGAACAAGGCCTTGGCCCGCTCGATGGCGATGGTCTCGATCTCGTCGACATATTCGCAGCCGCCGTAATAGCGCTTGCCCGGATAGCCCTCGGCGTACTTGTTGGTCAGGATCGAGCCCTGGGCCTCCAGCACGGCGCGCGAGACGATGTTCTCGGACGCGATCAGCTCGATCTGGTTCTGCTGGCGATTCAGTTCCAGGCCGATGCGGTCGAAGATGTCGCGGTCGGCCGCGGCCAGGTCGGCCCCGAAGAAGGCGCTCTTGTCGGCGGTGATGTTGCTGGCCGGTGCGGTCATGGACGCTCTCCTGGGGCTGGGAGACTGGAAAGATGTCGAAGTGTCGGACTCGGGCGAGTTCGGTCGCGCTCTCTTTACCCCCCTTCGCGCCGCGATCAATCCGGGAACCTCATCCCAAGCCGAGGCGTTGCGAAGGAAGCGGCGCCAGAGGGTCTGGCGGAGCGGCGTTTTGGCGACTTCCAAGCAGATCGAAGACAGGGTGGAAAGAGTATGGCGACGGCGTACGGCGAGGCGGAAACCCATGACGACGGCGTCGACATTCTGGGCCTAAGCGCGGGGATCGTGGCCGCCTACGTCGCCCAGAACACGGTGGCCCGCGCAGCGATCCCCGACCTGATCCGCTCGGTGCACGGCGCCCTGTCGGCCCTGGGTTCCGCCCAGGCCGACCAACAACCCGCCGAGCGCAACAAGCCCGCGGTTCCGGTCTCGCGGTCGGTCCAGCGCGACTACATCGTCTGCCTGGAAGACGGCAAGAAGCTGAAGATGCTCAAGCGCTACCTGCGCACCCACTACGACATGAGCCCCGAGGAATACCGCCGCAAATGGTCGCTGCCCGGCGACTATCCGATGGTCGCCCCGGCCTATGCCGAGCGTCGCTCCGACTTCGCCAAGTCGATCGGGCTGGGCAAGGGCAAGATGCGGGGGCGCTAGGCGCCGCGTTCGGCGATCCAGTCCCGTGCGGCCTTTCGCGCCAGCACGACGCGCGGACGAAGGTCCAGTTCGACTTCGGGCGGCAGTCCGACCATCATCGCCTCGGCCTCGTCGAGACCGGCCACATCTTCGGCGGCGTCTCCAATATACCCCCAAGGCAGTTCGTGCTGGTTGTAGGTGATGTCGCGCAGGAGATTCTCGATGAGATCGATGCGGGCCGGCTCAAGACCGGGATCGCGCTTCAGCGCCTCGCGCAGATAGGGTTCCGCCGGCGCGTGATAGGTCGAACCACCCGTGGAGAGGCGCGCGAGCCAGACCCATGGCCAAGGATCGGCCGGTGACGCCGCCGACCAATCCTCCAGGGTCGGACGCACCAGCAGACGAAAAAGGGGAACCGGCAGCACCGCCTCGGCCTGGCCGCCATAGGCCCGACGGCGCTCGCCTACCCAGAGGGCGAAGGTGACGCGTTCCGGCAAGGACCAGAGAACGGCTTCCGCGATAAAGGCGTCCAGAGCGACGAACGCATCGCGCCGCAGGCCCTCGCCCCTTAGCCGGCAATAGGTCGCGAAGGACGTCCAGCCGGGGCGCTCGGCGGCCTCCCCGGCCAGCGCCCGGACATAACCCGGATCGTACAAGCAGGTCTCTTTACGCCGCGTGGCCGCCCATGCGGGCCACGTTGCAGTGGGCCCAGAGCTTTTCCATCGCCCCGACCAGCTTGCGCATCATGTCGTCGGTGTGGAACGGCGTGGGGGTAAAGCGCAGGCGCTCGGTGCCGCGCGGCACGGTCGGATAGTTGATCGGCTGCACATAGACGCCGTGGTCGACCAGCAGCATGTCGCTGATCAGCTTGGTGTGGTGGGGGTCGCCGACCAGCACCGGCACGATGTGGCTGTCGTTGTCCATCACCGGCAGGCCGGCGGCCTTGAACATCGCCTTCAGCGTCCGGGCGCGCTCCTGGTGGGCTTCGCGGACCTCCGGGTGCTGCTTGAGGTACTTCACGCTGGCCAGCGCCCCGGCGGTCAGGGCCGGCGGCAGCGAGGTGGTGAAGATGAAGCCCGAGGCCACCAGGCGGATGGCGTCCACCACCACGGCGTCGCCGGTGATGTAGCCGCCCATCACCCCGAACGCCTTGCCCAGGGTGCCTTCGATGATGTCGATCTGGTCCATCAGGCCGTCGCGCTCGGCGACGCCGCCGCCGCGCGGGCCGTACATGCCCACGGCATGGACCTCGTCCAGATAGGTCATCGCGCCGTACTTCTTGGCCAGGGCCACGGTCCCGGCCATGTCGGCGATGTCGCCGTCCATCGAATAGACGCTCTCGAAGGCCACCAGCTTGGGCGCGTCGGCCGGCGCGGCGGCCAGCAGTTCCTCAAGGTGCGCCAGGTCGTTGTGGCGGAAGATGTGCCGCTCGCAGCCGCCGTTGCGGATGCCGGCGATCATCGAGGCGTGGTTCTGGGCGTCGGAGAAGATGATCAGGCCCGGCAGGATCTTCTGCAGCGCCGACAGGCTGGCCTCGTTGGAGACATAGCCCGAGGTGAACAGCAGGGCCGCTTCCTTGCCGTGCAGGTCGGCCAGCTCGGCCTCCAGCTCGACATGGTGGTGGTTGGTGCCGGAGATGTTGCGGGTGCCGCCCGAGCCCGAGCCGTGCTGGTCGATCGCCGCGTGCATGGCGTCCAGCACCACGGGATTCTGGCCCTGGCCCAGATAGTCGTTCGAGCACCAGACCACGATCTCGCTCTCGCCGCCGTCCGGACGGGTCCAGGTGGCGCGCGGAAAGGCGCCGCGATGGCGCTTCACATCGGCGAACACCCGATAGCGGCCTTCGTCACGGATCTGGTCGACGGCGCTGCGGAACGCGGCTTTGTAGTCCATGGTCTTCTCACCCGACGGACTTCGACGAGTCCGATCGGTCCCTTCTCAAGGCTTGGCTTTTCGCACTGGCGACGCACGCTGTCCACATACGGAAATGTACCTAGGCCGGCGATGACGCGAATGGACGCGCCGCCTTCGTGAACGAACAGGCGCTCAAGACCCGGTTTTTTTTGGACGATCAGGCCAGGTCGGCGAGCTTGCCGCGCAGCATCTGCAGCACGGCGGAGAAGTCCTTGCCCCCGAAGCCGTTGGCGTCGAACAGGGCGTAGAGAGCCTCGGCCTGGGCGCCCAGGGGCGTGGCGGCCCCGGCCTTGGCGGCGGCGTCCTGGGCCAGTTTCAGGTCCTTGAGCATCATGGCCGTGGCGAAGCCGCCCTGGTAGCCGCGGTCGGCGGGGGTCGAGGGGCCCACGCCCGGGACCGGGCAATAGGTCGACACCGACCAGCACTGGCCCGACGACTGACTGGCGATCTCGAAGAACCGCTCGGCCGCCAGGCCCAGCTTCTCGGCCAGGGCGAAGGCCTCGCAGGTCCCCAGCATCGAGATGCCCAGCAGCATGTTGTTGCAGATCTTGGCCGCCTGGCCGGCCCCATGGTCGCCAGCGTGGATGGTGGCCCGCGACATCGGGGCCAGGGCCGCTTCGACGGCTGGGAAATCAGCGGCGTCGCAGCCGACCATGAAGGCCAGGGTCCCGGCCTCGGCGGCCATGATCCCGCCCGACACCGGGGCGTCGGCAAAGCGGAAGCCCGCCGCCCTCGCCTGCCCGGCCACGGCGCGGGCGCTGTCGACGTCGATCGTGGAGCAGTCGATCAGCAGGGCCGATGTCGGCGCATGGGCCAGGACCTGCTCGCCGTACACCGAGCGCACGTGCGGGCCGGCGGGCAGCATGGTGATCACCACCTCGGCGTCCGCGACCGCCTCGGCCACCGAGCCCGCCGCCTGGCAGCCGACCGCCGCGGCCTTCTCCAGCGCCGCCGCCGACAGGTCGAAGGCCCTGACCTGATGCAGGGCCTTGGCCTGGTTGGCGGCCATGCCGCCGCCCATGTTGCCCAGCCCGATGAAGGCGATGCGGGTCATCTGAGGTCTCCTCACGCGCAATGGCCGCGCCTTCGTGGGCGCAGAATTTTTGTTATATTTCACAATAGGTTGTCATCCCGAAAGCCTCGCAGGGGCTGTCCGGGATCCAGGGGACTGGGCGAATGCGGTGCAGCCGCCCCTGGGTCCCGGACAACGCTACGCGCTTCCGGGATGACAACTTTCAGAGTTGGAAGCGCCCCTACCGCGCCCCCGCCGGCTTGCGGAACTTGTAGATGAACTGGTCGGTCTTGCCGCGGATCGACGGGTCGAAGACGCTGAGCTTGCGGGTGTCGGACCGGTCGCGCAGCACCCGGCTCTCGCCCTCGAAGATGAAGCCGGCGGCGGTGACCTCGCGCTTGACCGCCTCGGCGTCGATGCGGTGCAGGGTTTCGGTGTCGCGCAGGCCCGAGCCGGGCTCGGCCGAATGGTCGACGACCAGATAGACCCCACCTGGCTTCAGGGCCCTGAAGATCTGGCGGTTGACCGCTGACAGGTCGGCCGGGCCCATGAACTTGTTGTGCATGTCGTGGTAGTTCTGGGCGGTGAAGACCAGGTCCAGCTTCTCCGGCGTGGCGAAGTTGGGCAGGGTGTTGAGGATCACCGACACGTTCTTGTAGGCCGGGTCCCGGGCGATGGCGGTCACGGCCGGCTCGCGCTTGGCCAGCTTGGTCAGCTCGTCCGGCACATAGGCGTAGACGTGGCCGCGCGGCCCGACGGCCTTGGACAGGATGCGGGTGAAATAGCCGCCGCCGGGGATCAGGTCTGCGACCTTGGCGCCCGGCTTGACGCCGGCGAAGGCCAGGGTCTGGCCCGGCAGGCGGTTCTCGTCGCGGACCATGTCGGCGGCGGGACGCTTCGAATCGGACAGGGCCGCGGCGATGTTGGCGGGAATCGCGGCGGGCGCGTCGGTCGCCGGCGGCGGTGGCGGCGCCCCCGGCCCCATCGGAGTCGTGGCGCAGCCCGCCAGGGCGAGCACGGCGACGAGGCTGATTAGCGGCTTACGCATGGGTATTCCTTCCGACGGCGTCTTCTCGTTGCGGGCAAGCTAGCGCAGCAATCAAGCTACGTCAGCGGCGACCACTCCTGATCGGCCGGGAGCGGCGCGAAAATCTCATCCAACATGGCGTCGGAGACATCTTCAAGCTTGGCCGGATCCCATTTCGGCGCGTTGTCCTTGTCGACGATCACGGCGCGGACGCCCTCGATGAAGTCGTGCCGCCGCACCACGCGCGAGCCGATCCGATACTCCATGGCCATGTTGTCGGCGAAGTCGGTCATCACCGCTCCCGCCTCCAGCTCGCGGAAGGCCACCTTCAGGGTCTGGGGCGACTTGGTCTTCATCGTCGCCAGCTGGGTCTTGCCCCAGTCGCTGCTGTCGGCCTCCAGGAATTCGAAGATCTGCTCGACGCTGTCGCCGACGAACAGACGGTTCAGGTCCTGCTCGAAACTGACCAACGGGGCCTTGCCGGCGTCGGCGCGGTACTTCCTCAGCGTTTCCTCGATGCGGCGCGGATCGGCGACGATCGCCTTCTTCAGCCCCTCGACGGCGCCGAATTCGACGAAGTGGGTGGCGATCCCCAGCCTCAGGCAGTCCGCGCCCTTGATCCGCGCCCCGGTCAGGGCCAGCCACAGCCCCGCCTTGCCCGGCAGGCGCGGCAGGTACCAGCCGCCGCCGACGTCCGGGAACAGGCCGATGCCGGTCTCGGGCATGGCGAAGGTCGTGCGCTCGGTGGCGATCCGGTAGTGGGCCGGCATCGAGATCCCGACCCCGCCGCCCATCACCACCCCGTCCAGGATCGCCACCACCGGGGTGTCATAGGTGAACAGCAGGTGGTTCAGCTGGTACTCGGTATGGAAGAAGGCCCGCGCCTCGACCGCGTCGCCCGCGCCGCTGCGGGCCAGCATGCGGATGTCGCCGCCGGCGCAGAAGCCCCGCTCGCCGGCGTGGTCGATGATGACCATGTAGATCTCGGGATCGTCGCGCCAGTCCAGCAGGGCGGCGATCATGGTCTCGCACATGGTCTGGGTCAGGGCGTGCAGCGCCTGGGGCCGGTTCAGCGTCAGCCGGCCGACGTTCTTCTGGACGCGGACAAGGACTTCGGGCTGGTCGTTCATACGGCTTCCTTGGCGGCTTCCTTGGCCGGCTCGGGGTCCTCGACCGGCTCGCAGTCGAAGCGGACGATCTGGCCGGCGCGCAACCGGTAGAGGGCGTCCTGCGGCACGTCCTGCTCCAGGATCTCGGCGGGCGACAGGCCGGCATAGGCGCCGCGCAGCAGGCGGCCGGCGATGCCGTGGCTGACCACGATCAGCCGGCGCTCCGGCTCTGCGGCCTGGTCGGCCAGCCAGCCCGACACCCGCGCCATCACCTGGTCGTAGGTCTCGCCGCCCGGCGCGGCGAAGAACCAGGTGCGGTCGGCGAAGAGTTCGGGATGGTCGCGCTCAAGCTCGGCCCGCAGGCGGCCTTCCCACGCGCCAACCGTCAGCTCCATCAGCCGGTCGTCGAATTCGACCGGCAAGCCCAGCTTGGCGCCAATGATCCCGGCCGTGTCCCTGGCCCGCCGCAACGGGCTGGCGACGATCCGCCAGGGCCGGTCCGTGTCGCGCTGAACCAGCTCACGCAGCAGGTCGCCCATCGCCCCGGCCTGGGCGCGCCCCAGCGGCGTCAGGTCGGACTCGCACTGGCCCTGCAAGCGATGCGCGCGGTTCCACTCGGTCTGGCCGTGGCGGCAGAGATAGATCACGCGCTCGTCGCCCTCAGATCAAAACATCGTAGCCCAACCTGGGCGGCGACGGCCAGCAAGGCTTCGTCCCTCGACGCCAGCGCCCATTCTCGATCAAGGGCCAGGGCTAGGTAGGCAGTATCGAACAAGCTCAGCCCCGTCCGGCGCGCGAGGGCCACGAGATTGTCCATGTCGATCGTCGATCCGTTGGCGCGCAGGTCGAGCCGCCTATAGATAGCGAGCGCCTCCTCATAGGCCGTTTTGGACAGCGAACCTCGCCGTTCCAAGGTGACCAGGACGTTGAGCACCTCCCAGGAAAAGATGGCCGGAACCTCGAACGTCCAGGCGTCTCCGTCCCTCAGAAACGCTGTCGCGGCCGGGGTGGCCTGTGACCTTAGCATCCACGCGAGGGCCGCCGAGGCGTCGAGGACGACCGAAGTCATTCCCGCGCCATCCGCTTCAGGTCTTCCCAAGTCAGGTTATTGGTTTCCGGATGCTCGGTCGCGATCCGATCGCGCAGGCGCTCGAATTCGGCGACGAGGTCCTTGCCGGATCGCCGCGGCGGCAGGGGATCATCGCCGGAATTGGCCGGAGACAATCTCGCCACCGCGCGGCCATGGCGGGTGATCGTCACCGTCTCGCCGTCCTTCTCGACCGCGGCCAACAGCGACGACAAATGGGTCTTGGCTTCGAGCACGCCGACTTCACGCATGAGAGCCTCCCAATCTGACCAGTTATGGTCAGATTACCACATCACTGCCGGAACATCTCGCGCGCTATGATCACTCGCATGATCTCGTTGGTCCCTTCCAGGATCTGGTGCACCCGCAGGTCGCGGACGATGCGCTCCAGGGGATAGTCCTGCAGGTAGCCGTAGCCGCCGTGCAGCTGCAAGGCGTCGTTGGCGACCTGGAACCCCGCGTCGGTGGCGAAGCGCTTGGCCATGGCGCACAGCTTGGTGGCCTCCGGGTCGCGGTTGTCCAGGGCGTGGGCGGCGCGGCGCACCATCAGCCGGGCGGCCTCCAGCTCGGTGGCCATGTCGGCCAGCTTGAACTGCAGAGCCTGGAAGTCCTTCAGCGCCTTGCCGAACTGCTTGCGGCTCTCGAGATAGGCCTTGGCGGTGTCGAGCGCGAACTGGGCCCCGCCCAGCGAGCACGAGGCGATGTTCAGCCGCCCGCCGTCCAGGCCCATCATGGCGAAGCGGAAGCCCTCGCCTTCCTGGCCGATGCGGTTGGCGGCCGGCACGCGGCAGTCGTCGAAGTTCACCGCCGCGGTCGGCTGGGCGTTCCAGCCCATCTTGCGCTCGTTGGCCCCGAACGACAGCCCCGGCGTCCCCTTCTCGACCACGAAGGCCGACACGCCTTTGGCCCCGTCGCCGCCGGTGCGAGCCATGACCACATAGACGTCCGACACCCCGCCGCCCGAGATGAAGGCCTTGCCGCCGTTCAGGACATAGTGGTCGCCGTCCAGCCGCGCCGTCGTGCGCATGCCGGCCGCGTCCGAGCCGGAGCCTGGCTCGGTCAGGCAGTAGCTGGCGATCAGCTCCATGCTGGTCAGGCGCGGCAGGTAGCGGCGGCGCAGGTCGTCGGAGCCGAACCGGTCGATCATCCACGAGGCCATGTTGTGGATGGTCAGATAGGCCGCCGTCGGCACGTCCCCGTAGCTGAGAGCCTCGAAGATGATCGAGGCGTCCAGGCGCGACAGGCCGCTGCCGCCGACGTCGTCCTGGACATAGATGCCGGCGAAACCCAGGGACGCGGCCTCGCGCAGGACGTCAACCGGGAAGTGTTTCTTCTCGTCCCATTCGGCCGAATGCGGGGCAAGGCGTTCCGCCGCGAAGCCCGACGCCATGTCCTGGATAGCGCGTTGATCGTCGTTGAGCGCGAAATCCATGCGCGATATCCTCCCAAGCGGGGCAGAGTGAACCCCTCGCCTCTCTTGGCCGCTGACGTGCCGCGCCGCCGCGACTGTGTCAATCATATCCCACCTGGCGACTTTGAACGCCGCGGTGCGCAAAAAGCCCGCACCAAGTGTCGCACCGCCCTTGATCCGCCCGTCCTCCAGTATCAAATCGCGGCCATCGGAGGCGTTATCGTTCTGTCATGCGTAAGTTCACTGCCGTTTTCGCCGCCCTCGCGGCGCTGGTCACCCTCGTGTCCGCACCGGCCCAGGCCGCCGATCTCGGCGTGTGGACCGGCCCCAAGGACAATGTCCGGGTGGCGATCAAGAGCTGCGGGACCAGCACCTGCGGCACCGTGGTCTATGCCAGCCCCAAGGCCGAGGCCGACGCCCGCAAGAGCGGCCTGACCACCCTGGTCGGCCAGCAGCTGCTGCGCGACTTCGAGCCGACCCGCAACGGCAACATGCGCGGCAAGGTCTTCGTGCCGACCCTGAAGGTCACCCTGGTGGGCACCGCCGAGTTCATCGACGGCCGCACCATGAAGGCCAAGGGCTGCGTCCTGGGCGGGCTGATCTGCAAGTCCCAGGTCTGGCGGCGGATCGACGGCGTCCAGCAGGCCCGCGTCGACAACGTCAACTACGCCCCGTAATCCGCCCCCCTTTCTGGCGCCCTTAAGCAACCAACCGCCTTGCCTCGCGCCGCCCGTCGCGCGACACCCTAGGCCATGACCACGCCTCCGCTCGCCCCCTACCCCGCCACTCGCCTGCGCCGCCTGCGCCAGGCCGACTGGACCCGCCGCCTGGTCCGCGAGACCACGCTTGCCCCCTCCGACCTGATCTGGTCGATGGTGGTGCACGAGGGCGAAGGGACGATCCCGGTGGCCTCGATGCCCGGCGTCGAGCGCCTGAGCATCAGGGACGCCGCCAAGGCGGCCGTGCGAGCCCGCGATCTGGGCATCCCGGCCATCGCCATCTTCCCGCACATCGACGGGGCCCGGAAGGACGCGGCCGGCTCGATCGCCGCCGATCCGGACGGCGTGATCCCCCGCGCCGTCAAGGCCATGAAGGACGCCGCCCCCGAGGTCGGCATCATGTGCGACGTGGCCCTGGACCCCTTCACCGACCATGGCCACGACGGCGTGGTCGAGGGCGGCAGGATCCTCAACGACCCGACCATCGAGCGCCTGATCGAGCAGGGGCTGATGCAGGCGCAAGCCGGCGCCGACATCCTGGCCCCGTCCGACATGATGGACGGCCGCGTCGGCAAGCTGCGCGCGGCCCTGGAGGGCGCCAACTTCCAGGACACGATGATCATGTCCTACGCCGCCAAGTACGCCTCGGCCTTCTACGGCCCCTATCGCGACGCCATCGGCTCGGCCAAGCTCGGCGGCGGGCCCAATGGTCAAGGACTGGGCGACAAGAAGACCTACCAGATGGACCCGGCCAACAGCGAGGAGGCGATCCGCGAGGTCGCCCTCGACATCGCCGAGGGCGCGGACATGGTCATGGTCAAGCCCGGCCTGCCCTATCTCGACATCCTGCGCCGCCTGGTCGACGAATTCCGCATGCCCACCTACGCCTTCCAGGTGTCGGGCGAGTACGCGATGATCAAGGCCGCGGCCCAGAACGGCTGGATCGACGAGGAGCGCGCGGTCCTGGAGAGCCTGACCGCCTTCAAGCGGGCCGGCGCGGCGGGGATCATCACCTATTTCGCGCCCTGGGCGGCGGAAAAGCTGGGCTGAGATGCGGTTCGGCAAGCTCAAGTCGATCGCGCATAATTTCGCGGACTCGATCTCGAGCGGCATCGGCCTGCCGATCGGCATCTACGGCAGAGCGACCCAGGCCAAAGCCAAGTGATCGCGACCGAGCCCGTCATCGACATCGTCACCGCCGTGATCCGCGACGAGGCCGGCCGCATGCTGGTGGTCCGCAAGCGCGGCACGGCGATCTTCATGAAGCCGGGCGGCAAGCGCGAACCCGGCGAGGACGACCTGACCGCCCTGGCCCGCGAGCTGGACGAGGAGATCGGTTGCCGGCTGGTCGGCGCGAGCTTGCTGGGCGCCTTCGAGGCCCCGGCCGCCAACGAGCCCGGCTTCACCGTGCGGGCGGCGACCTATCTGGCGACGGTCGAGGGACGGATCGCCGCCCGCGCCGAGATCGAGGAACTGGCCTGGATCGACCCGGCCGCGCCGGGCGAGATCGTCCTGGCCCCGCTGATGCGCACCGTGCTGGCGGCGCTGGCGGCTAGATCCGGGTTCTAGCAAGGCCCCAAATGTTGTCATCCCGGCTGTAGCGAAGCGGAAGGCCGGGACCCAAGACCGCCGCACTGCGCCGGCCCCTGGGTCCCGGACAACCTCTGCGAGGCTTCCGGGATGACAACGCTTCTTGGGTTCTAGCGTTCGCGTTCAGTTTCGCGTGTGGCGGCCTAGATCCGCTCGAAGGCCTCACGCAGGATCGACGCCCGCCGCCCTTCCGGCCGGATCATCAGGAACTTGCCCGACCAGGTCCCGGGAACCGACCATCGGCCCTCGATCTCGGTGGCGTCGTCGCTCAGCGCGCCCTCGTAGGCGACCGAGTGGGTCCAGCCATTGCCGCCGTCATAGGTCTTGGTGAAGCTCACCGCCTGGCTGGCGCGCTTGCCCAGCAGGGTGGAAAACGCCTCGCACCAGTCGCCCCATTCGTCCTGGACGGTTTCGTGGATCGAGCCGCTGAGCCAGGCGCCGCTCTCGATCAGGGTGGCCGTGAAGCCGACCGGCGCCCGCGCCCTGGGATAGTGATAGAGCCCTTGCCAGATGCCCGTCAGATTGCCGTTCGCCGCCATGGTCGCGCCCCCGCCCTCGCGCCGACATAGACGCCGGGCCCGCGCCTCCCGTCAAGGTCGAGGCCCTCGCGCGAAACCCGGAACAGGCTTAGGGTGTTCCCAGTGTTCGGCCCGAGGCCGCGTACGACGGCCCGGGTCGACCTCGATAACGGAGGTGACGCATGGACGCCGATTTCAACGACACCGGGAAGCCCGAACTGCTCGCCCACGAGCAGACCTATCACGGATTCAGCATCCTCCTGCGATGGTGCATGCTGGGCCTGGCCACCACCATCTCCACCCTGACCCTGTGGTTCGCCACCCCGGCCGGCTTCTGGGGCGGGCTGGTCATCGGGATCGTGGTGTTCGCGGTCGGCTACGCCATCCTGGTCCGCCACGAGGAAAAGCAGCCGCTGAACCTGTGGGTCGAAGGGCGGTAGGCGACGGCCAGGGACGCTCCCTTACGGCAGGCGTCGGCCAGGCGACGCGCTGGCCATGGGGCGTGTTCCACAACCTCCCCTTCCAACCGTCATCCCGGGCCTCGCTGTTCAGTTCGGGGACATGGCGGACACCTGTTCGGGGACATGACTGACAGGTTTGGGG
>NZ_JBWKPX010000038.1:0-44892 GCF_059418465.1 Caulobacter sp. GW821-FHT09A05
CACGGGCCGGGCCATGCCCCGGCCCGTGGCGACCACAACTCTGACAGATCCCGGACACACAAGGGGTCGCGCCGCCCCGTCCGTAGAGAGCCTGACGCCAATCCGCCATCGCCCATCGACCCCTCATCCGTCGGCTACGCCGACACCTTCTCCCGCAAGGGGAGAAGGGAAGTTGACGACTATCCATCCTTCCTTCCCGCGCCAGGAAGGGTTGAACAGCGACTACCTGTCGCCTTCAACGACGACTTGAAGCTCAACCGTTAGCTGCTGAATGAGCGATGCGAAGCGCTGGGCTCTTTGGGGCTCGCCAAACGAGATACCCTCCTCAACAGCCCGAAACGAAGCTTCCAATTCCATGAGCGCGTCTGAAATCGCGAGTTTGATCGCGCTGACACTCGCGAGGTTTCCCTGCGGCACAACGATGCTCCATCTATGGGCTGGGACGTCGTCACGACGTTCCGCTGGAGTCGGTATGCCGAAAGAGTTTCGACCGGTCTAGCGACTCCCTAAGCCACCTTCACCCGCGCCGCGCTCTCCGGCAAATCGGTCCCGAACGCGCGCTGGAAGAACTCGGCCACGGTCGGTCGCTCCAGTTCGTCGCACTTGTTCAGGAAGGTCAGGCGGAAGGCCAGGCCGATGTCCTTGTCGAAGATCTCGGCGTTCTGGGCCCAGGTGATCACCGTGCGCGGGCTCATGACGGTGGAGATGTCGCCGTTCATGAAGGCGTTGCGGGTCATGTCGGCGACGCGGACCATGGCGGCGATCGTGCGCTTGCCTTCCGGGGTGTCGTAGGTCGGGTTCTTGGCCAGGACGATGCCGGCCTCGACGTCGTGGTCGAGATAGTTCAGCGTCGTGACGATGCTCCAGCGGTCCATCTGGCCCTGGTTGATCTGCTGGGTGCCGTGATAGAGGCCCGTGGTGTCGCCCAGACCGATGGTGTTGGTCGTCGAGAACAGCCGGAAATAGGGGTTGGCGCGGATCACCCGGTTCTGGTCCAGCAGGGTCAGCTTGCCGCCGGCCTCCAGCACGCGCTGGATGACGAACATCACGTCCGGCCGGCCGGCGTCGTATTCGTCGAACACCAGGGCGATCGGGCGCTGCAGGGCCCAGGGCAGGATGCCTTCGCGGAACTCGGTGACCTGCTTGCCGTCCTTCAGGACGATGGCGTCCTTGCCGACCAGGTCGATGCGCGAGACGTGGCTGTCGAGGTTCACCCGCACCAGCGGCCAGTTCAGCCGGGCGGCGATCTGCTCGATGTGGGTCGACTTGCCGGTGCCGTGATAGCCCTGGACCATCACCCGCCGGTCGTTGGCGAAGCCGGCGCAGATGGCCTTGGTCGTCTGCGGGTCGAAGCGATAGGCCGAGTCGATCTCGGGGACGTGGCTGTCCTTGTGGCTGAAGGCGGGGACCTTCATCTCGCTGTCGACGCCGAACGCGTCGCGGAGCGTCACCCACTTGTCGGGGGCCAGGGTGATCAGGGGATCGGCGGCGTGGCTGTCGGTCAGGTCGGGCATGATGCCTCCCGCTTACCGCTTTGACGTGGGGGAGGGGAAGGGCGAAGGCCAGTCCCGAAGGGAAAAAACACGACGCCCCGGGCGGCTGGGCCGTCCGGGGCGCGCGATGAGGTCCTCCGAGGGGAGAGGGAAGGACCTAGTGGTTGGCGATGATCACCGAGGCGATCAGGCCGGTGGCCACGGCGGCCAGGATGTAGCTGTCGTCCACGCGCTGCCAGCGGTAGCCGCGGGGCGGGGCGCGCAGGCCGTGACGGCGCCAGTCGCTGACATAGTAGCGGTTGTCGCGATAGCGGGCGTCCAGGCGCTGGCCGCGTTCCCAGCGACGGTAGTCGCGGCGCTCGTGGGCGGCTTCCCGGCGGCTGTGGCCGTAGTCGCGGCGGTCGTGGCGATCGTAGCGGCCGTCGTGGCGCTGGTCGTCGTGGCGCTGGTCGTAGCGGCCGCGGTCGTCATGGCGCTGTCCGGCGGCCATGGCCGTGCCCGACAGGGCCGTGCCGGCCAGCAGGGTCGCGGCCAGGGTGGTGATGATCAGACGCTTCATAACGAGGTCCTTTTCTGTTGGTGGCGGTCCGACACCGCCGAACCTCTTCGATAGTCCGACACTAGCGAATGGGGTTTGGACCGGACATGAACGGCGCTGGTCAGGAATGGTTCATCACATTTCGAAGGTGCAACATTTGGCCGGGCCGCCGGAATACTGGCGCGGCGCGAAACCGGCCTTGGCGCGTTCACTTGCCATGACGCGCTTTTCCTTCCTTCAACTTCACCGCGATTTGCCGCGACTGCTGACCGCGGCGCGAAACGAGCTGGGCGCAGTGGCGGCCCTGCTGGTGCTGGCGGGCGGCGCCCTGGCGTTCCTGGAGCTTTCGGACGACGTGGCCGAGGGCGACACCGCCGCCTTCGACCTGGCCGTGCTCAAGGCCCTGCGGCTGCCGGGCGACCCCAACGGCCTGGTCGGGCCGACATGGCTGCACGTGGCGGCGGCCGACGTCACGGCCCTGGGGTCGATCACGGTGCTGGGCCTGGTGGTGCTCCTGGCCCTGGCCCTGATGCTGAGCCTGCGGCGCTGGAGCGAGGCCCTGGTGGTGCTGGTCGGGGCCGGCGGCGGGGTGGCGATCAGCCAGGGCCTGAAGCAACTATTCGGGCGCGAGCGGCCGGACCTGGCCTACCGCGCCGTCGAGGCGGCCAATCCCAGCTTCCCGTCCGGCCACGCCATGCTGTCGGCCGTGGTGTTCCTGACCCTGGGCGCCCTGGCGGCCCGGTTCGCGCCGCGCCGGCGGGTCAAGGCCCTGGCCCTGGGCGCGGCCGTGCTGCTGAGCCTGCTGGTCGGGGCGTCGCGGATCTATCTGGGCGTCCACTGGACCAGCGACGTCCTGGCCGGCTGGAGCCTGGGCGCGGCCTGGGCCATGGCCTGCTGGGTGGCGGCCTGGGCGTGGGAGCGGTGGTTTCCCAAAACTTCCGATCATCCCGGCGAAGGCCGGGATGATCGAGGCATAATATGAACGCAGCCGTGCCGAAGCGCTACTTCGCCAGCCCCGACTTCTGCAGGGTCTTGTAGGCCTTGATAACCCGCTGCAGCTTGTGCTCGGCGCTGCGGTCGCCGCCGTTCATGTCGGGGTGGCAGCGCTTGAGCAGGTCCTTGTAGCGGGCGCGGATCGCCGCCCCGTCGGCCCCCGCCTCCAGGTCGAGGTCGGCCAGCGCCTGGCGTTCCAGCTTGCCGAGGCTGCGGCCGGCGGCGGCGGCGGCCGATTCGGCCCTGCGCTTCTCGGCGCGGAACAGGCCGAACGGGTCGTTCAGGTGGCGGGCGTCGCGGGCGGCGGCGGCGGCGGCCTCGCGCGAGCGGCTGTCGGCCTTCATCGACCAGGTGGGCCGGCCGCCGGTCATCTTCTCCTGCTCCTGCTGGGCGCGGATCTGGCCCTCGCTCATGCCGGCGTAGAAGTTCCAGTTCTTGTTGTACTCGGCCGCGTGGCGCTGGCAGAAGTTGTAGTAGACGCCCGGCATGTCGCGCGACTTGGGCGCCTTGGCCGTGGCGGCCGAGCGGCACTCGGGGTGATCGCAGCGCACTTCGCCCGGTTTCAGGGCGTAGACGTCGTTCTCCCGCGCGGCCTCCTCCGGTGATTTCGGGGGGCGGACACGGATGTCGAAAAACTTGGGGCGATATTCGAAGTCGGCGCTCATGGCGCTTAGAGTAAGCCGCAGCTATTTCCGTTCAAGGATTGACAAGCAAGGAAGCCGCCATGGGCGCTATCGCCGACGCCATCGCCGCCAAACTGACCACCGCGTTTTCGCCCACCCGGCTGGAGGTCGTCGATGACAGCGACCGCCATCATGGCCATGCCGGACATCGCGAAGGCGGGGAGAGTCACTTCAACCTGCTGATCGAGGCCCAGGCCTTTGCGGGCAAGGCCCGGGTGGCTCGCCAGCGGCTGATCTTCCAGGTGCTGGCCGAGGAAATGGCGGGGCCGGTGCACGCCCTGTCGATCGTCGCCAAGGCGCCGGGCGAGGCCTGATCGGAGGGTGCGAAAACGGGCTTGCCAGAGCGGCCCGCGACTGATTGCCTCTCCGCCCGGCGCGACCCCGCAACGACGCGATTTCCGCCGGCGACGAGGCCGGCATGAGCGCAACCGAGACATCCCCCACCATCCCGATCTTCCTGGACGAGGACAGCGAGGCCGCCCTGGCGGCCGCCCTGCCGGCCCTGCTGGCGCGATCCTACGCCCGCTATTCGAACTTCACCGTGGCCGCCGCGGTGATCGACGCCGACGGCCGGGCGCACCTGGGGGTCAATGTCGAGAACGCGGCCTATCCGTCCGGCACCTGCGCCGAGCAGACGGCGATCGGGGCGATGGTCACCGCCGGCGGGCGCGGGATCGCCAAGGTGCTGATCGCCGCCGGCTCAAACGGCGTGGTCCAGCCCTGCGGCGCGTGCCGCCAGCGCATCGCCGAATTCGCCACCGACGCCTGCGAGATCGTCTCGGTCCAGGACGGCAAGGCCACCCGCCGCACCCCGTTCCGGAGCCTGCTGCCCGAGTCGTTCGGGCCGCGGGACCTGGGCTAGGGCGCAAGAAAAAGGGGCGGCCCGAAAGCCGCCCCTTCCCACGTCCGGGCCAGGCCGATCACAGGCCGCCGGGGCCGCAGTCGGTCTTCAGGTACTTCTCGATCTCGACCAGCTGGGTTTCCAGCATGTCCGGGGTCATGAAGGTGTACTGGTGGCCCATGTCCTTGATTTCCAGGTACTTGTAGGTCTTGTCGGCCGCCTTCAAGGCGGCGACGAAGCGACGGGATTCCTCGACCTCGACGGTCTGGTCGCGATCGCCGTGATAGACGAAGATCGGGATCGAGACCTTCTTGGCGTTGGGCAGGGGGTCCAGGCCGTCGATGGTCGGCCGCTGGTATTCGCGCAGGAAGCGGTCGTTGTAGGTCTCGCCCTGGAAGCGCTTGATCTCGGCCACCCCGGCCCCGGCGATCGAGCACTGGTACAGGCCGTTGGGGCGGATGGCGGCGGCGAAGGCCGCATAGCCGCCGTAGGAATAGCCGAACAGGGCGACGCGGTCCGGCGAGGCCAGCTTCTGGTCGATCAGGTACTTGGCCGCGTCGTCGTTGTCGTCCTGCATGGCCATGCCCCACTGGGCGTCGCCGGCCCGGGCCAGCTTGGAGCCCCAGCCTTCCGATCCGCGGAACTGCGGCTGGATCACCACATAGCCTCGCGCGGTGAAATACTTGCTCCAGCCCGAGGGGTCCCAGTCCAGCTCGTCGCGGGCCGAGGGGCCGCCGTGCGGGAGGACGATGGCCGGGTAGGGGCCCGGTCCGTAGACATCCTTGGGCGGGGTGTGCAGGAAGGCGGGGATCATCAGGCCGTCGCGGGCGGCGTACTGCACCAGGCGCGACTCGCCCAGCGTGGCGGGATTGATCTGCGGGCGCGACTTGCCCAGCAGGGTCAGCTTGCTGCCGTCCGTCAGCAGGTAGTACTCCGGCGGCAGGTTCGGGCCGGACTTGCGGACCAGGATGTATTTCTTGTCCTTCGACCAGTCGGTGATCTGGGCGCCGGCGCCGTCCGGGTAGCTGAACTTGGCCGGGGGCGCGCCGCCGGGGTCGGACCATTGCAGGGTGGTGGTCTTGATCCCCAGGGCCGCCGGCAGGCTCTTGGCGGCGGCCGCAAGGGCGGGATCGACCCAATAGTCGCGGCCGGTGTCGGCGCCGTAGCTGAAGCCCAGCACCTTGCCGTCGTCGTCGAGGATCGGCCCGCCGGCGTCGAACAGTTTGATCTCGAAGGCCGGCTCGGTGATCTTCCGCTGCTGGACGTCGTACTCGTAGATGCCGGTCTTGTCGGCGCCGTTCTGGCGGACCCTGACATAGACGATGTTCGGATCGTCGCTGAAGCCGACCACGGTCGTCAGGTTGCGGTCCTTGGCGTAGGAGCGGAAGTGTTCCGACCATTCGCCGGTCTTCGGATCGCGGATCTGCTGGGCGACATAGACCTTGCCGTTGTCGAAATCGACCTTCTGGCGGGCGCGCAGTTCGCCGTTATGGTCGGGCTCCAGGCCGCCGAATCGGTCCGAGCCGCGGGTCACGCGATCGGCGCCGCCATCGTAGAGATCGACCTTGTAGACGTCGCCCGCGCCGTTGGCGCCGGTGTTGAGCACCAGGATGTGCCTGGGGTCGTTGGGCAGCCGGCTGAGGATCGATGGGCTGCTGACCGCCTGCATGAACTCCTCGTAGTCGCTCTTGCCGCGGTTCTCGGGCAGGGCCGAGGTCCATTTCGAACCTTGCAGGTCGGTGATGTAGACCTTCTGCAGATGGGCCTTGGTCGAGCCGTAGGTCCATAGCTGCTGGGCTGTGACCGCCAAGCGGTCGTCCTTGACGAAATTCACCCCTATCAGCTCCATCTTGGATGCGCCCAGGATGGTCGGGGCCTTGTCGGGGTTGGCGGTCTCCCAGATGGCGATGACCCGGGTGGCGCCGTCCTGCGAGACCAGGCCGGCGATGTGCTTGCCGTCCGGCGAGATGCTGACGTCGTCGATCTGGGCGTTGCGGGCGAAGTCGTGGGCGGTCGGCGGGGCCGCGGGGGCCTGGGCGAGGGCCGGAGCCGCCGCCCATGTCAGAGCGGCGCCGACGAGCAATCCAAGGTTGCGTAAAGGCATTGTGGCTTCAGATCCCCGCGTTGGATAAACATTGCTTTTTGTAAGAGTGTACTTACTACGTGTCGCCCCATTTCCGACACGCTGGACGAGCGGCATCGATAGGCTCGATCCCGCAATCTATCCAATTTGCGGATGAGTCCAACCCGTCGTGGGCGTCCAAGACGCCGGTGAAAGCGGCGCCGCGAGGTCTTCGTGGCGACACTGTGACCAGATTGTAACGCTGGTCGCCATAAGTTTCCGAACCCGCTTCTTATCGTTGAGCCGGCTTCCGAAGGTGAATAGCGTTCGCCGTAACAGGGGGGTGGCGCAATTTTTTGTCGCGCCCCGCCGTGATGAATTGGCAGGGGACCATATGCTCGACCGCAAGATTTTGCTCACCACTTCAATCCTGGCGGGCGTCGTCGCCCTTGCCGCCGCGCCCGTGGCGGCTCTGGCCCAGGACACCACGACGACGGCCAAGGCGCCGCCGGCCGACACCGAGGTCGAAGCGCTTGTCGTGACCGGTTCGCGCATCAAGCGCACCGAATACACCAGCGCCTCGCCGATCCAGGTGATCACCTCCGAGCAATCCACCCTGCAAGGGCTGGTCGACACCGGCGACATCCTGCAGAAGTCGTCGGCGGCCAGCGGCTCGTTCCAGTCGAACAACCTGCTGACCGGCTACGTCATCACGGGCGGCGAGAACATCAGCAGCGTTTCGCTGCGCGGCCTCGGCGCCAACCGCACCCTGGTCCTGCTGAACGGCCGTCGCCTGGCGCCGGCCGGCCAGGGCGGCACCGTCGGCCCGGTCGACCTGAACGTCCTGCCGTCGTCGATCATCGACCGCACCGAGATCCTCAAGGACGGCGCCTCGTCGATCTATGGCTCGGACGCCGTGGCAGGCGTCGTCAACATCATGACCAAGAAGGACTTCGATGGCGTTGAAATGAACGCCTACGGTTCGGTCCCGACGCGTGGCGAGGGCGAGACGTATCGTTTCTCGGTCACCGCCGGCAAGGTGTTCGACAAGGGCTACCTCAACATCACGGGCGACTACAACGAGCAGAAGGCCCTGAAGGTCAAGGATCGCAAATACACCTCCTGCGCCGAAGACTACCGCTTCGACGCCGCGACGGGCGAACGTGTCGACTTCATCGATCCGAAGACCGGCCACTACAAGTGCTACAACGCCATCAACAACGGTTGGCAGGCGGCCGACCTGTTCGGCGGCGTGTTCCAGTGGGATCCGACCCTGGCCAACGCCCCTCCCGGAGGTTATCCGGCGGCCGGCCTGACCACCCGCGCGTTCCTGCCCAACTGGGTGCGCGCCGCGCGCGCCGGCCAGCCCGCGACCTATCCGTACGCCAACTACGACAGCCCGGCCTACCAGAACGCGGACGCGATCTCGCCGATCAAGCGCGGCACGATCTATGTGACCGGCAGCTATGACGTCACCCCCAATGTCGAGGCCTATACCGAGCTGCTGCTGAACCGCCGCAAGTCGTCGGGCACCAGCATCATGTACCTGTTCGAGACGGTGTCGGCCGACAACCCCGCCAACTCGGTGGCCGCGGGCCTGCAGGCCGGCGGGGCGTCGGGTGACGCGATCCCGCTGATCCTGCTGCCGCACAAGCAGTCGGAAACCATCGACTACGGCCGGATCGTGGGCGGCCTGCGCGGCACCATCAACGGCGCCGGCTTCCTGAACAACTGGGACTGGGACGTCTACGGCCAGTACGGCAAGTCGGACGCCAAATACACCAGCGACTTCATCTATCAGGACCGCGTCTTCGCCACGACCGGCGGCAGCGGCCTGGCCTGCGACCCGAGCGAGATCTCCATCTCGGGCGGCTCGTGCATGACCATCGACTATTTCGGCAAGGACATCCTGGCGGGCAACCTGACGCCCGAGCAGCGCGCCTTCCTGATCGGCGAGGAAACCGGCGCCACCAAGTACACTCAGTACTCGGTCGAGGGCTCGATCAGCGGCGACCTGTTCAACCTGCCGGCCGGCCCGGTGGGGGCGGCGTTCGGCGCGACCTATCGCAAGGACAAGCTGGACGACACGCCCGGCTATAACGCCCAGAACGCCAACTACTGGGGTTACAGCACCGCGGGCCGCACGGCCGGCAGCGACGACGTGAAGGAAGTCTACGGCGAACTGGCCATCCCGGTCTTCAAGGACCTGCCGATGGTCGAGAAGCTGGATCTGAGCCTGTCGGGCCGTTACACCGACTACAAGAGCTATGGTTCGGACGAGACCTACAAGGTCGGCCTGAACTGGCAGCTTTCGTCGTCCTTCCGGATCCGCTCCGCCTACGGCACCTCGTTCCGCGCCCCGGCGCTGTACGAGCTGTACCTGGCCGACCAGACCTCGTTCTTCAACGGCGTCGATCCCTGCGAGCGCTGGGGCACCACCCAGGCGAACAATCCCCGGGTCCAGACCAACTGCGCGGCGGCCGGCATTCCGGACGACTACACCGCTCCGTCCACGCCGCAGGTCAGCACCGGCGGCGGCCTTGGCCGCCTGAAGGCCGAGACGTCCAAGGCCACCACGTTCGGCGTCATCTGGACCCCGAGCTTCATGGACCTGAGCGTGGCGCTCGACTACTTCGACATCAAGGTGAGCAACGAAGTCGCGGTGTTCGGCGCCGGCAACATCCTGGCCTCTTGCTACGCCGGCACCACCTTCCCGAACGACTTCTGTACGCTGTTCGATCGTGACCCGGTCACCCACGACATCTCGGTCATCAACGACAACTACCTGAACGTCGCCAGCCAGACCAACCGCGGCCTGGACTTGAACGCCCGCTACCAGCACGAGTTCACCGTCGGCAAGCTGACCCTCGACGGCCAGTTCACCTGGCAGTTCGAGGACGTGACCAACCTGCTGGAAGGCGGCATCCCCGACGACCACAACGGTGAAACCACCGAGCCGGACTTCACCGGCGTGATCAATGCGCGCTTCGATCACGACGACTGGACCGTCAACTGGGCGGTCGACATGTACGGCAAGGCCTCGGACACCGAACTGCTGGTCGATGGCGACACCCGCTTCAGCACCCGGTACAACAAGCTGCTCTACTCCAAGCAGTATACCGAGTTCACGGCCTACCACTCGCTGACCGTGCGCAAGAAGTTCGACAAGCTGACCCTGCAGGCCGGCATCCTGAACCTGTTCGACGAACTGCCCCCGGCGCAGTCGGCCGGCCAGTTCCGGATCGGCACCTCGGCGCTGAACGCCTACGACCTGCGCGGTCGCCGGGTGATGTTCGAAGTCACCAAGCGCTGGTAGCGTCCGCGCTCCGTGTCGCCGGTTGCGCCGGCGACACGGAGCCAAGGCGATCCACCAGACAAAAGAAGAGCGGCGGGACCTGTCCCGCCGCTCTTTTTTGTTTGAAGGGCCTAAGCCGCCGTCAGGCGATCTGGGCCGCCAGGCCTTCCAGGACCTTGCGCAGGTCGGCCTCGCGGAACGGCTTCTGCAGCACGGTCGCGCCCTTGTGGCCTTCCGAGAGGCCGGCTTCGCCATAGCCGCTGGCGAAGGCGAACGGCACGCCGCGTTCCTTCAGGGCGTCGGCCACTGGGAAGATCGGACGGCCGCCCAGGTTGACATCCAGCAGGGCGGCGTCGATGTCGGCGCCGCTGGCCAGGCGCAGGGCCTCCTCCAGCTCGGCGGCGGGACCGACGACGATGCAGCCCAGATCACTGAGCATGTCTTCCACCAGCATGGAGACCAGAGCCTCGTCTTCGACCACCAGGACCTTAAGGGCGGCGAGGGTCTTCATTGTTCAGGGCTCCAGGGCACGGATCGGCAACCTCATGGTGCATACGAGGCCAAGGCTATCATAGGCCAGTGTGACTTGTGCGGACAGTTCTCCCGCCAGGCCCTTTTCGAGCAGGCGCGCGCCGAACCCGTGGCGGCCGGGCGGGACGACCGGCGGGCCGCCGCGTTCGGTCCAGGTCAGGCGCAGGCCGGCGCCGTCGGGCCCGTCCTCCGGCTCCGGTCCCCAGACCACCCGCACCGCGCCGCCGGGAACCGACAGCGCGCCGTACTTCAGGGCGTTGGTCGCCAGCTCATGGATCGCCATGCCCAGGGCCACCGTCGCCTTGGGGCTCAGCTGGACGTCGCGGGCGTAGTCGAAGGCGATGCGGTCGCGGGCGGCGAAGGCCTCCAGCTCGAAATCGAAGATCTCGCGCAGGCTGGCCCCCTCCCAGTTCTGCTGGGTCAGCAGGTCGTGGGTGTGCGACAGGGCCATGATCCGCCCCTCGAAGGCGTCGCGGAAGGCGGTCGGCGTATCGGTCGTGCGCAGGGTCTGGCTGGCGATCGACTGCACCGAGACCAGGGTGTTCTTCACCCGGTGGTTCAGCTCGTTGACCAGCAGCTTCTGGCGTTCCTCGGCCCGCTTGCGCTCGGTGACGTCCAGCGACACGCCCGCCATCCGCCGGGCCCCGCCATGATCGGCGGTCTGGGCCGCGCGGCCCCGGGCCTGCACCCAGCGGACCTCGCCGCCGGGCGTGCACACCCGGTATTCGATGTCATAGTCGGCCCCGTGGCGGATGGCGTCCTCTATGGCGGCGGTCATGCGCTGGCGGTCGTCCGGATGCACCGAGGCGACCAGGTCGGCGAACCCGAAGTCGTCGTCGGGGCCGCGGCCGTAATTGGCCTTGCAGATGTCCGAGGCCAGGTAGGCGCGGGTCTCGACGTCCAGCTCCCACGAGCCCAGGCGGCCGGACTCCAGGGCGAACTTCAGGCGCTCCTCGGCGTCGCGGCGCTGGGCCAGCTCGGCGTGGGCGGCTTCGTGGGTCCGCACGGACTCGATCGCCACCGCCGCCTGGGCGGCCAGGCCGACGGCCAGGCTCTCGGCGCGCGGGCCGAAGCGCGCCGGCTGGGGATGGCCGAAGAACAGGCCGCCCAGCACCGCCCCCTGGCGGGTGATCACCGGCACGGCCAGGTAGCTGCGGACCGGCAGGTGACCCTCGGGCATGCCGCGATGAGGCGGATTGCGGCCGTGGCGAGGGTCCTGGGTGATGTCGTCCGACCGCACCACCCCCTCGCCGTTGAAGGTGGGCGCGAAGACGGCGGTGTTGCGCGGCGTCGGGAAGGCTTCGAAGGCCGAGCGCGGCGCGCCCGACAGGCTGTAGAGCATGAAGCTCTCGCCGATCTCGTCGACGACCTTGTAGAAGAACGCCCCAAACTGGGCCCCGGTCAGCTCGACCCCGCCGTCGACCACCGTCTGGACCAGGGTCTCGGCGTCGTGGCCGGCGCCGATCGCCTCGGCGATGCGATTGAGGGCGCGAGACCGGCGCACTTCCTCGGCCAGGGCCTCCTCGGTCGCGGCGAGGCGCGCGACAAGGTCCTCGACCTCGTCCTCCTCGGCGCGACTGCTCGCCTTGGCCAAGCTGCTCACCCCCACTCGCCCCGGTCGCCCGCCGTTCCGGGCGCGGTCACAAACGCGTCGCCATGCTCACGGTTCCCCGCGTCCCTCATACTGCGCCGGGACCGGGCCGCCCTTCAACCCGATCGTCGCGCCAAATCGTCGGCCGCCCCCTGGAAATCAGGCCGCTGCGTCGAGTGGTCGACGCAAGGGCGCCGGTCAGCGGGCGCTTTCGTCCAGCCGTCCGCTGATCCGCAGGCCGGTGACCTGGTTGCGCTGGCGGCGCAGCACCTGGAAGCGGTGGTGGTGGAAGATGAAGATCTGGCCGGGTTCGGGGATGGTCTGGGCCTCGTGAATCACCAGGCCGGCGATGGTGACCGCCTCGCCCTCCGGCAGCCGCCAGTCCATCGCCCGGTTGAGGTCGCGGACCGTGACGTGGCCGTCGACGTGGACCGAGCCGTCGGCCTGGGGCCGCAGGCCCTCGACCTTGGTGTCGTGCTCGTCCTCGATCTCGCCGACGATCTCCTCGAGGATGTCCTCCAGGGTCACCAGGCCCTGCAGCGCCCCGTACTCGTCGACCACCAGGGCGAAGTGGCTGCGCCGCTTGAGGAAGGCGTTGAGCTGGTCCTTGAGGTTGGTGGTGTCGGGGATGAACCAGGGCTCGCGCTGGATGGCGGCCACGTCGATGTCGTCGATCGCGCCGTTGGCGGCGGCCAGGGCGCGCAGCAGGTCGCGGGCGTGCAGCACGCCGACGATATTGTCCGGGTTCTCGCGATAGAGCGGGATGCGGGTGTGCTGGGCCTCCAGCGCCTCGGCCACCAGTTCGCGGATCGGCAGGTCGGCGTCGATCAGGGTGATCGACTTGCGGTGGACCATGATCTCCGAGACGTCCATGTCCGACAGGTCCAGCACCCCGCCCAGCATCCGCCGGTCGCCGCTTTCGACCCCGCCCTCGGAGTGATGGTACTCGACCGCGCCGCGGATCTCCTCGTGGGCGGCCAGCACGTCGACCGCCATGTCCAGCTTGACGCCGAACAGTCGCAGCGTGCGCCGCACCACCCACTGGATGGCGTAGATGATCGGGCCGAACAGTCGCACCACCAGCAGGGTGGGTCCCGACAGGAAGCGGGCCACGTCGTCGGACTTCAGGATCGCCAGGGTCTTGGGCAGCACCTCGGCGAACACCAGGACCAGGACGGTCATCGCCCCGGTCGCCGCCGCCACGCCCCAGGGGCCGGGAATGGCGGTGGTCAGCACCTGGGTGGTCAGGGCCGAGGCCAGGATGTTGATCAGGTTGTTGCCCAGCAGCACCGCCCCGATCATCGTCTCCTGGTCGGACAGCAGCCTGTTGACCCGCTTGGCGGGCCGGTCGCCTTCCCGCTCCAGCTGGTGCATGCGGGCCCGGGAGGCGGCGGTCAGCGACGTCTCGGCGGCCGAGAACAGCGCCGAAAGCGCCAGCAGGCCGATGATGATCGGCGCGAGGCCGAGGATGGCGGTCAGGATCATGGACCGGTTGTACGCCGCGCGCGCGGCGAACGGGAGGTGGCTTGGGCCGTGGGGCCCGAGGAGGAGGCGCTGGTCCGGGAGCCCGGGCGCTGGCCTTCGTGGCCCCACGGCGGCGCTTCGGCGAGAGCTGAGGTTTTTATGTGGATATTTTGTTTGCGTGGCAGATTTTGCTGCAGATTTAGCGGCGAATTTGTGGATTTACGAGAAAAGTGTCACATAGCCATGCCATGGCCTCCCCCGACTTCATTCGCAGGAGGGGCTCATGCACCGGTTCACCGATACAGGCGCGGCGTCGACGCACGCGCGCCGGGCTGGAATTCGTAGACGCGCGCTGATGGCCGGCGCCCTGGCGACGGCGGCCTTGGCGGCGGGTCAGGCCTGGGCGGCCGATCCGGCGACCGACGCCAGCGACGCGGCGACGGTCGACTCGCTGGTGATCGTCGCCAAGCGCAACGACGCCGCCAAGGCCCAGATGAACGCGCTGACGCCGGTGGCGATCCTGTCGGCCGAGGACCTGGAACACACCGCGGTCCACAACGTCGCCGAGGCCCTGGGCATGATGCCCAGCGTCAATGTAATGAACACCGGCTCGTCCTTCTTCGGCGGCATCGACGGCGCCTCGCGCGGCGAAGGCATGTTCGTGTCGATCCGCGGCCTGAACGCCGAGTTCAACGTCAACATGATCAACGGCGTGACCGTGGCCCAGGGCATGCCCTACAGCCGCCAGGTCCAGCTGAGCCTGCTGCCGCCCTCGGGCCTGCACACCATCCTGCTGAACAAGACCTCGACCGCCGACATGGACGGCGACGCGATCGGCGGCACGGTCGACTTCCGCACGCCCTCGGCCTTCGACTATCGCGACGACTTCCACGGCTCGATCACGGCGTCCGGCCGGGTCGAGAGCCGGGCCCGCGACTATGGCGACAAGGGCCTGGGCGGCGGCCTGTCGGGCGAATGGGCCCACAGGTTCGGTGCGAACCAGGCTTTCGGCGCCTATGCCAGCGCCTTCTACGACAAGCGCAACTACGCCAACAGCGAGATGGCCGGGGTCATGGCCGCCCGCAGCGACGGCGGCTGGGGCTATCTGGTCAAGGACGCCGCGGGCAACAGCTATCCGGGCCTGGATCCGGAGCAGAACATCACCCAGACCGGCGCCAACTTCGGCGTCTCGAACGGCTACACCGCGCGCTGGGGCGGCAATTTCACGCTCGACTGGCGTCCGGACGATACGCTGGACGTCTATCTGCGCGGCTCCTACGCCTCCGCCAAGACCCAGCAGAACTCGACGCTGAGCCAGTACGTCAGCGCCACCAAGAGCTACAAGGAAGCCGTCGCCGGCAGCGGGCGCTACAATCTCAGCGTCGACGCGATCTCGACCCGCGTCTGGTACGAGACCAATCCCGAGAAGGCCGACCTGGGCACGCTGCAGTTCGGCGGGGACAAGACCCTGGGCGCCTGGACCCTGTCGCCGCAGCTGTTCTACAGCGAGGGCGACAACGACCGCCCCAACCACATCGAGGCCTCGGCCCGCATCAACCAGAGCGACCGGTTCAACAACGGCTCGAACCGGCCGCTGGGCGGCCTGTCGATGGGCTACACGGACGACCTGCCCCGGCCGCTGTTCACCCCGGCGATCTTCAACGACCTGAACAACGCCGGCTCCGCCCTGCTGGCCCGCCGCGCCGGCCAGCTGACCGAGCAGTTCAGCGGCCAGCAGAAGTACGGCTTCAAGTTCGACGCCAAGCGGGTCTTCGAGGGCGGCGCGCTGCAATGGGTCAAGCTGGGCGGCAAATATGTCGACAGCCACCGCCGGGTCACCAACCGCGACTGGACCAATGACCACTTCGCCAACCTGATCGGCCAGGGCGGCCTGACCTGGGACAGCCTGGGCCTGACCACCGGCTATTACGACCACATCTATCCGGGCGAATACGGCTGGCGGGTTCCGAAGGTCAGCCAGGACAAGCTGTTCGAGTACTTCTACAAGTACAAGACCGACGCCAGCTTCGACACCTGCGGCTCGAACGCCGTCAACAACTACAACTGCAACACCCAGAAGGGCGACGAGGCGGTGGCCTCGCTCTACGCCATGGCCGACTACCAGTTCGGCGATGTCGAGGTCATGCCCGGCCTGCGCTACGAGCATACCAAGATCGACAACACCTACTGGGTGATCCCGACCACCAGCGCCGGCCAGCAGACCGGTGACTGGGCCCATAGCGACACCACCTATGACGAGGTCCTGCCCAGCCTGTTCCTGACCTGGCGGCCCGGCGACGCGGCGGTCTATCGGGGATCGGTCTGGACCTCCTACACCCGTCCGGCCTTCATCCAGCTGGCGGGCGGCGAGCGTCGCCAGGTCAGCGACGACGGCAATGTCTCGATCACCAAGGGCAATCCCGACCTGAAGCCGATCAAGGCGATCAACCTGGATCTGTCGGGCGAATGGAGCAACGCCAAGGGCGGCTACGCCATGGTCGGCGGCTTCTACAAGCACCTGTCGGACTATCTCTACGACAACGGCTCCAGCCCGGTGAACTCCGACACCCTGACCGAGGGCAAGGTCACCACCGTCCAGCCCACCAACGGCGGCGACGGCGACGTCTATGGCCTGGAGCTTCAGCTGCGCCAGAAGTTCTCGGACCTGCCGGGCCTGCTCGGCGGCCTGGGGGCGGGGCTGAACGTCACCCGCCAGTGGACCAGCGTCGACCTGGGCGATGGCGTCGACAACCGCATCCAGAACGCGCCGGACTGGCTGGCCGACGCCCAGCTCTTCTACCAGAGGGGCGGCTTCAGCTTCGACGTGATCTACCACTATACCGGCGCCTATGTGGCCGACTACGACGTGTTGGACCAGGCCGGCGAATGGGACAATCTCTGGGTCCGGCCCCTGCGCAGCGTCGACCTGCACGTCGGCTACGCCTTCGACAACGGCGTCAAGCTGGACCTGTCGGTGGCCAACCTGCTGAAGGACGAAAGCTACTGGTCGCATATCGGCCAGCACAGCCTGGCGCTGTCCGACGTGGTGGACTCGGGCCGCACCAGCCTGCTGACCCTGAAATACGCCTACTGAACCCGCCGGATCCCGGCCGCTCGCGGCCGGGATCCTTCGCTCCGGCGCGGGCCTCGCGCCGACCTCACCGACAGGCGCGCCTGATGAAGCCTTTCCTTTCGATCCTCGCCTTCGCGGCGCTCCTCGCCCTCGGCGGCGGCGTCGCGGCGGCCCAGGACCCTGGGTCCTCCGGGCCGCTCAAGGTCGAGCGCACGGTGATGCTGTACCGCCACGGCATCCGGGCCCCGCTGCCGGGCGAGGCGGCGGTCGACGCCTACGCCCATCCGCCCTGGCCGGTCTGGAGCACGCCGCCCAGCCTGCTGACGCCGCATGGCCGCGAGGCGGCGCGGCTGATGGGCGTCTATGATCGCCAGCGCCTGTCCGGGCTGGGGCTGGTCGCGCCGACGGACTGTCCCGCGCCCGGCGCGATCGCCATCTGGACCAACACGGCTCAGCGCACCATCGCCAGCGGCGAGGCGTTCGCCGACGGGTTCGCGCCGGGCTGTGGCCTGGCCGTGGGCCATCAGCCGCTCGACACCGAGGATCCGCTGTTCCATCCCGTCGAGGCCAAGGCGGTCGAGTTCAGCGGCGCCGAGGCCGCCGCCGCCATCGTCGCCGAGACCGGCGGTCCCGCCGCCCTGGTCGCCCCCTACGCCGGCAAGATCCGCGAGATGGAGCGCGTGCTGGGCTGCGACCGCGCCCAGCCGCCCTGCGACATCGCCTCGGCCCGGACGGGGCTGGCGCCCAGCGCCAAGGGCGACGGCCTGGTGCTGGACGGGCCGATCTCCATCCTCTCCGGCACGGCCCAGGTGTTCATGCTGCAATACGCCGAAGGCCTGCCGCTGGACCAGGTGGGCTGGGGGCGGGCTTCGCCGCGGACCCTGGAAGAGGTTTCGCGCCTCCACGCCCTGCTGTTCGACATCCATGCCCGGCCGCGATACATGGCCCGGCGCATCGGCGGGCCGATGGCCAGGCGGAT
This sequence comes from Caulobacter sp. GW821-FHT09A05, assembly GCF_059418465.1. Classification (NCBI taxonomy): domain Bacteria; kingdom Pseudomonadati; phylum Pseudomonadota; class Alphaproteobacteria; order Caulobacterales; family Caulobacteraceae; genus Caulobacter; species Caulobacter sp. GW821-FHT09A05. The sequence continues at coordinate 17,544 of NZ_JBWKPX010000038.1, forward strand.
CTCCACGATCCTGGCGTCGCGGGACGCGCCCCCCGTCAACGTCTTCGTCGGCCACGACAACAACATCGCCGCCCTGGCCAGCCTGATCGGCGCGCACTTCAAGATGGACGGCTACGGCCAGGACGATCCGCCGATCGGCGGCGCCCTGGAGCTGCAGGTCCTCGTCGACGGCCAGGGACGCCGGTTCGTCGCCGCCTTCTACGAGGCCCAGACGCCCGACCAGCTCCGGCGGCTGGCCCCCCTGTCGCCGGCCAATCCGCCGACGCGGCGCGCGCTGGCGCTGGCGTGCCAGGCGTCGGGGCAGGGGCCTTGCCGGCTGGACGACTTCCTGGCCGCGCTCGATCGTCGGTTGAAGGCCGACTAGGAGCGGTGCAGCCTCGGAATAAGGCAATTATTTCAAGGATATATTGGTTGTCATCCCGGAAGCCCCTTAGGGGCTGTCCGGGACCCAGGGGACTGGGCTGAGGCCTTGCGGTTCACCTGGGTCCCGGACAAGCGCTGCGCGCTTTCCGGGATGACAACGGAAGGCGGCGCCGGAATGCGGAACCTACACCGCGCCTTCCTCGATCAGGAACGCCCGCAGCGCCGCGCGGTCGACGTCCTTGGCCACGAAGGCGTCGCCGATGCCGCGCACCAGGATGAAGGTCAGCAGCCCGCCCTCGGCCTTCTTGTCCTGGGCGCTATGGGCGATCAGGGCGTCGGCGCTGAACGGCTCGGGGCGGATGTCGGACAGCCGGGTCGGCAGGCCGGCGGCCTTGATCGCGGCCTCGGCGCGGACGGCGTCCTGGGTCGAGCACAGGCCCTGGCGGACCGAGAAGCGGAAGGCCTGGGCCATGCCCAGCCCCACGGCCTCGCCATGCTTGAGGGCGTCGCCGAAGCCCATCTCGCCCTCGACCGCGTGGCCGAAGGTGTGGCCCAGGTTCAGCAGGGCCCGACGGCCGGCCTCCTTCTCGTCCTCGGCGACGATCTCGGCCTTCATCTCGACCGAACGGCCAACGGCCTTGACCAGGGCGGCGGTGTCGCGCTCGAGCACCGCGTGGACATTGGCCTCCAGCCACTCAAAGAAGGCGAAGTCGCCCAGCAGGCCGTACTTGAGGATCTCGGCATAGCCGCAGGCCAGCTCGCGGGCCGGCAGGGTGCATAGGATGTCCAGGTCGGCCAGCACCAGGCGCGGCTGGTGGAAGGCGCCGATCAGGTTCTTGCCGCGCGGGGTGTCGATGGCGGTCTTTCCGCCGACGGACGAATCCACCTGGGCTAGCAGGGTGGTGGGGATCTGGATGAAGTCGATGCCGCGCTTGTAGATCGCCGCCGCGAAGCCGGTCAGGTCGCCGACCACCCCGCCGCCGAACGCGATGACCATGTCGCCGCGCTCCAGGTTCAGGGCCAGCAGGCGGTCGCTGAGGTCGGCCAGGCCCTCGAAGCTCTTGGTCTCCTCGCCGGGCGGCACCAGGATCACCTCCGTGGCGACGCCGGCGTGCTCCAGCGCGTTGGCCAGGCGCTCGCCGTGGTGCTCGCCGACGATGGTGTCGGTGACGACGGCCACGCGCTTGCGCTTGAGCAGGGGGGCGATGTGCTCGCCGGCGCGGTCGATCAGCCCCGTGCCGACGACGACGTCATAGGCGCGCGCGCCCAGGCCCACGGGGATGGTGGTGATCACTTGGACTCGCTTTCGGACGTCTGCAGATGGCCCCTCAGGGCCTGGATCACGGCCTCGACCGCCACGCCGTGCGCGGTGTCGCCGGTCTCGACCGTCAGATGGGCCTCGCCATAGGCGGGGTAGCGGAGGGCGGCGTGCTCGCGCAGCACGTCCATCGGGTCGCGGCCCTTCAGCAGCGGCCGGCCTTCCTTGCGGCCGACGCGGCGGGCCAGCAGCTCCAGGTCGGCCTTCAGCCAGACGGCGATCGCCTTGGACTTGATCAGGGCCCGGGTCTCGGCGTTGACGAAGGCCCCGCCGCCGGTGGCCAGCACGTGCGGCGGCTCGTCCAGCAGGCGGGCGATCACCCGCCGCTCGCCGTCGCGGAAGGCCGGTTCGCCCATCTCGGCGAAGATCTCGGGGATCGAGCGGCCCGCGGCGGCCTCGACCTCGTTGTCGGCGTCGCGGAACGGCAGGTCCAGGGCGCTGGCCAGCCGGCGGCCGACGCTGGACTTGCCCACGCCCATCAGCCCCACCAGGACGATGGTCCTGTGACGCAGGGCGGCCCTGGGATCGAGGTCCTGGGAGTCAGGGGCCTGGAGTTCGGGGCGGGAAGGGGCGGGATCGTCGGTCATGGCCTGCTGGCGGTTTACACGAGGGCGGGGCCCGCCGCCAAGGTTTGGACCAAAGGCGCGTCCAGGATGGTCCAGAGGGCGAAAAGTTTTCGCCGACCCCCGTCCTGCGGCATAGTTGAACCATGGCTCCTTTCACGCGACTCACGACCCGTTCGGCCCTCGTCCTGGCGGCGGCCCTGCTGTCGGCGTCGCCGGCCTGGGCCCAGGTGCAGGTTCAGTCCCTGGCCGCGCCGGACCTGTTCTCGCCGCCGGCGGCGCAGACCGGCCTGTCGGGCGACCTGTGGAAGGACGCCTCGCCCGGCGTCGCCAGGGAAGCCCTGCCCAAGCTGGCGGCCAAGCCGCTGTCGCCCGCCGCCGCCGGCCTGGCGCGACGGGTGCTGGCCACCGGCGCCAACGCCCCGGCCGGGATCGGCGACAATCCCGAACTGGGCGCCGCCCGGGCCCTGGCCCTGATCGCCCTGGGCGAGGCCAAGGGCGCCGACGCGGTGCTGGACCGCGTCCCCGGCGTGGCCGCCAGCGCCCCGCTGTCGATGGCGGCGGCCGAGGCGGCCCTGATCACCGGCGCCGACGACAAGGCCTGCAGGATCGGCGAGGCGCTGAGCGTCGAGCGCGGCGCGCCCTACTGGCTGCGGCTGCGGGCCTTCTGCCAGGCGATCGGCGACCAGCACGATGCGGCCCAGCTGACCTTCACCCTCGCTGCCCAGCAGACCAAGGACGCCGACTACGCCCGGCTGATGAACGCCCTGCTGTCCGGCGCGCCGGCCGGGGCGGCCAACCTGAAGAACGGGATCAACTACGCCCTGTCGCGCAAGCTGGGGCTGGACGTGTCGTCGGCCGCCGCCCTCGCGGGCGCCTCGCCGGCCCTGAAGGCGGCGCTCCGGCCGGCGGACGCCGCCGCGCCCAGCGACCTGACCGCCGCCCAGACCTCGGCCCTCGCCGCCCTGCGCGGAGCCAAGGGCCTGGCGGCCTTCACCGACGCGGCCAAGGCCGCCCTGCCGGCCATCGCCGCCCTGGCCCGGGCCGACGCGCCGCTGGAGGATCCGCTCCTGCTGGCCCGCGCCGCCCTGGCGGCCGGCGACGCCGCCACGGCCAAGGCCGTCCGCGGCAAGCTGACAGCTGACGCCCTGCCCGGCGGGGCCACCGCGACCGACCTGGCCCTGCTGGACGGGAGCCTGGCCGCATCCGACGGCGGGAAGGACAGCCAGGTCCTCGACGGCCTGGTCGAGCGCGGCGGCCAGGGAGGGAGCAAGTCGCCCGCCCAGCCGGCCGCCCTGATCCTGGCCGCCTTGGGCGGCGCCATGGGCCCCGAGGCCCGGGCCGCGTTCGCGACCTTCGATCCCGGCAAGTCCGCCGCCCCGGCCGGGCGGCTGGCCGTCCTGGACGACTCCGCCGCCGCCGGCCGCCAGGGCGAGGCGGCCCTGCTGGCCCTGTCGATCGCCGCCGACGCCGGTCCCGCCGGTCCCGGGCCGGTCGATCGCGCCCGGCTGGTCCGCGCCCTGCTGAGGGCCGGGCTGGAGGCCGACGCCCGGGCCTTCGCCGTCGAGGGCCTGCTGGCGCTGCAGGTCAAATGAGCACGTCCGCCATCGGTTGGATCGACGCCTTCCTCGAGATGATGGCCGTCGAGCGCGCCGCCGCCCGCAACACCCTGACCGCCTACGAGAAGGACCTGGCCGACGCCCGGCTGTTCCTGGCCTCGCGCGGCGACCTGGACGGCGCCTCGGCCGAGGCCGTCGAGGCCTATTTCGCCGACCTGGGCGCGCGCGGCCTGTCGCCGGCCACCGCCGCGCGCCGCCGCTCGGCCCTGCGCCAGTTCTATCGCTTCGTGCTGGGCGAGGGCTGGCGCGACGATGATCCCTCGCGCCGGGTCGAGGCGCCCAAGGCCGGCCGGCCCCTGCCCAAGGTGCTGTCGCGGGACGCGGTCCTGCGGCTGATCGCGGCGGCCGCCGCCAAGGACGGGGCCCAGGGCCTGCGCCTGGCCTGCATGATCGAGCTGCTCTACGCCTCGGGCCTGCGGATCTCCGAGCTGCTGAACCTGCCCCTGGCGGCCCTGGCCCGCGACCCGGCCTTCCTGATGGTCAAGGGCAAGGGCGGCAAGGAGCGCCTGGCCCCGCTGAACGACGCTGCCCGCGCGGCGGTGAAGGCCTATTTGGAGGCAAGGCCGCAATTCCTGCCAAACGGCGCCAAGGACAGCCCGTGGCTGTTCCCGTCGCGCGGCAAGAGCGGACGGCTGACCGCCCGGCGGGTGTCGCAACTGCTCGAGGACGCCGCCATCGCCGCCGGCATCGACCGCGCGGCCGTCAGCCCCCACGTCCTGCGCCACGCCTTCGCCACCCACCTGCTGGAGGGCGGCGCCGACCTGCGCGTCATCCAGACCCTGCTGGGCCACGCCGACATCGCCACCACCCAGATCTACACCCACGTGGCGGGGGATCGCCTGGCGGAGGTGGTGCGGAGCAAGCATCCGCTGGGTCGGAAATAGTCCCTCTACCTGGGAGCGTGAGATGACAGGAGGGCCAGAGCGCTATACGAACCTCCACCTTTTCCGGAGAACGACATGTCCGACGAAACCCGCGACAGCAACGGCGCGATCCTGGCCGACGGCGACAACGTCACCCTGATCAAGGACCTCAAGGTCAAGGGCTCGGGCGGCGTGACGCTGAAGCGCGGAACCCTGGTCAAGAACATCCGCCTGACCGGCGACACCGACGAGATCGAGGCCAATGTCGAGAAGGTGCGCGGCCTGGTCCTGCGGACCGAGTTCGTGAAGAAGGCCTAGGCTCGCGAACCCCCTCAGTCGCTTCGCGACAGCTCCCCCAGAGGGGGAGCATCCATCCTCCAGGGGCAGGGCGATCACCATGGATTCCGGCGCCAAGAGGCTGTCATCCCGGGCGTAGCGAAGCGAAGACCCGGGATCGCCGCAAGCGCCGAGCTCACGCCCCGGTCCCGGATCGTCGCGCTACGCGCTCGTCCGGGATGACAGCCATTTTGAGCCGCATCCAATCGGGCGACGGGCTTCAGCCAGCCCCGTCGAACGCCGCCTTCAGCTTGGGCATGTCCAGCTTCACCATCTGCATCATGGCGGCGAACATCCGGCCGACGGCGGCCTTGTCGGGGCTGGAATAGAGGTCCAGCAGTTCCTGCGGCACGATCTGCCAGGACAGGCCGTACTTGTCCTTCAGCCAGCCGCACTGGCTTTCCCGGCCGCCGTCGGCGGTCAGGGCGTCCCAGTAGCGGTCGACCTCGGCCTGGTCGGCGCAGTGGACGACGAACGACACCGCCTCGGTGAAGGTGAAGTGCGGCCCGCCGTTCAGGGCGGTGTAGGCCTGGCCGTTCAGCTCGAAGCCGACGGTCATCACCCGCCCAGGCGGTCCCGCCGGCGGCTGGGCGTCGCTGGGATAGCGGGCGACGTCGGTGATCCTCGAATTGGGAAACAGCGAGACATAGAAGTTGGCGGCGTCCTCGGCCTGGGTGTCGAACCACAGGAAGGGGGTGATCTTGGGCATGGGGGCGTCCTCCGTTTGGGCGGGTGTCGAGCCAAGGACGATCAGGATCGGGTGGTTCCGACATCGTCCCGCGTTTTTCGACGAACCGCCCGTCTCGTGCGGCCGGCGCCGTCCGGTCGAACACGCCCATGTCGACCGCGGCGGCCTGAAGATCGACAGCCGTTGCCGCCCCGGCCGCCGCGGACTAGTTACGCGGCATGTCCGCTTCCGAGATCGAACCCTTCCACGCCATCGCCATCAGCCGTCTGGCCCACCAGATGAAGGCCGAGGGTAGGTCGATCATCCACATGGAGTTCGGCCAGCCCTCGACCGGCGCGCCCAAGGCGGCGATCGCCAAGGCGCACCACGTGCTGGACACCGACGGCATGGGCTATTGGGAGAGCCCGCTGCTGAAGGCCGCGATCGCCCGTCGCTACGCCCAGCTGGACGGGGTCGAGGTCGATCCCGAGCGGATCATCCTGACCTGCGGCGCCTCGCCGGCCCTGGTGCTGGCCCTGGCCTCGAACTTCCGGCCGGGCGACCGGGTGGCCTTGGCCCGGCCCGGCTACGTGGCCTATCGCAACACCTTGAAGGCCCTGAACCTGGTCCCGGTCGAGATCGCCTGCGGCGCCGAGAGCCGCTTCCAGCTGACCGCCGCCCACCTGGCCGCCCTGGACCCGGCCCCGGCCGGGGTGATCATCGCCAGCCCGGCCAACCCCACCGGCACGATCATCCCCGCCGCCGCGCTGGAGGCCATCGCCGCCGTCTGCCGCGAGCGCGGGATCCGCGTCGTCTCCGACGAGATCTATCACGGCCTCAGCTATGGCGAGCCCGCCCGCTCGATGCTGGCCTTCGCGTCCGACGCCCTGGTCGTCAACAGCTTCTCCAAGTACTTCAGCATGGCCGCCTGGCGGCTGGGCTGGGTGGTCGTCCCGGCCGACCAGGTCCCGCGGGCCCGGGCCTTCATGGGCAACCTGTTCCTGACCCCGCCGTCGCTGAGCCAGCACGCCGGCCTGGCGGCCATGGACTGCCTGGACGAACTGGAGGGCCACGTCGCCGTCTACCGCGCCAACCGCGCCCTGCTGCTGGACGCCCTGCCGGCCCTGGGCCTGGCCTCGATCGCCCCACCGGACGGGGCCTTCTACATCTATGCCGACATCGGCCACCTGACCGATGACAGCCTGGCCTTCTGCGAGGCTCTGCTGCGCGACACCGGCGTGGCTACCGCGCCCGGCGTCGACTTCGACCCGGTCGATGGCCGGCGGTTCATCCGCTTCAGCTTCGCGGTCTCGACGCCCGAGGTCGAGGAGGCCCTGCGGCGGATCACGCCGTGGTTCGCGGCGCGGGCCGCGGCCTAACGCCCGACGCTCAGCAGCGCCTTGCCGATCGGCCGGGGCGGCTGGCTCTGCAGCACCACCGAGGTGGTCACGGGGCCGAAGCGGCCGATGGCGTCGACGATCGTCGCCAGGTCGCCGGCCGAGGGGACCAGCGCCTTGAGCACGAAGCAGTCGTCGCCGGTCACCCGGTGGACCTCGACCACGTAGGGCAGGCGCTCGAACGTCTCCAGGCAGGCGCGCATGTGCTCGTGGGTGGTCTTCAGGCGGATCACGGCGCCGAGCGACAGGCCCAGGGCCCGCGGGTCGATCCGGGCGCCGTAGCCGGTGATGATCCCGCGTTCCTCCAGGCGCCTGACCCGCTCGGACATCGCCGGCTGCGACAGGCCGACCTGGCGGCCCAGCTCCGACAGCGAGATCCGGCCGTCGACCTGCAGCGCTTCGAGGATGGCGATGTCCTTGGCGTCGAGGCCATCCGGGAGGGGCATATGCGGTTCTCGCCTTGAATTCATCGGAACTATCGCGCTTTGGCCGATGAATGGCCATGCCCTTCGGTCCGCCGGCCGGCCATTCTGCGTCGGCGACAAGGGAGTGCGCGATGCGACTGATCGGAATGCTGGATTCGCCCTATGTGCGGCGCGTGGCGGTGACGCTGCGGCGACTGGACCTCTCGTTCGAGCACGAGCCGGTGTCGGTCTTCCGCGCCTACGACGCCTTCGCGGCGATCAATCCGGTGGTCAAGGCGCCGACCCTGGTGACCGACGACGGCGTGGTGCTGATGGATTCGGGCCTGATCATCGAGCATCTGGAGCGGCTGGCCGGACGGCGCCTGAGCCCCGACGGCCTGGCCGACCACGCCCGCGCCCAGCGCATCCTGGGCCTGGCCCTGGCCGCCTGCGAGAAGACCGTGTCGCTGATCTACGAGTTCAACCTGCGCCCCGAGGACAGGCGCCACGCCCCCTGGATCGACCGGATGCGGGGACAGGCCGCCGCGGCCTGGCGCCTGCTGGAGGCCGAGCTGGCCTCGCCGCCGGCCGGGCTGGAAGGTTCGCAGGCCGAGCTGACCTGTGCGGTGGCCTGGACCTTCGCGATCAAGAGCTTGCCGGACTCGGTCGACACGGCGGCCTGTCCCAACCTGGCCGCCTTGACCGCGCGGGCCGAGGCGACGCCAGCCTTCCTGGCCGCGCCGTTCGACGAGGAGTCTAGGCGCGCATCCAGTCGATGAAGGCGCGCAGGGCCGGCGAGAGCTGGCGGCGGCTGGGATAGTAGAGGAAGAAGCCGGGGAACGGCTCGCACCAGTCCTCCAGCAGCGACACCAGCCGCCCGGCCGCGACGTCGGGCGCCACCAGGTCGCGCAGCAGGAAGGCCAGGCCCGCGCCGTCCAGGCAGGCGCGGCGGATCACTTCGTTCTCGTCGCTGACCAGCACGCCGGGCGGGTTGACCACCACCTCGCGCCCCTGGCGCTCGAACTCCCAGGCCCAGGGCTGGCCGCTGCCTCGGCGGACCAGCAGGCAGCGGTGGTGGAGCACGTCCTCGGGCCTTGTCGGCGCGCCGTGGGGCGCGACATAGGACGGGGCGCAGACCAGGGACTGGCTCAGCTCGCCGCCGAGCGGGGCGGCGATCATGTCGGCCTGCAGGCTCTCGCCCAGCCGCACGCCGCAGTCGAAGCCGCCGGCCACGATGTCGGAGAGGCCGTCGTCGCAGACGAGCTCGACGCGCACGTCCGGATAGGCGTTCAGGAAGCCGCCGATCCGCGGGCCCACCAGCCAGCGGGCCGCCGAGCGGGCGATGTTGATCCGCACCCGCCCCGAGGGCCGGTCGCGGAACGCCGCCACCTCCTCGAGCGCCGCGTCGATGTCGGCCAGGGCCGGGGCCAGCCGGGCCAGCAGCCGCTCGCCGGCCTCGGTCGGGGCGACGCTGCGGGTCGTGCGGTGCAGCAGGCGCACGTCCAGCCGGGTCTCCAGGTTGCGCATCGTGTGGCTCAGCGCCGAGGCCGAGACGCCCAGCACCTGGGCGGCGGCGCGGAAGCTGCGATGCCGGGCCACCAGGGCGAAGACGGCGAGGTCGGGCAGGGGGCGCTGGTCCATTACTGAACATTGCTCAGCAGTCCGTTGAGACTTCAAGCGCTTATCCCGGGGATACCCCGCGCCCATCTTCATCCCGTCGGAGGGCCGCGCCCTCGCGACCCCAATTCCGGACATGAGGATATCACCATGAAGACGCGCAAACTCGGCGACGGACTGGAAGTCTCGGCCATCGGCCTGGGCTGCATGGGCATGGGCCAGGTCTACGGCACGGCCCTGGACAAGGCCGATGCCTTCAAGGTGCTGGCCCGGGCGGTCGAGCTGGGCGTGACCTTCTTCGACACCGCCGAGGTCTACGGCCCCTACACCAACGAGGTGCTGGTCGGCGAAGGGCTGAAGCCCTTCCGCGACAAGGTCGTGATCGCCACCAAGTTCGGCTTCGACATCGCCCCGGAAGGGACCGCCGAGGGCTTCGCCCGGATGCGCGGGACCGACAGCCGGCCCGAGCACATCCGCGCCGTGGCCGAGGCTTCGCTCAAGCGCCTGGGCGTCGAGGTGATCGACCTGTTCTACCAGCACCGCGTCGATCCGAAGGTGCCGATCGAGGACGTGGCCGGGACGGTCAAGGACCTGATCGCCGAGGGCAAGGTCAAGCACTTCGGCCTGTCGGAAGCGGGACCGGAGACGATCCGCAAGGCTCATGCGGTGCAGCCGGTCGCGGCCCTGCAGAGCGAATATTCGCTGTGGTTCCGCGACCTGGAGCAGACCACCCTGCCGGTCCTGCGCGAGCTGGGCGTCGGGCTGGTGCCCTACAGCCCGCTCGGGCGGGGTTTCCTGACCGGGGCGCTGAAGAGCGGCGAAAGCCTGGCCAAGGACGACTTCCGCCGGGGGCTGCCGCGCTTCCAGGGCGAGGCCCTGGCCAAGAACCTGTCCCTGGTCGAGGCCCTGACGGCGATCGCCGCCGAGAAGGGGATCACCCCGGCCCAGCTGGCTCTGGCCTGGATCCTGGCCCAGGGCGAGCACATCGCCCCGATCCCCGGCACCACCAAGATCGGCCGGCTGGAGGAGAACCTCGGCGCGGTGGAGGTGGTCCTGTCGGCCGACGACCTGGCCCGGATCGCCGCGGCCGTGCCCGAAACGGCGGTCGAGGGCGCGCGCTACAGCGAGGCCGGCCTGGCGATGGTGGGGCGCTAGCCGGAAAGGAACCCTCTCCCTCTGGGAGAGGGTCTTTGGGGCCTTGATCCCCATGCCGGGGCGCCCCCACACTCGCCGCCATGGTCGACAATCCGCTGCAGCGCCTGGACGCCCTCGAGTTGGTCAAGATGGGCAAGAGCACCATCACCCTCGGGGGGCTGGGCGCGGCGATCGTGATCGTGGCGGCGGCCATGCTGGCGGCGCGCCTGGCCGCGGCCGGCCTGCGCCGCCTGCGGGCCCGCGCGGTCGACAACGCCTCGTCGCTGTATGTCGTCGAGAAGCTGGCGACCTATGGCCTGGTGGCGGTGGGCCTGCTGGCCGCCCTGTCGACCATGGGCATCGACCTGACCTCGCTGGCGGTGTTCGCCGGCGCCCTGGGCGTCGGGGTGGGCCTGGGCCTGCAGGGCGTGATCAAGGACTTCGCCTCGGGCATCTCGCTGGTGTTCGAGCGGCTGGTGGCGGTGGGCGATTTCGTCGAGCTGTCCAACGGCGCCCGGGGCGTGGTCCACGAGATCGGGCCCCGGGCCACCCGCATCCGCACCAACGACAGCACCGACATCATCGTGCCCAACTCGGTCCTGGTGAACGATCAGGTCATCAACTGGACCCTGCATCATTCCAACCGCCGCATTCGCGTGCCGTTCGTCACCGCGTTCGGGGCCGACAAGGAAAAGGTGCGGGCCGCGGTGCTGAAGGCCGCCCATTCGGTGCCGTTCACCTCGCCCGACGACGCCCTGCGCAAGACCCAGGTCTGGCTGGTCGGCTACGGGGACTCGGCGCTGAAGTTCGAGCTGGTCGTCTGGCCGACCCTCGAATCCGTGCGCCGGCCGGCGGCGATCTTCGCGGCCTATACCTGGGCCATCGACGACGCCCTGCGCGGGGCCGGGATCGAGATCCCCTATCCGCAGCGCGACCTGCGCCTGCGCGGGGTGCTGGGCGAGGAGGGTGACGAGGCCCGCGCGGCCCTTCGCCTGGAACCGCGCGCCAGCCGCCGCGCCAGGGCCAAGGCCGCCGCCGCCGCCGCCGCGTCCAGCAACGACGCGGCCGAGGACCTGACGCGCGAGGATCCCGAGGAGCCGCCGCAGCCGGTCCAGGGGCCGCCCAAGCCTGAACGTTGATCACTTGACGTCGTTACCGCGCCGCCGCAGTCTTCTCGCAACTGCGAAATAAGAAACGACGCCGGGAGCCGCCATGAAGACCCCCCGAGGCTTTTTCAAACCCCTGGCGATCGGCGCGCCGACGCCGTGGCGGGAGCCGCCGGCCCGGGTCGAGCGCATGATCCACTTCGTGCCGCCGCACCTGGAGAAGGTGCGGGCCAAGGTCCCCGAGATCGCCCCGACCGTCGACGTGATCCTGGCCAACCTGGAGGACGCCATCCCGGCCGACGCCAAGGGCGCGGCCCTGGCCGGGACGGTGGCGATGTCGCGCGAGGTGGACTTCAGGGCCCTGGGCGTGGGCCTGTGGGTGCGGATCAACTGCATCAACTCGCCCTGGCACCTGGATGAGGTGGCGACCCTGGTCGAGAAGGCCGGCGACCGGATCGACGTGATCATGGTCCCCAAGGTCGAGGGCCCGTGGGACATCTTCTACATGGACCAGCTGCTGGCCTCGCTGGAGGCCAAGCACGGGGTGACCCGGCCGATCCTGCTGCACGCCATCCTCGAGACCGCCGAGGGCGTGATGAACGTCGAGCGGATCGCCGGCGCCAGTCCGCGGATGCAGGGGATCAGCCTGGGCCCGGCCGACCTGGCCGCCAGCCGCGCCATGAAGACCACCCGGGTGGGCGGCGGCCATCCCGGCTATCGGGTGATCGAGGATCCGCGCGCCGATGGCGGCGAGCGCGCCTCGGTGCAGCAGGACCTGTGGCACTACACCTTCGCCAAGATGGTCGACGCCTGCGCCGCCCACGGGATCAAGCCGTTCTACGGTCCGTTCGGGGCCATCGACGACCCGGTCGCCTGCGAGCAGCAGTTCCGCAACGCCTTCCTGATGGGCTGCGCCGGGGCCTGGAGCCTGCACCCCAGCCAGATCGAGATCGCCAAGCGGGTGTTCTCGCCCGCTCCCGACGAAGTGGCCTTCGCCCGGCGCATCCTGGAGGCCATGCCCGACGGTTCCGGCGTGGCGATGATCGACGGCAAGATGCAGGACGACGCCACCTGGAAACAGGCCAAGGTCATGGTCGACTGCGCCCGGCTGATCGCGGCCAAGGACGCGGAGTATGCGGGGCTCTATGGGTTTTAGGGGGACCCCCTCAGTCGGCCTCGCCGACAGCTCCCCCGGAGGGGGAGCATCTGCGTGGCGTAGATCCTCCCCCTTTGGAGGAGGTGGCCCGAAGGGCCGGAGGGGTTTCAAGCCACCGACGTCACCACCCTAGACCCCGCCACCAGCATCTTGTGCACCGGGCAGGCCTCGGCGATCTCCATCAGCCGGGCGCGCTGGGCGTCGTCCAGGTCGCCGCCCAGGGTGATCGTCCGCTCGAACAGGTCGGCGGGGACGGCGGCCGGCTCGCGCCGCCAGGTGACTTCCACGTGCACCGCCCCCAGCGGCCAGGCCTTGCGTTTGGCGTAGAGCCGCAGGGTCTGGGTCGTGCAGGCGGCCAGGCCGGCGGCGACCAGGTCATGGGGATTGGGGCCGATGTCCAGCCCGCCGTCCACTGGCCCGAGGTCGGCCGCGAAGCGGCTGGGGCCGGCGGTGACCAGGATCTGCACCCCGCCGTGGCCGCTGTCGTCGGCGGTGGCGGAAGGACGGGCGGGGGCGACGATCATCAGGCGGACTCCGGCAAGCGAGTCGCGACTATAGCGCGCGTCGAATGCGGCGCTTGCACCTTCGCAGGGTCAGGCGGCCGCCTGCTGGGCGGAGGTCACGGCGAACAGCTGGGTCGCGCCGCGCCACACCTCGACGGTGTCGCAGCCGCGATGGACGCCGACCAGTTCCTCGGCGCGGCGACGCGCGGCCTGGTCGTCGGGGCAGGAAGTGACGTCGAAGCGCGGCACCGAGCCATCCGGCTCGACACAGAAGAAGGTGAACACCTGCATGGGAACATCCGTTCGCATCAGGCGGGACCGGGTCCATATTCGATGGGCGGGGCCGCGGGCGTCGGCTTTGGTTCTAAGCCGACCAGTTGCATATAGGCGAGAACCCCGCGATTAACCAGTAATCATCGGTTTTTGGACGAGACTCTCCTGGGGACGAATCCCTGGGACTCGAAAGGGGTTCCCTCGCCGCCATGGTGTCGCTGCGACGACGAGTCGCAGGGCGCGCCCGTCCACGGGCCTCGTCCGGGGCGATTTCGAGGCCGGCGGCGCCAAAACCGGTTTCGTTTTCGGTTATCGCGCTCTAGGTTCGCCACCTTTCCGCAACGGCGACGTTAAGAGACCCATGGCCGCGCACTATCTCGACTTCGAGCGACCCATCGCCGATCTGGAAAGCAAGATCGAGGAGCTGTCCCGGCTTTCCGAGACGGCGGGTCCCGGCGCGTTCGAGACCGAGATCCAGGCGCTTCGCGACCGGGCGCAACAGCTGCGCAAGGAAGCCTATGCCGGCCTCGACGCCTGGCAGAAGACCATGGTCGCCCGCCATCCCGAGCGTCCGCACCTGAAGGACTATGTCGCCGGCCTGATCGACGAGTTCGTCGAGCTGCGCGGCGACCGCAAGTTCGCCGACGACCAGGCGATCGTCGGCGGCCTGGGCCGGTTCCGCGGCGTGCCGGTCGTGGTCATGGGCCACGAGAAGGGCCACGACACCACCACCCGTCTCAAGCACAATTTCGGCATGGCCCGCCCCGAGGGCTATCGCAAGGCCGTGCGCCTGATGGACATGGCCGAACGCTTCAACCTGCCGGTCATTACCTTCGTCGACACCGCCGGCGCCTATCCGGGCCTGGGCGCCGAGGAGCGCGGCCAGGCCGAGGCCATCGCCCGCTCGACCGAGCGCGGCCTGGTGCTGGGGACCCCGATGGTCGCCACCATCGTCGGCGAGGGCGGCAGCGGCGGGGCCATCGCCCTGGCCGGCGCCAACAAGGTGCTGATCCTCGAGCACTCGATCTATTCGGTGATCTCGCCGGAAGGCGCGGCCTCGATCCTGTGGCGCGACGGCGCCCGGGCCAAGGACGCGGCGGCCAACATGAAGATCACCGCCCAGGACCTGATCCAGCTGAAGATCGTCGATCGCATCGTCGACGAGCCGGCCGGCGGGGCCCATTCCGACCCGGCCGCGGCCATCGAGGCCGTCGGCGACGCGGTCGAGGACGAGCTGAAGGCGCTGATGCAGCTGTCCCCCGCCGAGCTGAAGAAGCAGCGGGCCGCGCGGTTCTACGCGATCGGCCGCGAAGGCCTGCAGTAGTGTTCGAGCCGGGTCCGCGCGATCCTCTTTTCGGGGGAGAGGTCGGAGGACGGCGGCAATCGAACGGCAATTGGTTCAGCGCCGGGCTGGATGGCGGCTTAGCCGATGCTGGTTGGCTGGCCCTTCCCATGATCGCCATTCTCGGTGTCGGTGCGTTGGGCGTGGCTGCCTGGCGGCATTTTTTTGGCGGTCGTCGATAAATTCCCAGACTTTGTTCTCTGCGTGGGTGGCGTCATTGACGTCTGATAAGCGCGCGCGCAGGATCTAGTCCATTGAACGGTCTAGAATGGTCGCGGCATGGAAATCTCGGTCACCGACGCCAAGGCGCAACTCACCGATCTTGTGCGACGCGCTGAGGCCGGCGAAGACGTTGTACTGACTCGGCACGGCCATCCGGCGGTGCGGCTGGCGCCTGTCAGGCGGTTGGTCGACATCGAGGCGCGGCGCGCATTGATCGAGCGGGTGCGCAAAGCCGGTGGCGCGAAGGCCTCGCCTGGACCATCCGCCGCGCGCAGCCAGGACTTTCTGTATGGCGACGACGGCATGCCGGAATGATCGTCATCGATAGCTCGGCTCTGATGGCGATCGTTTTGGACGAACCTGAAGCAGACCGATGCGGACAGGCCTTGCTAAGCGAACCTGACCTGGTGATTTCGGCAGTGACATTATCCGAAGCGCTGATCGTGGCTGGTCGTCGCGACAGGGGCGCGGAGATGTCGGAGCTGCTCGACGGCTTGCCGCTGGACATTATCCCGGCGTCGGAAGCCATTGCCCGACGCGTCGCCGAGACCTATTCGCGATGGGGCAAGGGGCGACACCCCGCGTGCCTTAACTGGGGAGATTGTTTTTCCTACGTGACGGCTCGAGATCGCGGCTGTCCGCTGCTCTATGTCGGCGACGACTTCGCCAGGACCGATCTCGTCGCGGCGTGAAGAGATTTGTCGCCAGCATGTCACGTCTGTTCGCCTGACCTCGTCATGTCCCCGAAGCCCGACCGCCGGGCCAGATCGAGGACAAGACCATGAGCTCTGAAACCGCCCCCTTCCGCCACGACATCAATGTTCCGGCCGTCTACCAGGCCTTCATCGCCGCCGAGACCGCGGCGGTGGGCGCCGGGGTCGACAAGCCTCTGGTGCACCTGCTCAAGCTGCGGGCTTCGCAGCTGAACCAGTGCGCCTTCTGCGTGAAGATGCACGCCAAGGAAGCCCGCGCCGATGGCGAGACCAACGACCGCCTGGACCGCCTGGTGGTCTGGAGCCACGTATCGGACTTCACCGCCAAGGAAAAGGCCGCCCTGGCCTGGACCGAGGCCCTGACCCAGCTGCCCACCCACGCCGACCTCGGCCCGCTGCGCGCCGCGCTGCGCGAGCACTTCACCGACGTCGAGGCCAGCGCCCTGACCACGGTGATCGCGATGATCAACCTGTGGAACCGGCTGGGCGTGTCGGTGCACTGACGTGTGGACGCTCCCTCCGGGGCGGATACGCGTCGCGACGGAGGGAGCGACAGCTCACGGTAAACACCCCGGCAAGCACTGTGACGCCGCCGCGAAGTTTTCGTGAAATAGCAGCGCTTGCGCCCGCGGATTAGCCAGTCGTTAGGTCAGAAATGGTCCCTCCAGTCGCGAGTGGAGGCGTAGCATGTTCACCCTGCGAGACACCGTGTCGTCCCTGGTCCCGGCCCGCGCCGACACCCTGGGCAAGACGCTGTACGAGCGGTTCCGCGAGGAGCCGGACACCCTGATCGTGCCGGTGCTGGACGCCGACGACCGTCCCATCGGCCTGGTCGAGCGCAACGCCTTCTTCCTGCGCATGGCCGCCGAATATGGTCGCGCCCTCTACGCCCTGCGGCCGATCTCGGTGCTGATGGACAGCGATCCGCTGGTGGTCGAGGCCGATGTCGAACTGGCGGCTTTCACCAGCGACAGCCTGTCCTACCGGGCCAGCGACCTGCTGCGCGGCTTCATCGTCACCGACCAGGGCCGCTATCTGGGGGTGGGCACGGTGCTGGGCCTGCTGCAGGCGGCCAACGAGACCAACCGCCGGGGCGTCGAGGCCCTGGCTTCGGCCAAGGCCGACGAGGAGCGGGCCCGCACCTTCATGACCGCCGTGGTCGAGGCCATCCCGTCGATGGTGTTCGTCAAGCGGGCCGACGACCACGCCTATGTGTTGCTGAACCGCGCCGGCGAGAAGATCCTGGGCCACGCCCGCGCCGACATGATCGGCCGCACCGACGCCGACTTCTACCCGCCGGAGCAGGCGGCCATATACCGGGAGCGCGACGCCGAGGTGATCTCCTCGGGCGAGGTGCGGGTGATCGAGGAGGACCACGTGCCGCGCAAGGACGGCTCGGTCGCCCTGCTGCGCACCAAGAAGATCGCCATCCCCGGCCCCGACGGCGTGGCAGAATACCTGCTGGGGGTGTCGGAGGACATCGCCGAGCGCAAGCGGGCCGAGGCCCAGATCGCCCGCCTGGCCCACTATGATCCGCTCACGGACCTTCCCAACCGGCTGCTGTTCCAGAAGGATCTGGCGGCGGCGCTGGGCCGGGCGGCCCGGCGCGAGGAACTGGTGGCGGTGCACTGCATCGATCTGGACCGCTTCAAGACCGTCAACGACACCCTGGGCCATCCGGTCGGCGACGCCCTGCTGAAGATCGCCGCCGAGCGCCTGCGGGCCTGCGTGCGCGAGGGCGACACCATCGCGCGCCTGGGCGGCGACGAGTTCGCGGTGGTCCAGTGCGGCCTGACCGACCTTTCCGGCGCCACGCGCCTGGCCGGCCGCATCGTCGAGGCCCTGGCCCAGACCTTCGAGCTGCAGGGCCACCAGGTGATGATCGGCGGCAGCGTCGGGGTGGCGGTGTCGCCCAACGACGGCGCCGACAGCGACGAGCTGCTGAAGAAGGCCGACATGGCCCTCTACCGCGCCAAGGCCGACGGCAAGGGCGCCTTCCACTTCTTCGAGCGGGCCATGGACGAGGCCTTGCAGGCGCGCCGCGCCCTGGAGCTGGACCTGCGCCTGGCCCTGGCCGAGGGCCAGTTCGAGCTCCATTACCAGCCGCTGTTCAGCCTGGGCGCCGACCGGGTGATGGGCTGCGAGGCCCTGCTGCGCTGGCGCCATCCGGCGCGGGGCATGGTCTCGCCTGCCGATTTCATCCCGCTGGCCGAGGAGATCGGCCTGATCAACCCCCTGGGCGAATGGGTGCTGCGCGAGGCCTGCCGCGAGGCGGCCGGCTGGCCCGAGCATGTCCGCCTGGCCGTCAACCTGTCGCCGGCCCAGTTCCGCGACTGGCGCCTGGTGGCCACCGTGGTCTCGGCCCTGGCGGCCTCGGGCCTGGCCGCCCAGCGGCTGGAGCTGGAGATCACCGAGTCGGTGCTGCTGCAGGACACCGCCGGCAACATGTCGATCCTGCACGACCTGAAGGCCCTGGGCGTGCGGATCTCGATGGACGACTTCGGCACCGGCTATTCCAGCCTGAGCTACCTGCGCAGCTTCCCGTTCGACAAGATCAAGATCGACCAGACCTTCGTGCGCGACATCCTCGACGACGCCGACGCCCTGGCGATCATCAAGGCCGTGCTGGACCTGGGCGCCAGCCTGGGCATCACCACCACGGCCGAGGGCGTGGAATCGGCCGAGCAGCTGGACGAGCTGCGCCGCCAGGGCTGCGGCGAGATCCAGGGCTATTTCATCAGCCGCCCCAAGCCGGCCGCCGAGATCGCGGCGATGCTGGGGGTGACGGTGGAAAACAAGATGAAGGCGCCTGTCGTCACCTTCTCCCATGGGGAGAAGGAGGGGCCCGCGCCGAAGGCGTGGGAGGATGAGGGGGTTCCGAGCGAACCGGCGTGCCGGCAGGGCGCCCAGTGAAATCGTTGGCGGCGTAATCCCTCACCCTCCCACCGCTTCGCGGCGGGCCCCGCCCTCTCCCGCTGGGAGAGGGTCTCGGTTGGCGAGAGAGGGTTATCCCCGACGTTCGTGCGCTTAGGGTCTAGCGCCCCGCCTCCGCCTTTGCCACACACCGACCCATGCGCATGGTCGGCTATCTCAGGGTTCCGCCCGTCAGGGGCGTGGTGATCGACGGGCCGCAGTCGCAGCGGCTGTTCGAGGCCGGCTGCGACCAGCTGTTCCACGACCGCTGCTACGGCCTGGCCGTGCACAAGCCGGGGCTGGACCAGGCCCTGGCCGCCATGAAGCCCGGCGACGTGCTGGCGGTCATCAACCTGCACGCCTTCGCCGCCCACCTGGTCGACCTTCTGGAAGTGCTGGCGCGGTTCGAGGCGGCGGGAATTCAGTTGCTGACCCTGGCCGAGGGGATCGACACCCGCGCGCCCGGCGGCTTCTTCAAGGCCTGCGCCCAGCTGGCGACGTTCCACGACCAGCGCCGCATGGTGCGGACGGCGGAGGAGAAGATCGTGCGCGAGGGCGGGCGGCGGTCGGCCCCGGCTGGACAAGCGTCCGAGCCGGCCCCAGATCTGGATCCCGACGCTTGAGGAGACCAGCCATGGCCCCCGCGCCCGCACCGAAACGTCCTGCGGACGGGCGCCCGGCTTCTTCAGCGCCTGGATGGACGTCAACTTCACCGGCCTGATCGTCGCCAAGGGCGGCTACGACGCGGCGGCCGGGCGTTACACCCTCGTCGGCGAAACGCCGGACTTCGACCACCCCGGCCGGATGATCCCGCCGCGCGAGGTGATGACGCGCCTGGACGACGACCACTTCACCTACGCCTATTACGAGACGCGCGACGGGCGGGAAGCCCTGGCCGTGCGGCTGGACTATACGCGGGTGCGTTAGGGGCGGTCCGAGAAGCCCCCAAAATGGTTGTCATCCCGGAAGCCTCGCAGAGGCTGTCCGGGATCCAGGGACCGGCGCACCGCGGCTGCCCTGGGTCCCGGCTCTCCGCTTCGCTTCAGCCGGGATGACAACTTTAGAGCTGTTTCGGCTTAAAGCTCACGCCACGTCCCTCAGCGCCTCGCCCAGCTCCTCGACCATCTCCGGCGTCGTCGCCCATGAGCACATGAAGCGCGCCGTGCCGTCCAGGAAGCGGTAGACGAACCAGCCCTTGGCCCGCAGCCGTTCCAGCGCCGCGTCGTCCATGTCGACGAACAGGCCGTTGGCCTCGACCGGATGGCGCAGGGGGAAGGGCATCAGGGCCGCCAGTTTCCGGGCCATGGCGTTGGCGTGGGCCGCCCGCGCCGCCCATGCTCCCCCTGAAGAAATGGGCCCGCCGTCGTTCCCCTCGCCCAGCAGGCCCAGCCACGGGGCGGACAGGAAGCGGCCCTTGGAGACCAGCTGGCCGGCGTGCTTGAGGCGGGCGTCCAGGCGGCGGCCGAGCGTCTTGTCCAGGAACACCACGGCCTCGGTCGGGGTCGAGCCGGCCTTGGTCCCGCCGATCACCAGGATGTCGACGCCGATCCTGGCCACCCGCTTGAGGTCGAAGCCCGCCGCCACGGCGTTGGCCAGGCGCGCGCCGTCCAGGTGGACGCCATGGCCCCGGGCCTTCACCGGCGCGATCAGGGCGGCCAGATCGTCGGCGGAATAGACCGTGCCGTATTCGGTGGCGTTGGTCAGGGACAGGGCGGCGGCCGGCTGGCGGTACGAGACGTCCGGCTCGTTCAGGGCCAGCTCCAGCCCCGGCAGGGCGATCCGGCCCGAGGCGCCCGGCAGGCCGATCAGGCCCACCCCCTGGCCGAAGAAGCCCGGCGCGCCGGTCTCGTCGGTGCAGATGTGGGCGTGCTCGTGGGCCAGGACCGCCTCGTGCGGCCGGGCCAAGCAGGTGAGGGCGAAGGCGTTGGCGGCGGTGCCCGAGGCGGTGAACCGCACCTCGGCGTCGGCGTCCAGCAGGGCGCGGATGCGGTCGGCGGCCAGGGCGCTGACATGGTCGGTCCCATAGCCCGACGCCGTCCCGGCGTTGGCGGCGACGATCGCTTCGATGACTTCCGGCATGGCCCCGGCGACGTTGTCGGAGGCGAAGTCGTAGCGGGCCATGGGAGGGGTCTCGGGTGGGTGTCGGGGCCGACCGGATGCCATGGCGCCCAATCGTTGTCATCCCGGAAGCCTCGCAGAGGCTGTCCGGGACCCCGGGGACTGGGCGAAGGCCTTGCGGTTCACCTGGGTCCCGGACAAGCGCTGCGCGCTTTCCGGGATGACAAGGGTAGGGGAGGCGAGGGGCGAAAACCCTCAGTCGAACACGATCACCGACCGGGCCAGCTCGCCGCGCTTCAGCTCGTCGAACGCCGAATTGACCTCTTCCAGCCTGATCCGCCGCGAGATCAGCTCATCCAGCTTCAGCCTGCCGCCCATATAGGCGTCGACCAGGCGCGGCATGTCGACTGGGAAGCGGTTGGACCCCATGAAGCTGCCCTGGATCTTCTTCTCGCCCAGGAAGTCGGGGCCGTGCAGCTCGATCATGGTGCCCACCGGGATCATGCCGATGATGTTGGCCGTGCCGCCCCGGCGCAGCATCCTGAAGGCCTGCTCGGCGGTGACCTTCAGGCCGATGGCCTCGAAGCTGTGGTGGACGCCGCCGCCGGTCAGCTCCTGCACCGCCTTGACCGGGTCGTCGGCCCCGGCGTCGATCACGTCGGTGGCCCCGAACTGCTTGGCCAGCGCCAGCTTGCCCGGGATGCGGTCGATGGCGATGATCCGGCCGGCCCCGGCCAGGACCGCGCCGTTGATGGTCGCCAGCCCCACCCCGCCGCAGCCGATCACGGCCACGGTCTCGCCGGGCCGCACGCCCGAGGTGTGGATCACCGCACCGACCCCGGTCATCACCGAGCAGCCGATCAGGGCGGCGCGGTCGAACGGCATGTCGCGGCGGATGGCCACGCAGGCGTGCTCGTGCACCAGCATCTGCTCGGCGAACGACGACAGGTTCAGGAACTGGGCCATCCGGGTGTCGCCGGACCCCGACAGGTCCTCGCGGAACAGCCGCGGTTCCTCGCCCTTGGCCCGCCTGGTCTCCGGGCTGATGCACAGGCTCATGTGGCCGGTCAGGCAGACTTCGCAGTGGCCGCAATAGGCGCTGAGGCAGGTGATCACGTGGTCGCCGACCTTGACGGTCCGGACCTCGGACCCGACCGCCTCGACGATCCCGGCGCTCTCGTGGCCCAGCACGGCGGGCAGGGGATGGGGATAGGACCCCTCGA
Organism: Caulobacter sp. GW821-FHT09A05; assembly: GCF_059418465.1. Taxonomy (NCBI): domain Bacteria; kingdom Pseudomonadati; phylum Pseudomonadota; class Alphaproteobacteria; order Caulobacterales; family Caulobacteraceae; genus Caulobacter; species Caulobacter sp. GW821-FHT09A05. The sequence goes on from NZ_JBWKPX010000038.1 coordinate 39,334, forward strand.
CGAAGTGCAGGTCGGAATGGCAGACGCCGGCGGCCTTGGTGCGGATCAGCACCTCGCGCGGGCCTGGCTTGCCGATCGACACCTCCTCGATCGTGAGCGGCTGGCCCACTTCGCGCAGAACGGCGGCCTTCATCGGCGATCTCCCTCTTGTTGCGGGAGACCCTAGCGTCGGGGCGGGGGGCGACGGAAGGGGTTGTTGAAACATTTGTTCGACAGCTGCGCCGCGAACAACTTCATTGTCATCCCGGACAAGCTCGGCGGAGCCGAGCGCCGATCCGGGACCGCCGGAAGCGCCGAGTTCACGCCCGGGTCCCGGATCTTCGCGCTGCGCGCTCGTCCGGGATGACAGTCTTGATTTAGGCCGCGATCGCCACCTTGCGCTCGGGCAGGATGGCGTCCACGGCCAGCAGCACGATCATCGCCGCCTCGGTGGTGATCACCGCCGAGACCAGCGGCGAGGCCGCGTCCTCGCCCAGCGGGGGCGGCGGGCTGATGGCGTCGGCGGAAACGATGAAGCTGTCGCAGACGGCGTCGACCAGCAGGCCGGCGACGTCGTCGTGGTGCTCGACCACGATGATCACCTGGCGGGCGCTGTCGGCGGCCACGCCCTTGCCCAGCCGTTCGGACAGGTCGATGACCGGCATCACCTGGCCGCGCAGGTTGATGACCCCGCGCACATAGGGCGGAGCATCCGGCAACGGGGTGGCGGGGGTCACGCCGCGGATCTCGCGGACCGCGCCCACCGGCACGCCATAGGTCTGGGTCCCGACTTCGAACGACAGGATCTGCAGATCCTCGCCGGCCGCGTAAGCCACGTTCCTGGACATCGCCTCGTCGCCTTCAAGCCTGTCGTCGCCCGTTCTGGGCGCCGTCTTGGCCGCAGCTTCGCGCGGAAAGGTGAATCAATCGGCCTTGTTTTCAAGGATTTGAGGCCGGAAGGGCGGCCGCCGAAGCTGACGGGTCCGTTCAGCCTGCGTTCAGCCGCCGGATCCGAAGATGATTTCAACATGGAGACGGGACGTAACCCAGCCCTTCTCCCGGAAGGAACAGCGTCATGACCCGCAATCTGAAGACCACGATCGGCCACATCGCCGCGGGCGTCGCGGCCCTGGCCATGGTCGCCGGCGCGAGCGCCGCCTCGGCCCAGAGCTACCGCCACGGCGGCTATTACGGCGGCCGTCATCACCATCGCGACAACGACGTGGGCGTGGCCATCGCCGGCGGCATCGTCGGCCTGGCCCTGGGCGCGGCGATCGCCGGCAACAACAACAACCACTATCGCCGCGGCTACAGCTACGACTACGCCCCGCCGCCGCCCCCGCCGCGCTACTACGGCGGCTACGGCTACGGCCGGCCCTACGGATACGGCCATGGCCGAGGCTACGGCCGGGGCTACGCCCGCGACTGCTGGACCACCCGCGACTACGACCGTTACAGCGGCTCGGTCTACGAACGGACCGTCTGCCGGTAAGGATCGCCAGCTCGAAGACGAAGACGCCCCGGGCTCGAGCCCGGGGCGTCTTTGTTTTTGAGCTGGCGATCAAGCCCCCAACGGTTGTCATCCCGGACAGCTTCCGGGAGGCTTCCGGGATGACAATGGTTGGGCCGGGATCGACCCTTTACCCCGCCGCCGCCCGCAGCCGCTCCAGCACCTGCGGATGCAGTTCCTGGTTGGCGGCCAGGATCGAGGCGCCGGCCAGCGGGTCGCCGTGCTCTTCGATGGTCGACACCTTGCCGCCGCTCTCGGTGACCATCAGCACGCCGGCCGCCACGTCCCACGGCTTGATGTTGCGCTCCCAGTAGCCGTCGAAGCGGCCCGCCGCGACCCAGGCCAGGTCCAGGGCCGCCGCGCCGAAGCGGCGCACGCCGGCGACCTTCTGGCTGACCTGGTGCAGCTCCTTGAGGAACTGGGCGTGCCCGGGCTTGCCCAGGAACGGGACGCCGGTGGCCAGGATGCTTTCGTCCAGGTGGCGGCGCGCCGCGACGCGCAGGCGCTTCTCGGCGCCCAGATAGGCGCCCTTGCCCTTCTCGACCCAGAACAGGTCGTTGGTGATGGGATTGTAGGTGACGCCGGCCACCACCTCGCCCTCGCGCTGCAGGGCGATGTTGACGGCGAAGTGCGGGATGCCGTGCAGGAAGTTGGTGGTGCCGTCCAGCGGGTCGACGATCCAGGTGTGGGTCTTGTCGGTGCCCTCGACCAGGCCGCGCTCCTCGCCCAGGAAGCCGTAGCCGGGGCGGGCCTTCTCCAGGATCTCGAAGATCACCTGCTCGGCCTTCTGGTCGGCGGCGGTGACAAAGTCGGCGGGGCCCTTCTTGGACACCTGCAGCTCGGTGACCTCGCCGAAGTCACGGGCCAGGCCGCGGGCGGCCTTGCGCGCGGCGTCGATCATCACGTTCAGGAGGGCGGAAGCGGTGGCCAAGGCGGGTGTTCCTCATAGGTCCCCCTGCGCGGCGTCATGGAGCTGACGGCGGGGGATATGCAGCGGGCGGATAGAAAGATCGGGAAAGTGGGCGCGATACCTAGTCGCCTGGACGGATGAAAGCAAGGCGAGGGGATTTTGTCGCGCTCACCAGCCCCGCTCATCCCGGCGAATGCCGGGACCCAGATCCCATGGCGGGGAGCCTGATTGGATAAGCGCCGAGCTCTTGGAACCCGCCACACCGCTATTCCATCTGGGTCCCGGCATTCGCCGGGATGAGCGGATATTTGGATTTGGGCAGCTAAACCAACCTGCCATGTCACATCCGTGGCGCCAATCTCGTCCTGTCTCCAAATACGGAGACCACGATATGCGATGGGCGAAATGGATCCTGCCGGGGCTACTCGCCCTGAACGGCGCGGTGATGATGCTGGCCCCGGCCTGGTGGTATCCGCGCGTGCCGGGGGTGATCGAGACCGGGCCGCTGAACGACCACTTCGTGCGCGACATCGGCGCGGCCTACCTGGCCTGCGCCCTGGCCCTGGGCTGGGCGCTGGCCAATCCGGCCAAGGGACTGGGCGTGGCGCTCGCGGCCGCGACCTTTCTCTGCCTGCACAGCCTGATCCACCTGATCACCCCGTTCTGCGGGACAGCCCTGCCGTGGCCCCTGCTGCTGCGCGACTTTCCGGGCGTGTTCCTGCCGGCGATCATCAGCCTGCTGGTGTTGCGATCGTGCGTCCGGCGCCAGAAGGTGGGGTCATGAGCGAGCAGGACGCCCTCTTCGAGCAACGCCGCGGCGCCATGACCGGCCTAGCCTATCGCATGCTGGGCTCGCGGGCCGACGCCGAGGACGTGGTGCAGGACGCCTGGATCCGCTGGCGCGGGGTCGATCCGGGCGCGGTGGCCAATCCGGCCGGCTTCCTGAACAAGGTGGTCACCCGCCTGTGCCTGGACCGGCTGAAGTCGGCCCGCGCCCGGCGCGAGGTCTATGTCGGCGAATGGCTGCCCGAGCCGGTGGTCGACGAGGACCACAGCACGCTGGGCGAGGACCTGACGGTGGCCTTCCTGCTGGCCCTGGAGCGGCTGACCCCGCTGGAGCGCGCCGCCTTCCTGCTGCACGACGTGTTCGACGTGCCCTTCGCCGAGGTCGCCAGGACCCTGGGCCGGGGCGAGGCGGCTTGTCGGCAGCTGGCCGCCCGGGCCCGCGAGCACGTCAAGGCCGGCAAGCCGCGCTACCGCCCCAGCGCCGAGGAGGAGCAGCGCCTGACCGGCGCCTTCCTGGCGGCCGCGATGAGCGGCGACGAGAGCCTGCTGCGCGGCATCCTGGCCCAGGACGTGGTCATGCATTCCGACGGCGGCGGTCTGGTCAGCGCGGCCATCAATCCGGTGTACGGCCTGGAAAAGGCCGTGCGCCTGGTGCTGGGCATCAAGAAGAAATGGCCCGCCCCCGAGGGCACCGCCGCCCGCCTGGCGCGGATCAACGGCGCCCCCGGTATCGTGCTCAGCCACGACGGCGTGGTGTTCCAGACCATGGGGCTGGAGATCGCCGACGGCCGCATCAAGGCGGTCTACACCATGCGCAATCCGGAGAAGCTGGCGCGGCTGAACAGCTGAGGCCCCAACACCCTCTCCCGGAGGGTAGAGAGCTATCGCCTATGGATCTGCTCTGAAAAAACCTGTCATCCCGGACAAGCTCGGCGGAGCCGAGCGCCGATCCGGGACCGCCGCAAGCGCCGCGTTCAGGCCCCGGTCCCGGATCTTCGCGCTGCGCGTTCGTCCGGGATGACAACGGTTGGGGCATAGGTGATCGCCTCCCCTCCGGGAGAGGGTTTCCTTACGGCAGGGCCACCTTGGGCAGGCTGTCCTTGGTCTCGCAGGCCACGCGGCCGGCGCCGCCGGCGGCGCCCTTGATGTCCTCGATCTTCTCGCCGCCGCGCCAGCCCTTGGGCAGGCCCTGGTCGCCGGTGAAGTCCATGCCCAGGTCGATCCACTTGTCGGTGGCGCAGTCCAGGGCGAAGACCATGATCGGCCCCTTGCTGGCCGGCCAGCCCTTGTAGGGGCCGTTGGGCCTGCCCTCTGCGATGCGCACCACGATCAGGCCGGACGTCTGGTCCATCCGCATGAAATCGGCGTCGTAGAAGGTCTTCGCCTCGCCGGGCGAGGGCTTCCAGTCTTCCGCCCGGGGCGCGCTGGCCATCGCCGTCGCCAGGCCCAGGACGGCGACGCCAAGCCAGCACAGACCAAGCCGCCACATTTGGGCGTCCTCCCCGTATTTTTATCGCTGGGAAGAGGTTACGCCCGGCAAGCTTCAGCGGCAAGTTAGGAGAACGGCGTTATCCGTCCCGGGCGGCCAGGCGCGCCGCGAGGCCCTGGGCGATGGCGGCGTTGATCGCCGCCACGCCCGCCGCCGGACCGCCGGCGTGCTTCCAGACCCCGGCCGAGACGGCCAGGAAATCGGCCCCCGCCGTGGCCAGGCCGGCGGCGTTGTCGGCGGTGATCCCGCCGATCGCCACCGAGGGGACCTCCATGGTCTCCTGCCAGATCGACAGGATCTCGGGATCGGCGGTGGTCGGGGCGTCCTTGGTGGTGGTCGGGAAGAAGGCCCCGAAGGCCACGTAGTCGGCCCCGGCCTCGGCGGCCTCCATGGCCAGGTGGCGGCTGTCATGGCAGGTGACGCCGATCATCGCGCCGGGGCCCATGATCTTGCGGGCTTCCCGGAAGGGCGTGTCGCTCTGGCCGACATGGACGCCGTCGCAGCCCAGCCGCGCGGCCAGGTCCGGACGGTCGTTGAGGATCACCGCCACGTCGCGCGACCGGGCGATGGGGCTCAGGGCCTGGACGGCGGCGGCGATCACCTCGTCCGGGGCGTCCTTCAGGCGGATCTGCAGCGCGGCCACGTCGCCGCCGTCCAGGGCGGCGGCCAGGTCGCGGCCGAAGGCGGCCAGGTCGTCCAGGGCCGGCGGGGTGATCAGATAGAGGCGGCAGTCGGTCATGGGGCCGGGATTACGCCGATTTGGCCGCTGACGCAGCCCCCTCCGGCCCTTCGGGCCACCTCCCCCAGAGGGCAGGGGAATCGCATATGGATTTTTGATCCGAACGGGATTCTGAGGGTGTCTGCTTTGTGAGGCGGAGGCTCTGG
>NZ_JBWKPX010000039.1:0-43490 GCF_059418465.1 Caulobacter sp. GW821-FHT09A05
GCCAAATCTGCTTCCACAGCGGCGACGAAGCCGACTTCATCGCCCGCCGGGAGACTTCTTCAACGGCCTGCTAGGCCGCCGGGCGTTGCTTGGGGGCCTGGATCTTCGAGGGCAGGACGTCGATCAGCTCGATGCGGAAGATCATCACGCTGTTGCCGGGGATCACGTCCTTGTCCTGGGCGCCGTAGCCCAGTTCCGGCGGGACATAGAGGATCCACTCATCCCCCGGCCGCATCATGACCAGGGCCTCCTTCCAGGCCGCCACCAGGCCCTGCAGCGGGAACGAGGCGGGCGTGCCGCGCTCGTAGGAGCTGTCGAACACCGTGCCGTCGACCAGCTTGCCCTCGTAGTTGACCTTGACCTCGTCGGTGGGCGCCGGCTTGGCCCCGCTGGCGGGGCCCGAGCGGACGACCTTGTACTGCAGGCCGTCGGCCAGGGTGACAACGCCGGGCTGCCTGGCGTTCTGGGCCAGGAACGCCTGGGCGGCGGCCAGGCTTTCCTGCTGCTTCTTGCTGGGACCGCAGGCCGACAGGGTCAGGGCTGCGGCGAGGACGGCGACGAGGGCGAAACCGAGGGGGCGGACCATGGAACGACGGGCTCCGACAAACATTCGTCCGTGCTAGACCAATTCGCGCGCGGCCGCGCGCCGATTTTCGGCAGTCCAGGGTTTGGCCCGGGTTTGGCGCGGACAGTCACAGAACAGTGGTGGCGCCCGATCGCGGCGCGCCCTAGAAACCGTCCCCACCAGTGACCGCTCACGAGGCCTTCATGAAACCCGTCCGCAAAGCCGTCCTTCCCGTCGCGGGCTTCGGCACCCGGGTCCTGCCCGGCACCAAGACCACCCCGAAAGAACTGCTCAACGTCGTCGACAGGCCGATCCTGTCGTACATCGTCGAGGAAGGCCGCGCCGCGGGCATCGAGCATTTTGTCTTCGTCACCGGCCGCAACAAGGGCGCGATCGAGGACTATTTCGACCACCAGGTCGAGCTGGAAGCCGCCCTGGCCGCGAAGGGCAAGACCGCCATCCTCGAGGAACTGCTGGGCGAGCTGCCCCGGCCGGGCGAGATGAGCTTCGTGCGCCAGATGGCCCCGCTGGGCCTGGGCCACGCGGTGTGGTGCGCCCGCGACATCGTCGGCGACGAGCCGTTCGCGGTGATGCTGCCCGACATGGTGATGTCGGCCTCCAAGCCCGCCCTGGCCCAGGCCATCGAGGCCTACGACCAGAAGGGCGGCAACATCGTCGTGGTCGAGCCCGCGCCGGCGGGCATGGCCCACCAGTACGGCATCGTGGCGCTGGACGGCCAGGACGGCCGCCTGAACCGCATGACCGGCATGGTCGAGAAGCCGCCGAAGGGGACCGAGCCCTCGAACCTGTTCATCTCGGGCCGCTACATCCTGCAGCCGGAGATCTTCGACCTGCTGGAAAAGCAGGGCAAGGGCGCCGGCGGCGAGATCCAGCTGACCGACTCGATGCTGACCCTGCTGGAAAGCCAGGACTTCCACGCCCTGGAGTACGAGGGCGAGACCTATGACTGCGGCGACAAGATCGGCCTGCTGCGGGCCAATGTGGCCCTGGCGCTGAAGCGGCCGGACCTGGCCGAGGCGGCGCGTGAGATGATCAAGGGCCTGCTGTAGTCGAGACGGGACGGGGACAGGCGCATGCGCCTGTCCCCGTCAGTGTCGTCACACCGCGCGCGGCGGGTAGCCCTTCTCGCGCAGGGCGTTCATGACGTCCTGGGTGTGCTGGGCGTCGCGGGTCTCGATGGTGATGTCGAACTCCGCGCCCTTGGCCGGCACGTCCAGGGCCAGGCGGTTGTGGTTCACCTCGATGATGTTGGCGCCCATCGTGCCGATGACATTGGCCACGGTGGACAGCAGGCCCGGGCGGTCGTCGCCGACGATGCGCAGGGACACCAGGCGCTGGGCGCGGACCAGCTCGCGGGTCAGGACCGAGGCCAGCAGGCGGGTGTCGATGTTGCCGCCGCACAGGATCAGGCCGCACTTCTTGCCGCGGAACCGTTCGGGATAGGCCAGCAAGGCCGCCAGGGAGGCCGCGCCGGCGCCCTCGGCGATGGTCTTCTCGACATTGCAGTAGAGCGCCACGGCCTGCTCGATGTGCGGCTCCTCCAGCAGCAGCACGTCGTCGATCAGCGGCCGGGCGACGCTGTAGGTCAGCTCGCCGACCTGCTTGACCGCCACGCCCTCGGCGATGGTCTGGCCGCCGCAGTGGGCGGCGACGCCGCGCATCTTGGCGGTGAACGAGGGATACATGGCCGGCTCGCAGCCGATGATATGGATGTCGGGCTTGACCGCCTTAGCCGCGGTGGCCACGCCGCTGATCAGTCCGCCGCCGCCGATCGGCACGGGCAGGACCTCCAGGTCCGGCGCGTCCTCCAGCATCTCCAGGGCGATCGTGCCCTGGCCGGCCATGATGTCGTAGTCGTCGAACGGGTGGACGAAGGTCAGGTCCTGCTCGGCCTGCAGCTTGCGGGCGTGGGCGGAAGCGTCGTCATAGGTCTCGCCCTCGATGACCACCGTGGCGCCGAAATCGCGGGTGTGCTGGACCTTGATGAACGGGGTGGTCTTAGGCATGACGATGGTCACCGGCACGCCCAGGCGGGCGCCGTGATAGGCCAGCCCCTGGGCGTGGTTGCCGGCGCTGGCGGCGATGACGCCGCGAGCCTTCTCGGTGTTCGACAGCAGCATCAGCTTGTTCAGCGCGCCGCGCTCCTTGTAGGCGGCGGTGAATTGCAGGTTCTCGAACTTCACCCACACCTCGGCGCCGGTGATCTTCGACAAGGTCCGGGAATAGCGGCAGGGCGTCCGCTCGATCTGGCCGGCGAGGCGCGCGGCGGCGGCGCGGATGGTGGTGATGTCGAGGAGCTGGCTCATGCGCTGGCCGCCACCGCCACGGCCTCTGCCGTGATGCCGAATTCCTTGTACAGGCGCTCGTAGGGCGCCGAGGCGCCGAAGCCCGTCATGCCGACGAACTTGCCGTCCACGCCGATGAAGCGGTCCCAGCCCATGCGGACGGCGGCCTCGACGGCGACGCGGACCGGCGCGTCGCCGATCACCGAGGCCTTGTAGGCGGCGTCCTGCTGCTCGAACAGCTCCCAGCACGGGGTCGAGACGACGCGGGTCGGCTTGCCCTGGCCCTGCAGGATGTCGCGGGCCGCCACGGCGACCGAGACTTCCGTGCCCGAGGCGAAGATCGTCACCGCCGCCGCGCCGCCCTCGGCGGCCAGCAGCTCGTAGGCGCCCTTGGCCGACAGGTTCTCGGCGGCGGTGTCGCGCACGCCCGGGACCTTCTGGCGCGACAGGCACATCACCGAGGGGGTGGCGGCCTGCTGCAGGGCGATCTTCCAGCACTCGGCGGTCTCGACCGCGTCGGCCGGGCGGAAGACCAGCAGGTTCGGAATGGCGCGCAAGCTGGCCACGTGCTCGACCGGCTGGTGGGTGGGGCCGTCCTCGCCCAGGCCGATGGAGTCGTGGGTCATCACGTGGATGACCTTGGCCCCCATCAGGGCCCCCAGGCGGATGGCCGGGCGGCTGTAGTCGGCGAAGGCCAGGAAGGTGCCCGAATAGGGAATGACGCCGCCGTGCAGGGCCATGCCGTTCATCGCCGCGGCCATGCCGAACTCGCGCACGCCGTAGTGCACGTAACGGCCGGCGTAGTCGGGGGCGTCGAACGGCCTCATGCCCTTGACGAAGGTGTTGTTCGAGCCGGTCAGGTCGGCCGAGCCGCCGACCATGTCGATGACCGTCGGGATCAGCTGGTCCAGGGCCGCGCCGGAATGGACGCGGGTGGCGTTGCCCGGCTTGGTGCGCGCCGCTTCGGCGATGTGGGCGTCCAGCGCCTTGAAGGCGTCGGCCGGCAGCTCGCCCTTGATGGCGCGGGCGAAGTCCTGGGCCAGGGGCGAGGCGGCGACGACCGCTTCCCAGGCCTTGCGCACCCGGGCGCCGCGGCGGCCAACGGCCTTCCAGGCCTTGGCGATGTCGTCGGGCACGGTGAATGGCGCGGCGTCCCAGCCCATGGCCAGGCGCGCGTCGCGGATCTGGTCGTCGAACAGGGTGTAGCCGTGGCTGTGGGGGTCGCCTTCCTTGGGCCCCGCGCCCTTGGAGATCAGGGTCTTGCAGGCGATCAGGGTCGGGCGGTCCTGCTTGGTCGCCCAGCGCAGGGCGGCGGCGATCTTGCCATGGTCGTGGCCGTCGACGGCCTTGACCGCCCAGCCGGCGGCCTTGAAGCGGGCCAGCTGGTCGCCGGTCTCGGCGATGGTGGCCTCGCCGTCGATGGTGGTGTTGTTGTCGTCGAACAGGACGGTCAGCTTGGAAAGCTTCAGGCGGCCGGCGAGGCTGATCGCCTCGTGGCTGACGCCTTCCATCAGGCAGCCGTCGCCGGCGATCACCCAGGTGCGGTGGTCGACGACGTCCGCGCCGAACCGGGCGGCCAGATGCGCCTCGGCCATGGCCATGCCGACGGCGGTGGCCAGGCCCTGGCCCAGCGGACCGGTGGTGGTCTCCACGCCCGGGGTGTGGTGGACTTCGGGGTGGCCCGGGGTCAGCGAGCCCCACTGGCGGAAGTTCTCGATCTCCTTCATCGTCACGGCCTTGAAGCCGGTCAGGTGCAGCAGGGAATAGAGCAGCATCGAGCCGTGGCCGGCCGACAGCACGAAGCGGTCGCGATCGGCCCAGTCGGGCTTGGCGGCGTCGAACTTCAGGAACTTGCCCCACAGCACCGTGGCGACGTCGGCCATGCCCATCGGCATGCCCTGGTGGCCGGACTTGGCCTTGTGGACGGCGTCCATGGAAAGGACGCGGATCGCGTCGGCCATCTTGACGGGCGAAACGGGCATGGGAGTTCCGGGTTTTTCTTGTTTCGGCGGGGCTGCGCGAGGCCGCGAGTCGCACGATGACCCCCTGGGGTCAACCCGCCAGCCGGCTCGCGGGCCCTACCGGCGCCGTCGCGTGGGCGCTATGCAACAACGTCCGCAGGCGTTATAGCTGGAAGCCGACTTATGCTCATTTTTAGCATAACCTCGAAAGGCCGGGTCTCTTGAGTTCTCCGTCGTTCTTCTCGCCCTATCGCCACGGCTTCGTTCGGGTCGCCACCGCGGTTCCCAAGGTCAAGCTGGCCGACCCGGCCGCCAACGCCCGAAGCGTGCTCGCCCTGGTGCGCCAGGCCCACGAAAGCGGCGTCGCGGTGCTGGTTCTGCCCGAGCTGGGCCTGACCGGCTACACGATCGACGACCTGCTGCAACAGGACGCCCTGCTCGACACCGTCGAGGCGGCGATCGCCGTCCTGGCCCAGGAGAGCAAGTCCCTGTCGCCGCTGTTCGTGGTGGGCGCGCCGCTGCGCGACGCCGGCCGGCTCTACAACACGGCCGTCGCCATCCAGGGCGGGCGGGTGCGGGCGGTGGTCCCCAAGAGCTTCCTGCCCAACTATCGCGAATTCTACGAGCGCCGCTGGTTCACCCCCGGCTCGGGCGTGGTCGGCCGCACCCTGGACCTGGCCGGCCAAGCCGTGCCGTTCGGGACGGACGTGCTGCTGCGCAACCTCGCCGGTCCTGGGGGCGCCGCCTTCACGGTCGGGATCGAGATCTGCGAGGACGTCTGGACCCCCGCGCCGCCCAGCACCGCCCAGGCCATGGCCGGGGCCGAGATCCTGCTGAACCTGTCGGCCAGCAACATCACCATCGGCAAGTCCGAGACCCGCCGCTTGCTGTGCGCCAGCCAGTCGGCGCGGGCCATCGCCGCCTATGTCTATTCGGCGGCCGGGGCGGGCGAGAGTTCGACGGACCTGGCCTGGGACGGCCATGTCGACATCCACGAGATGGGCAACCTGCTGGCCCAGAGCCCGCGGTTCTCGACTGGGCCGGTGATGGCCATGGCCGACGTCGATGTCGCCCGGCTGCGGCAGGAGCGGATGCGGGTCGGCAGCTTCGGCGACTCCATGACGCTGAACCCGCCGGAAGCCCCGTTCCGGATCGTGCCGATCGACTTCACGCCGCCGGCCGGCGACCTGGCCCTGGTCCGCCCGATCGAGCGTTTTCCGTTCACGCCTTCCGACCCGACGAAGCTGGCCGAGAACTGCTATGAGGCCTACAACATCCAGGTCCAGGGCCTGGCGCGCCGCGTCGAGGCCACGGGCTCCAAGAGCCTGGTGATCGGGGTCTCTGGCGGGCTGGACTCGACCCACGCCCTGATCGTCGCCGCCAAGGCCATGGACCAGCTGGGCCGGCCGCGCTCCGATATCCGCGCCTACACCCTGCCGGGCTTCGCCACCTCCGAGGGCACCAAGTCGAACGCCTGGAAGCTGATGACGGCCATGGGGGTCACCGCCGAGGAACTCGACATCCGCCCGGCCGCCCGGCAGATGCTGGCCGATCTCGGCCACCCGTTCGCCAAGGGCGAGCCGGTCTATGACGTGACCTTCGAGAACGTCCAGGCGGGCCTGCGCACCGACTACCTGTTCCGCCTGGCCAACCACCACAGGGGCATGGTGGTGGGCACCGGCGACCTGTCCGAACTGGCCCTGGGCTGGTGCACCTACGGGGTCGGCGATCAGATGAGCCACTACAACCCCAATTCCGGGGTGCCCAAGACGCTGATCCAGCACCTGATCCGCTTCGTGGCGGCCTCGGGCGACGTGGACGCGGCGACCAGCGACCTGCTGGAAGACATCCTGGCCACCGAGATCTCGCCGGAGCTGGTGCCGGGCGAACAGGTCCAGGCCACCGAAAGCTTCGTGGGTCCCTACGCCCTGCAGGATTTCAACCTCTACTACCTGACCCGCTACGGCATGGCGCCGTCGAAGATCGCCTTCCTGGCCTGGAGCGCCTGGCATGACGCCGCCGCCGGCGCCTGGCCGGCCGGGATCCCCGACGCGGCCAGGCGGGCCTATGACCTGCCGGAGATCAAGCGCTGGCTGGAGCTGTTCCTGAAGCGGTTCTTCGCCAACCAGTTCAAGCGCTCGGCCATGCCCAACGGCCCGAAGATCTCGTCGGGCGGGGCCCTGTCGCCGCGCGGCGACTGGCGCATGCCGTCGGACGCCACGGCCGACGCCTGGTTGACCGAGCTCCAACACAATGCGCCTTAGGAAGTTGAATGTTACTGGCGCCGACGAGTATCCATGGTAGAGCACCCTAATTTCCGCGCTCGCTCAGAGGCTGTTTTGTCTGCGATCTTTCCTGTCATTCTCTGTGGTGGCTCGGGCACCCGGCTCTGGCCTTCTTCACGTGCGGACCGGCCGAAGCAGTTTCTCAAGCTCATCGGCAAGTATTCGAGCTTTCAGGAGACTATCCTGCGGGTAATGAACCTGCCGGGCGCGAGCGAAATCGTCGTGGTCACCGGTAAGGCGATGGCGGAGCTGGTTGAGCGCCAGGCGCTGGAACTGGGCGCGAAGCTCACGGTGATCATCGAGCCGGAAGCCCGTGACTCCGCCCCCGCCGTCGCCGCCGCCGCCGCCTATGTGCGGGGGCTGCAGCCGGACGGCGTCATGCTGATGCTGGCCGCCGACCATCATATCGCCGAGCCGGAACTGTTCCGGGAAGCCGCGCTGAAGGCCACCCAGGCGGCTCGGAGCGGGCTGATCGTCACCTTCGGCGTCGAGCCGACCGGTCCGGCGACGGGCTTTGGCTACATAAAACCTGGCGCCCGGCTTTCCGAAAGCGTCTACGCCGTGGCGGCCTTTGTCGAGAAGCCAGACGCCCCTACCGCCCTCCGCTACGTCGAGGAGGGCTATTACTGGAACAGCGGCAACTTCGCCTTTTCGGCCAAGGCGCTGCTGGACGAGTTGGCCCTGTTCGAACCCGAGATCGGCGAGGGCGCGATCGCCGCCGTCGAAGGCGCGGAGCGCAAGGGCGTGAGGCTTCTTCTTGATCCCAAGGCCTTCGGTCGAACCACCAAGAAATCGCTCGACTACGCGGTGATGGAGCGCACGACCCGAGCCGCCGTGGCCCCCGCCACGTTCACCTGGTCGGATCTCGGGGCCTGGGACGCCATCTGGGAGGCCTCCGTTCGCGACTCCGAGGGCAACGCCGTCAGCGGCGACGTCCACATCATCGACTCCAAGGGGGTCATGGTTCGCTCCAATGGGCCTTTCGTCGGCGTGATAGGCGTGGAAGACCTGATGATCGTCGCGGAAACCGACGCCGTGCTCGTCTGCCGTCGCGACGACGCCCAGGCGGTCAAGGCGCTGGTCGACATGCTCAAGGCCAGCGGCCGCGAGATAGCGCACAAGCATTCCGCCAGCCAGGCCGCCGGCGCGACCCGGCAGTGTGTTTCGCAGGGTGAGCGTCACCGGGTTGAAATCTGGCGCCTCGAGGCCGGTTCGTCGCCGGTTCTGCCCGCCGGCGCCCTTCAGGTTCTGGAAGGCGCGATCCAGGCTGGCGACGAGGTCTGGTCGCCGGGAGTCTGCCGCCAGGTGTCCAGCGACGTGACGATCCGAGCCACGAGCGAGGCGACCCTTTCTATCACCGTCGTAGAGTCGTTTCCCGAGGCGGACGGCGGCGCCGCGGCCAGGATCGCCGCCGTCGCGACCTAGTCTGAACGGCAAGGCGACGGGCGAGTAGAGGGGGCCTGTGGGCCTTGGTTCCTGTTGTCCGGCGCACCCAAATTGCGCTAAGGCTCACTCCGCAATGCGCCAGGATTGAAGGCGCCATGATTTCCCCAAGTTTGCCGCTAATAGTGCCCCACTTCCCAAGGTTAAGTAGGCCTCGATGGTTGAAAAGACAGAAACAATCTACAGTGACTCCCGAAGAACGGGTGTCTGGGACTTTGTAAACGGGTTCCTTCGCTGGCGTCTCTGGATCTATCTTGGTCTGCAAGACATCCAACAACGGTATCGTCGATCTTCCCTAGGCCCGCTTTGGCTGACCTTGGGTCTTGGCGTGACTATCATGGGTATCGGTCTGCTCTACGCGCAGATCCTGAAGACAAATCCCGGCACTTTTATTCCCTTCATCGCCATCAGCCTGCTGATGTGGAACCTGATGTCGGCCCTGGTCACTGAGTCGACGACGATGTTCCAGGCCGGTTCGGGCCTGATCTCCTCGATCCGCATTCCCTACACCAGCTTCGTTCTGCGCTGCATCGTGCGTAACCTGGTGGTTGCCGCGCACTGTGTCATCCCCGTGGTCATCGCCTACGTGCTGTACGGGTACCCGGTGCACTGGGTCGGGCTCATGGCCATTCCCGGCCTGGTGCTGTTCCTGCTCAACATGTACTGGATCTGCCTCTGCATCGGGGTGATCTGCCTGCGCTTCCGAGACGTAGCCCAGATCGTCATCTACGCTATGCAGTTGGCCCTGTTCGTCACGCCGATTATCTGGCAACCGTCGCAACTGCGGCCGGGCTCGGTCTTCCTGGCCTACAACCCGATCTATCACATGATCGAACTGATCCGCGGGCCGCTGTTCGACGGCCATATCCCGCTGGCGAGCTTCCAGTTCTGCACCATCACGCTTCTGATCGGCGCGCCGCTTTCGGTACTGATGTTCATGCGCTACCGCCGCGATTTGGCCTATTGGATCTAGTCGATGTCGATTTCCCTTCACAACGTCACGGTCGATCTACCGGTTTACAGCGCGAACGCCCGTTCGCTGCGCAAGCGTTTCACGCCCACTTCGGTCGGCGGGTCGCTGTTCGCGCGGGCGGACAATACGGTCGTCGTGCGCGCACTCACCAACCTGACCTTGCAGATCAAGGACGGTGAGCGGGTCGCGCTGGTCGGTCCCAACGGGGCCGGCAAGACCACCTTGCTGAAGGTGCTGTCGGGCGTCTATTCGCCCAGCAGCGGCAGCGTGTCGGTGTCCGGCAACGTGTCGTCGGCCCTCAACACCAGCCTTGGCCTGGACATCGAGCTGACCGGCCGCGAGAATATCTACTTGCTGGGATTCTACCGGGGGTTGCCGCGCGCGGTCATCACCGCGGCGATGGACGACATCATCGACGCGGCCGACCTTGGCCAGTTCATCGACCTCCCGGTCAGCACCTATTCGGCCGGCATGAACGGACGACTGACCTTCGCAGTCGCCACCGCGTTCCGGCCCGACATCCTGATCATGGACGAGTGGTTGGCGGCGGGTGACAACCAGTTCGTGACCAAGGCTTCCGAGCGGACCCGCAAGTTCGTGGACAAGGCCCGGATCCTGGTCATCGCCAGCCATTCGCTGGCGATCGTCCGTCAGTTCTGCACCCACGCGGCCTATCTCAAGGCCGGCAAGCTGATCGCCTACGGCCCGGCCGAAGACATCATCTCGGCCTACGAAGGTGACATCATGAGCGTGCCCGCCTAAGGCGGCTCCGTTGGAGACTTCGGTGATTAAATCCATAAGTGCGCTGGTGCTGGCCTATAACGAAGCCGAGATGCTTCGTCTGAGCCTGCGCAATCTGAAGGCTTGCGTGGACGAGATCATCGTCGTCGACATGGGGTCGACCGATGGCAGCGTCGACATCTACAATGAAATCCTGACCGAGGCCGATCGGGTGGTCAGTTATCCTCGGCAGAACCTGTTCGCGTTCGGTTTCGCCCACCCGCGGAACTATGGGAACATGTTCGCGCGTTCGGAGTGGATGCTGGCGGTCGACTCCGACGAGTTGGTCGAGCCTGACCAGATCCGGGCGTTGCGGTCGCTCGACACCGAGTCGTTTCGCACGTTCAACATCACGCGCAAGAACTATCAGCCCGGTGGCGGCCTGGGACTGAACGACGTCGGGGCAATCATGGCCTCAGCGCCGTTCACCACCGAAACCCATCGCCGGCTGCACCTGAACCTTCCCACGGTGGAGTGGAAAGGCATCATCCACGAGGAGATCTGGGACGACGGCGCCAGCGCCTACGCCACGGCGGGCAGCGTCGATGTCACGCTGCACCACCTGAACGCCTTCAAGACCCACAACTCGGCGCACGAGAAGCAGGAGCTCTACTCCTACATCACCTTGAAGGCCTTCGCCTTTCCCCGCTTTCAGCACGGCACCAACGCCTTCTGGTTCACGACCTACGTGAAGGACAACTTCGAAGCCCTGGTCGTCTACGCCAACGATTTTTGCGACAAGCAAGGCCTGCCGCGACTTGAACGTCATCTGCTCGATCAAGCCTTTCAGGCGCTCTGAACGAAGCCATCTGCCGGCGGTTTAGCTGCGTTGAGCCGGTGGCTTGACGTCGGGCACCTGGCCGACCGGCGGTCCCGAGACGTCGCTCGGCTGGTAGTTCGCGCCGATCAGCCAGGCGACGAGGATGGCGACTATGACGATGACCCCATACCACAGCTCCTCGCGAAGCCATTGGTGACGGGGGGCGGGCTTGATATCGGAGCCCCGAGCGGGTTCGTTCATCATGGTTTCTCCTACCCTTTTGGCGCCGCCGGCGCGGCTCGATCTCCCTGCGACGTCGATGCGGCCATCGGGAAGATAGCGCGGCCGCCAGTCAAGGGTTCATCCGGATCTCCTCGCCTTGTTTCGGCGGCGGCGAGCCGATACCAACGGGCGCATCGCGCGACGCGCAGAGAAGGTCACACTTGGAAACGCCGCTGAAAACCCCGACGATCCTTCTTTCGGTCGGAGAAACCATCGACTCTTCGGCCCGCTCGGGCATTCACCGCGTCGCCATCGAACTGGCGAAGGGCCTCGGCGGGCGGGGGCGGCTGGAGCTGGTGCGCTGGGACCACCAGCAGGGTCACCTTCGGCACGTCGACCACGAAGAGTTCGACGAACTGTTTGGCCCCGGCGAATGGCCCGAGGCCCTGAGGCCTCACCCCGCCGCGCGACGGGTGGCGTTCAGGTTCGGGGATCTCATTGCCGATCCGGCCAACACCTGGCTGCTGGACCCGGAGGTCGGATACCACCTACCCGATCGGCTGGAGGCCTATGCCAAGGTGCTGGCCCAGTGTCGAGAATACGGCGTCCGCGTCGCGTCGATTTTCTACGACCAGATCCCCTTGACCCACGCAGCCTACCTGGGCGATCGCGCCAAGCATCTGCGCTATCTGGTCGAGATCAGCCGCGCCGACCTGATCCTGCCCATCTCGCAGACCAGCGCGGACGCGCTGACCGCCTTCTACGCCGCGCACGGCGCGCCCGCCCCGGCCGGCCAGATCCAGCCGGCGCTTCTGGCGGAAGCTTCGTCGGCGCATCCGCGGAACGTCGACGGCCCGGAGGACGACAAGCGGCTGATCCTGATGGTGGGGACGGTCGAGCCTCGCAAACGACAGGTCGAGTTCCTGCGAGCGTTCGCCAAGGCCCAGCGGGCCAGCGCCGCCGTGCGCGAGATGAAGGTGATGGTGGTCGGTTCGCTGCACCCGGCCGTGGCCAAGGCGTTCAACGCCCTGGTCGAGGCCAACCCCTCGGTGTCCTACGTCCACTACGCGCCCGACTGGGTGGTCGCCCAGAAGCTGGGTGAGGCGGCGTTCACGGCGTTCGTCTCCGAGGACGAGGGGTTCGGGCTGCCGATCGTCGAAAGTCTTGCCGCCGGCGTCCCCTGCCTGTGCGCCGACTTCGGGTCGATGGCGGAGGTCGGCGCGGGCGGCGGCTGCCGGATGGTCGATGTGCGGGACGAGGCGGCCCTGGAGGCCGCGATCATCGAACTTGGCGAGAATCCCGGCCTGCGCCGGGAGCTGCGCGCCCAGATCGACGGGCGGCGTCTGAGAACCTGGAGCGACTACGCCGACCAGATCGTTCGGACGCTGACCAGCGCGCCGGCTCCGGATGAGGCGGGCGGGACCGCCAGCCTCGTGGAAGCCCCGGCTACGCCGCCGAAAGGCCAGGCCCTGGCGGCGCTGGCGGGCGCCGATGTCATCCTGTTTCCGTCCGCCGCCGCGCGCGATCAGTTCGTCGAAGCCGCGGCCGCGGACGGCGTTCCCGGCCTCCTGCCGCATCGGCTGGTGGTGGGCGATCGCAACCTGGCGCAATCCAAGGCGCGCGACCTTTCCCGGTTTCGCGGCCGGCTGGCGGCGGTCGCGGCGGTGGAGGCGCGCTACGCCGCCCTGCGACAGGCTCTCGCCGGGCAGGCGCTGGAGCGGCCCTGCTTCCTGCGCATCGTCATCTCGACCTACAACCGCCGGGCGTTCGTGGTGGAGAATCTGCGCTGGCTGCTCTCCAAAGTGGCCGGCCGTCCGGACGTCGAGGTTGTCGTGGTCGACAACGCCTCGACCGACGGCACCGCTGTCGCCCTGCAACAGGCCTTCGTCCGTGAAAAGCCGCGGATCGTGGTCAACCCGGCCAATGTCGGCATGCTGGGCAACATGCGGGAATGCGCGACGCTGGACGGCGCGGAGTATGTCTGGCTGATCGGCGATGACGACTTCATCGTTCCCGAACAGGTGGACGCCATCCTCACCGCGCTGAAGCAGAACCGAGGCGTGCCTCTCGCCTATGTCAATTTCGCCGTCTACTACCGCCAGGCGCTGCGGGAGATGGACACGCCGCCCGGCCTGATCGCCGAGCAGATCCCGCTGGCGCCGGATGCGATCGCAAGCGGCGTGCAGCCGGTCCACGTTGTGGCCGCCCAACACGACAACCTCTTCACGGCGATCTACATCAATATCTGGCGGTCGGACGTCCTGCTGGCGGCCTACGACCACCGCTTCGAGGGCAAGCCCTTCGTCAATCTCGAAGAAAGCATCCCCTGCACCAAGACGATCTTGGAGACCTATGGGGCCAGCCCGGCCTATTGGCACAAGCCGGTCGGTATCGTCGGCAACGCCCACAACAGCTGGACCAAGCATCGCCCCCGCTGGCACGCCCTGCTGATGCCTCAGGCTCTGGCTCTGGCGCGTGACGCCGGCGTGGATCCCGACGTCCTCTGGCCTTGGTGCCGACTGCAGGGTGAACTCTACGACGAAGCCCGCGGACTTCTCGACCCAGGCGCCGCCCTGGACATGGACGAGGCGGACGCCTTCGACATCAGCTGGCCAAGCTTCCGACGCAAGATCGCGGGGAACGGACGAGGATGAAATCGATGATCTCTCGTGCGCCTCGGGCCTTCGCGGCGGGCCTGGGCGCGCTGGGCCGCCATGGCGTGCACAACGTGGCTCGCTTCGCGGTGACCATGGTCCGCAAGAAGGGCCTGGGCCCGACCGTGCGCTACGCCCTGATGTCATCCAGCGACCGGAAGCGCGAGCTGTCGGCCATGGAGCGCAGGATGCGTTTGCAGAATGCCGAGGCCACGCTCGACGACGGACGATTCGAAGAGACCGACCTGAACCTGGCCTTCGGCATGAGCCTGGAGCACTGGCGCCAGCGCCTGGCGGCGGTCGCTCATGCCAAGACCCGCGACCAGGCTTTGTCGCCACCTCGTCTCCAGCGGCCGCTGATGCTCCATGTCGTGATCGCGGGCGGCGGCGAGGGAGAAGTGGCGACGACCTTGCGCAGCCTCGCCGCCTTGTCGGGAGGCCCGTCGGCCGGCCCCGTGCGGGTCTGGTACGAGGGCCAGGCCACGCCGCCTCCGGAACTGCGTCGCAGCCAAGCCTGGACCGAGGCGGCGACGCCCGATGATTGGGTGCTGTTCCTGAAGGCCGGCGACCAGTTGCGGGCCGATTGGGCCGAGGCGGTCGCGCCGGTCATCGCGAAGGGGCGGTCGGAGGTCGTCACCTTCGACATGGTGCGGTTCGAGGAGGACCACGCGTATCCGCTGTTCCTGCCCGGCGCCAACCCGCTGATGGCGCGTCACGTGGACTACTGTTTCTCGCGGTTCGCCATGCGGGCGGGCGTCCTGCGCGCCCTGGGCCCGATCGACACGGTCGCGCCCTACGACCTCCTGAAATCCTGGCTGGCCGCGCGTCCGCTCTCTGCGGCCCGCGCCAGGTGGCGGCACGTGTTCGAGGTGGTGGCCGAGATCGCGTTAGACCCCGGCGCCGTCGAACAGGCGCGCGCCGCGTTGCGGGTCGCAGCATCGGGCCGCGTCGCGCCGTCCCCGCGCGCGGTCGGCATCGTGATCTGCACAAAGGACAAAGGACATCTGCTGCGCCAGTTGGTGCGGTCGCTCGATCTGGCCAATGACCCGCGCGTCGCCGAGCTGGTCGTGATCTCGAACAACACGACCAACCCCTTCGCCAAGGATTTCCTCGCCGAACTGGCCCTGGACCCCAAGGTCCGGATCGTGCGCCAGGACGCCAACTTCAACTTCTCCCGCTTCTGCAACATCGGGGCCCGGCTGTGCGCTTCGGACCGGCTACTATTCCTCAATGACGACATTGCGCCGATCACGGCGGACTGGCTTTCGCGGTTGCTGGACGACGTTGAGGAGCCCGAAGTCGGCGTTGTGGGCCCGCTGCTGCTCTATCCGGACGAACGCGTGCAGCACGCCGGCATGTATCTCGGCTTCAAGGGCATCGCCGGCCATACCCTGCGTCACGCCCGCCTGCCCGAGCAGGATTACCTGTTCTACGCCAGCGCGCCCCGCGAGGTCAGCTCGGTGACCGGCGCTGCGATGCTGGTCAGGCGCGAATGCTTCGAGGCCCTGAACGGCTTCGACGAGCAGTTGGCGACCTATCTGCAGGATGTGGACCTGTGTCTGCGCGCGCGCCGCGCCGGCTTCGCCGTCGTCTTTGACCCCCGGGCCACCCTGCTGCACATGGAATCGGCTTCGGTTCGCGCCCTGGACCAGTCGAGCGACCTGGCGCGCCAGAGAGGGCTCGAACACGCCTACTTCCTGCGGCGCTGGGGGGGATCGATCGGCCGAGACGCCTTCCACAATCCCGCGTTCGGCGCGGACGACGAGTCTCTGCACACGTTGGCGATTCCGTCCCGCTAGGGCGGACGCCAGGTGGGGGATTTGCCGCCGCTCGCCTTGATCCGGACCACGCCAAGCTAGTAGATCGTCTGCAAAGGCGGGGCGGGTCATCCGCCCGCCCCGGACGTCTCGGGTTCAAGTTAAACGGCGCTAAGGGCTGATATATGAGTAAGCATCAGTACAAGAAGCGTATCTTCTGCGCCGGAGCCTCCAGATCAGGCAGCACGTGGCAGTATAACGCCGTGAGGCTGATGGCCAAGGAACTCCATGCAAGCGTCTACGGCGCCTGGGTCGCGGATTATGACGAGGAAAATCCGTCGGAACTTCACATCGTCAAGCTCCATGCTTTGAAGGACATGGTGTTTCCGGATTCTCCCTACGTTGTGACCAGCTACAGAAACCTGGCGGACGTCATGAACTCCATCCTCAGGATGGGCTGGGAAAAGAACCCGAGCCGGCAGAAAATCTTCGAATGGCTCGACGACTATATCCAGAGCCAGGCCGGATGGGCGTCGAAGGCGGCGATCGTGACCCGCTACGAGGACATCATGACCGCGCCGCGCGTGGAGCTGGAGAAGCTCGCGACGGCCCTGCGGTTCCCGCTCGGCGCCGAGCAGCTGGACCGGATCGCGGCGGCGGTCGCCGAGGTCCGCCCCCCCGGGGACGAACCCACTGAGTTGGTCGGCTACGATCGGGAGACCCTGCTGCACCCCGGGCATATCGGGCGAGCTGACGACAATTCGAAGCTGACCGCCGAGGACAGAGCGGCTATCACCCAGCGCTACGGCGACTGGCTTCGCGCGCGCGGCTACCTGTAGCCCGCCGACCGAGATGGAAGGCCTGGCTTCGACGGCGAGCGTCGACGCCGAGAGAGGAATTGGGGACGGGATGCGTCAGGCGGAAATGGTCGTGATTTTTCCGACGTTCGAGGACGTCGACACGGTCAAGAAGACGCTGCCGTCGGTCCTGGAGGAATGCCGGCGATCAGGCGCGGCCCTGATCGTGCACGACGCCAGCGAGAAGAACCGCGACGAGATGTGGTCCTATCTGCAGTCGGTATGCAACGGCGACGGCGTGTTCCTGATCCTCACCTCGCCGATATCCATGGCCGCCGCTCGCAACATGTGCCTGAAGACGGCGCTCAGCCTCTATGCCCCAACCTATATCTGCATGCTGGAAGACGACCATGGCTTCCATCCGGGCGCGGTGGACGCCCTGGTGTCGGCGATGCGCCAGTACTACGGGACGCGTGCACCGAACGGTCTGAGGTTCGGCCTGTTCTCGGGCTGCCTGCACTGCTGGCGCGACCTGCACAAGTTCAGCGCGCTTCCGGACGGTCACGTCTATCCTGATACGGACAACCAGCTCCACGCCCTCGGCGGAGCCAACAGTTGTTTCCGGTGCGCGCCCACCTCGCACTGGCAGAACGTGCTGGAAGGCTACGATCCCGACGAGTACATGATCTCGAACTGGCAGACCCGCCACCTGAATTTCCGCAACTACCACCGCGGCTTCACCAGCCTGTACGTCGAGGGTGGAGATATCTCATTCACCGTCGACCGGGTCGGCCAGGGTTACACCCAGGAAGCCCGCTTGCGCCGTTGGGACGAGGACTACACCGCGTCCGACCCTCGCAGTCGTTACTATGGAAAGCCGGGATCTCCGGAAGCGTGACGAGGCGACACGCCTCGAGCGAGCGGGAGCGCATGCAAGACCAATACGTCGTCGTCGTCACCAGCATTAACGCGCCCACGCCGGCGGTGATCGACATCGCCCGCGACGCCGGCCGGCTGTCCGCGCATTTCGTGGTCGTCGGCGACGCCAAGAGCCCTGCGGACTTTCACCAGGACGGCGCAGACTATCTGGACCTTGCCGCCCAGGGCGAAACGGGCTTCGCCCTGGCCGCCGTCGCGCCCACCGGCCACTACGCCCGCAAGAACCTAGGCTATCTTCATGCGATCCGCCGCGGCGCCACGGTGATCATCGAGACCGACGACGACAACATTCCGCTTGACGATTTCTGGTCCCCGCGCGCGCTCGGCCAGACCGGCCCGGTGGTTCGTGACGCGGGCTGGACCAACGCCTACCGTTATTTCACGGCCCATCACGTCTGGCCGCGCGGGTTCCCCTTGACCCTGGTCCAGAGTCCGCCGACCGATCTGGCGACGGTCGAAACGCGGGTTCTCGACTGTCCGATCCAGCAGGGCCTGGCCAATCGGAACCCGGACGTCGATGCCATCTACCGGCTGACCCTGCCCTTGCCGATCGACTTCGACCGGCGCGGCCCGGTGTTGTTGGCCGGTTCAACCTGGTGTCCGTTCAACAGCCAGAACACGACATGGTGGCGGCAGGCCTTTCCGCTGCTCTATCTGCCGTCCTACTGCTCATTCCGCATGACCGACATCTGGCGCGGCTTCGTCGCCCAGCGCATCCTCGCGGCCAACGATTGGGCCATGACGTTCCACCAGGCCACCGTTGTCCAGGATCGCAACGAACACGACCTGATGCGTGATTTCGCCGACGAGATTTCGGGCTACCTCAACAACGAGCGCATTGTCACCGCGTTGGCGGCGCTGGATCTCCCATCGGGCCGGGCCCGGATCTGCGACAATCTGGTGCGCTGCTACCGGATTCTGGTCGAGATGGCGTTGGTGGATCCGCGCGAACTGACCTTGCTGGACGCCTGGATCAAGGATCTCGGCGACCTCGACCCTGTGTTCCGGCGGGGCGAATTCTAGGTCTTCAGTCCCGGTTCTTGGGCAGCTCCGCGAACCTCCGCCTGCAAGTTGGCCGGCGGCGTGAGCGCCAGCACGACAACCAGTGTCGCCCAGGGGGCGTCGAAGACGCGCGAACCATGACCCAGTCCCCCGAGGGGGCGTCGATGTCGCCGAGCGTGGAAAGCGCGTCCTCGATCTCGTGGGCGAGCAGGTTCTCGCCGTCCGTCTCCAGCAGGCCGAGATCGCCGGTGCGGCGCCAGTCGCCCTTCAGTCTGAACGCCGAACGGTCCGGCTGCCGACAATGGCCGGCGGGCAGGGGTGGCGAACGCCTGCAGACGGGACGGTCAAGGCGGCGTCCGGACAGGCGCGCGGAGGGCGTCCGTCCTCGCGGGTGTCGATCGACGTACCGGCTTCAAGGACCGAATTTCGCCGCGACGCCCTAGACAGCCGGAGGTAGCTCGTCAATACGATCTCAGCATCGCCACTAGTCCAAGGGTCGCCATGCCGCGCATCGCCAACGTCGTGAACAAGGTCCTTGGACGGGGCGCCCAGCAGGGCGCGGCGCGGCCCGAGAGCCAACTTCTCGCGCAGGTACATCAACAGCTGTTCGGCGAGCCCGTGACGCCGGCCGCGATCGCGGCCTGGTCGCATGCGCTCGACACAGGCGTGACGTTCCAGTTTCTGCTGTTCGAGTTGCTCTACAGCCGCGACCAGCGTCCGTTGGCGATCGAGGATTTCGTCGAGAGCGCCTATGTGGCGTTGCTCGGTCGTTCGGCCGACGCGGCCGGGGCGGCGGGCTTCATCTCGGCCATGGGGGGGCTGACGATGTCGCCGCGCGGGTTCCTGGAGGAACTCGTCAACTCCGAGGAATTCCGCCGCCGGCAGGACAACGGCCAGGTCGCCGCCGCCCGCTCGGGCAAGGCGCCGTCCGATCTGCCGGCGGGCGTCGACGCTGCGGACGGGACCCCGGCGAGCCAGGTGGCGCGGCTGCTGGTGCATCCCACGCTCGGGCCGGCGCTCCTCAACAGCCTCTACGAGGCGGCGTCCGGTGGGCGGACCGCTCCAGGCCATCTGATCGCAAACCTGGCCTCGCAGCTTCGATCTGGCGCGGCGCCCGCAGATGTGCTGGGCGCGTTGCTGGCTGGCGTTTCCTCGCCCTACAAGGTCGATGGCGCGGCTCTTATCGCGAGCGGCTATCTGGCGGTTCTGGGTCGGACGCCCAGCGACACCGATGTCGAGGGCTATCTGCGAGGGCTCATCTCAGGCGACCTGACGCCCGTGAGCTTCCTGGACTCCCTGATGGATTCCCAGGAATTCCGGAACCGGTTGCCGGGCCACCGAGTGATCGGGCCCGTCCTGCTGCGGCCGCTTTACGAATCGATCGTCGGCGAGCCCATGCCAAACGGCGTCCTGGCGACTTGGCTGGAGGAATTGAACTGCGGCGCGGACTTCGACTTGCTGGTCAAGAACCTGCGAGCGCACAATCCGGCGCGCGCTGCCCTCAACCCCGAACTGCTCGCCCTGGCTTTCCTGGGCCTGCAAGGCAAGGTTCCGGTCAAGCCAGGGCCGACCGAGCTTGCCTCATGACACGGCGCTCGGAGGGCTCATCAGCCGAGTTCAGGGGTGTCGGCTCTTCAAGCGAAGACGCCGTCTTCCCACCAGTAGGCGCTCGAAAATAGACCGCGGCCGCCCTTCTGGACGATGAACCATTCGGACACCCAGGTGCGGGAAAAGAACTTCTCGAAACCAAGGTCGTGTACGCTGCGGCCCGCCGTCACCTGCTCGGCGATCTTCGGCCAGATATGGTCGCGCAGCGCCTGGAACGCGAAATTCTCGGCGGTCGGATTGAGCTGGATGAACGGCAGTCCGAGTTTGCAGGGCAGGTATTCGCTAAGCCAGCTCTGCTTGTAGTTCTCCAGGACCGCGAACCGGCTCAGGTAGTCGGCGGCGTTGTTCTGCAGGTGCCAGAAGAGCACCGGCTTGTTGCCGATCATGTCGACGCCATCGACCACCTCGAAAAGGCGCGCCGCTTCCGGCTTCGCCTTCATGTAGGGCCACAGCGGATTGACGAAGATCGAGTAGGATTCGGCGAGCTCGTCGATGCCGATGCGAGGCAGCATGTCGCGAACCTCCAGCGCGTGGACCAGATCCTGGTCGCTGGAAATGTCAGACCGGAACTCGTTGCCGCCGTAGCCCAGGCTAGCCTGGAAGCCGGGGCGATCGGTCAGCAGGCTGTCCAGCGCGCCCTTGTAGGCCGACAACCAGGACAGGTCGGAGACGGCGGTCAGGCAAGGACTTCCGAAGGTTCCCGTCACGCCGGTGAACAGCCTGGAGATTTCGTCGAGGGGTTTCTGGAAGAACAGGTCCAGATCCACGTGCACGAAGGGTTCGCCCTGGAGGATCTCCTCGACCACCAGCCACCGGATGTAGCAATAGAGCTCGTAGAGGGCGCCTTGGGAGGCTGTCAGCTGGCCGATCAGGCCGCCGTAAGCCTCGACATATTTAGCCGTCAGGGCGGTGGCGTCGTGAAACTTGATGCCGAGCTGGCTCTGGCGGGCGATGAAATCCTCGCTGAGCTTCTCCATCCCGGCCAGGATGAAGATGTTGAGCGGGGTCGAGCCGTGGCCGTAGCCAAGCATTTCGTGGACGGGAAGGGCGCAGTGAGCCTCGAACTCTTGAAGGGAGCCGGGAATCCATGCCGTGGAAATAATTCTCATAGAATCGCCCTTCTAAAGCAACAGCACTGGAGCGAACGCCGCCCCTTTAGTTGTGGCAGGCGGCTGGATAAGAGCCGCGGACAATGGTCGGTCTGCGACTTGTTCGTCTAGCACCGCCCGCATATCGGCCCTTGGTGTTTATTTTTTGGTTGAACCATTTCAGAGCGAAGATGCGCCTGGGGCCTGACGGGCGACATCTGGACGGCGGTGGGATTTCTTAGAACTGAATATCGAGACCGCCCTGGGTTCGCCTTAAATTAGCCCACAGGTCGTAGAACGCCTCGAACTGACCGGTCTTGGCGTCGCCGACGACTTGCTTGGCGGCAGTGGCCAGAACGTCGGCGAACCCGTTCCAGCGGAACTTGGCGGCCTGCTTCTCGCCGGCGTCCTGGAGCGTCTGGCGCGTGGCGGGATCCCGTACCGCGGTCAGAGCCTTGGCCATCTCCGTCTTGGAGCGGCCCGTGATCACGTGGGACGCCGATCCGGCGACTTCGGCGATCGAACCGAGGTTGGTGGTGATGACCGGGCATCGGCAGGCCATGGCCTCGGCGACCGGCATGCCGAAACCTTCGTACAGCGACGGATAGACCAGGGCGCTCGCGGCCCCGTAGGCGAGCGCCAGGTCCGCGTCGCTCAATTCGACCCGTTTGACATTGCAACCTTCCGGGGCGAGCTCCTCGATCCACGGCTCCAGTTCCGGTTCGCCGCCGACGCAAAGCACGTCGAAGTTGGGGTTCTTGATCTTCGGGAGGACCTCGAAAAACAGGCGCGAGTTCTTGTAACCCTTGTGCTGGACGCGCGAGCCGACGAACAGGAAATAGTCTCGCTCCAGGCCGAGGCGGGCGCGAAACTCCGCCTGGGCCTTGGCGGGCGTCGGCTTGAACACCGTGTCGTCCACCCCGCAATAGGCCAGGTCGATCGCGGCGGGGTCCAGTTCAGGATAGTATTCCACCAGGTCGCGCCCGGTCTGCTCGGAAATGACGAGGTGGCGTCGGGCATGTGCGATCGCCAGCTCCTTCTCACGCCAGTCGCGCGCCGCCATGTCGAAGCCGAAGCGTTCGGGAATCATGTCGTAGAGTGTGAGCAGCGAGGGGGTCTTGAGCGGCGTCGTATAGTAGGTGGAAATGAAGAGGTCCGCCTTCTGCTGGCGGCACATCTGCTCTAGGAGCAGCGAGTCCTGGGCGTTGAACTTGGAGCTGTAGGTCGGGAATGGGACGCGGCTGACGCCCGGGATGTCCGGCGCTCCGCCACGATCCAGCAGCACGATTTCGATGCCGGCCTTCGCGGCCAGGCGCGGCAGGACGGCGGCCCAGACGCGACCGATCCCGGATTGGGTTAGTTGGAAAAAGACGCCATCGACGACGATCTTCACGAGCGATTCTCCTGCGGCGCGATCGCCAGTCCGGCTTTGCGGGTGCGAATGGAGGCCTCGCGCAGGGCGTTCTGGGTCGCGGCGTAGCGCCAATCCAGGCCGTTGGGCTCGACGCCCTTCATGACGTTGTCGCCCGCCAGGGCGCGCAGCTTCTGGATGAAGTCCTCGGGCGCGCTGAGCAGGTCCGCGGAAAGGATTCGCTTGGCATGGGTCCGCGAGGCTCGGTGCGCTTCCTCGATGCCGCGGGTGTCGGCCCGGGTGGACAGGCCCTCGGGGTTCACGAAGTAGACCACGTGCGGGTCGTTGATCTTGAAGAACAGCTTTCCCGCCGCGGCGCAGCGAAGCCAGAAATCGTAGTCGCCGGCCGATTTGTAGGTGGCGTCGAACAGCCCGACCTCGTCGTGCAGGCTACGGCGCCACATCGGCGCGTTGTGCGGTGAGTTGAAGCGCCAGAGATTGTAGGGGCTCACGACGGGCAGGGTGCTGACGAAGCCCGCCTGGGCCACCTGTTCGAAGGGAAGTCCGAACTCGAAGGCGTAGTAGAAGTCTTGGTAGACGACGTCCGCGAAGGCGACATTGTCCAGGGTGGCGGCCTGGAGTTCCAGGGAATCCTGCCGCCGCCAATCGTCGAGATTGGTATTGGTGATGTATTTGCCGCGCGACATGTTCACGCCCATGTTCCAGGCTTCGTAGATGCCAACACGGTTCGGGGCGCGGTGATAGATGATGTTGGGGAAACGCTCGACGTACTTCTCGATGACATCACCCTCGCCTTGGGGTGAGTTGGCGTCGATGATGATCAATTCGCAGTAGTCGGAAAAGATGGTCTGGGACGTGATGTTGTCCAGGAAGTGCGAGAGATAGGCCTTGCCGTTGTAGAGGCTGGCGATCGCCGAAACGAGGACGCCCGGCTTGGAGATGATGTTGAACCGCGGAAAATCTCGTTTGGGGGCGGGCGTGGCTGCGCCCGCCGCGACCTCGGCCATGCGCTCGGCCCAGTCCTCGATGCCGACCGTCCGGGTCGATCCGAGAATGTGCGAGCGGGTCGGGTCGTTGTTCGCCTGTTCGCCCTTGCTGAGCGCCTCGCCCGCCACGCCGTTGAAGAGTGCGACCACCAGCGCTTCGCGCGTGATGTTGCCGCCCCGCAGGCGCTGTTCCCAAGTGGCGACCTCGTCGGGCATCGCCCCGCGTCGCAACACAAGCTGATAGAGCAGGGCGACGAAGTCGCCGTCCGAAAGGTCTGACAGCAAGCCGCTGGTCGTGCCCAGCTGCCTGGCTTCGGCCGAGTCCGCAATGGCGTTGACCACGCCCGCGGTGGTCTCGGAGCCCATGGCGACCGCCCCGGCCCAGATGTCGATTTCCTCGGCGCTCGCCGACCGGCGCAGGGCCAGCCGATAGATGTGCCGGACGGTTTCTTCCACCGCCTCGCGCGAGCCGTCGCCAACGGGCCGCGCCACACCGCCGTGCGCGCTGAGGATCTCTGTCAGGACGGATTGAAACGGCTTGCCAGCGAGGATGGCGGTCAGGAAATGGTCCTCTTCCTCAGTGGCGGGAGAACGGCCGCTCAGCGCGAGAAAGCTGGAACGGATGACCTCCCGGAGGCCGAGGTTCAGGGCGTCGAGCACGGGACTCACTCCTAGATCCACACCGGGCGCGACGAGACGAGGACGCCGATGAGTTGAACGGTGACGTTAGGCGGCCGAGGAAGGACCGGTCATGCGGACGGTTTCCGCGTCCTTGAACCAGTCGTAGGTTTCTTCCACGCCTTGCCGCAACGGGATCGACGGCGACCAGCCCATCTCGGCCAGGAGTCGGTTGCTCATCAGCTTGCGGGGGGTGCCGTCCGGTTTGGTCAGGTCGTTGCGGATCTCGCCCGAGAAACCCACCACCTGCGCCACCATTTCGGCGAGTTCCTGGATGGCGATGTCCGTCCCCGAACCGACATTGACATGCTCGTGGCCCGAATAGTTCTCCAACAGGAACATCAGGGCGTCGGCGCAGTCGTCTACATGCAGGAATTCCCGGCGCGGGGTTCCCGTGCCCCAGATGGTCACCTCGGTGCGGCCGGCGTCCTTGGCCTCGTGCATCTTCCGGATCATGGCCGGCATGACATGGCTGGAGTTGAGGTCGAAATTGTCGCCTGGACCGTAGAGATTGGTGGGCATGGCCGAGATGTAGTCGACCCCGTGCTGGGCCCGATAGGCCTGGGCCAGCTTGATCCCGGCGATCTTGGCGACGGCGTACCATTGGTTCGTGGGCTCGAGGGGGCCCGTCAGAAGCGACGATTCCTCGATCGGCTGCTCGGCCATGCGCGGATAGATGCAGCTGGACCCCAGGAACAGCAGTTTCGACGCGCCCGAACGGAAGGCGGAATCGATGACGTTCAGCTCGATGGCCAGGTTGTCGAACAGGAAGTCCTTCGGATAGGTCTCGTTGGCCAGGATGCCGCCGACCCGCGCGGCGGCGACCACCACCACCTCGGGCTTGCGATCCGCGACCCAGGCCTCTACGTCGGCTTGACGGCGCAGGTCCAGTTCACCGCGACCGGCGGTCAGCACGTCGCAATTGCGCGCCTTCAGTTTACGCACCATCGCCGCACCCACCATCCCTCGATGGCCAGCGACCCACACGCGCTTCCCTTCGAGTTCAAAGCGGGCGCTTGAATTTAAAAAAGCCATTACGCGCTTGCGCTCCCCACCCCAGTCCGTCTCAACGTCGCCCAAAGAAGGCCCCAAGTCGCCGTGACGAGGGGTTTACATGCTGCACCCTTGGTCGATTGTCCACCCTCGTTAAGCCCGCCCGCGTTCCTTTCAAAGCGTTCGCCAACGTTCCGCGACGACCGGGTTGACGGTATTGCAAAGCGTCGAAAGGCCATGCATTTACTCGAACTTCTCGCGGGGCGATCTTGACCGGATCGATTTCAAGGACGCGGTCTGTTCGAGGTTGCCGAATGTGGTCTGTCAAGGCGTCGCGATACGTCGTCAAGGATCGGTGGATCTGCGTTCGAGCCGATGACTGCGTCACGGCGTCGGGCGTCGAGGTCAAGCCCTACTACATCCTCGAATACCCGGACTTCGTGCACGTCCTGGCGGTGACGGCCGAGCGCGAAATCATCCTGGTTCGCCAATATCGGCACGGTCTCGGCGACATGGCGGTCGAGCTCCCCGGCGGCATGGTCGACCGGGTCGACGCGGACATCGCCAGCGCCGGTTTGCGTGAACTGCGAGAGGAAACCGGCTTCGTGGCGACCGAGGTGACCCTCGCGGCGCCGCTCTCGGTGGACCCGGCCAAGTTTCGCAATCGTCTGCACCTAGTCATCGCCGAAGGCGCGGTCGATGTGGGCGCGCGCAACCTGGATCACGGCGAAGAGATCGAGGTGCTGCGCGTAAGCGTGAGCCAGTGCCTGGAGATGGTTCGGTCCGGCCAGTTCGTCAACGCGGCTCATATCGGCCTGCTGATGCTGGGCCTGGACCGGTTGGGCTTGCTGACCGCCCCGGCCTGACGCGGGGACCGGGGCTTGACGATCAGCCCTGGTCGTGAGGCTCGAAGAGCAGGTCGAGGTGGCGCATGCCCCGGGAGGCCAGCATTTCGGAGTCGACCGCCGCCAGCACCCTGGCGATGTCGCGGCCGTAGTCCTGCAGCGCGCTTTCGTCGATAGGCATGACGCTGACCTTGTATCCGAGCGCGAACATGAACTCGAGGAACTGCGCACCGGTGTTATTGGCCACGCCCGGCATGGCGTCGGGGTTGAATTCCGAGAACACGAGCGGACGGTGTTCCATCAGGGTGCGGACGCCGCCGCGCATCGCGCGGTATTCGCGGCCCTCGATATCGGCCTTGATCACGTCGATGCGGGGCTGGCGAGCCAGGATGGTGTCGAGCGGCAGGCCCAGGGTGATCTGGTAGTCCGTCTCGATCACGCGGCTCAGGTCACGCGTGCCGGAGTTGGAGGCTGCATCGACCAGCAAGGCCTCTGGCGCCATCGTTTCCGACGCGGCGACCGGCCAGATCTCCATGTTGTTCAGGCCATTGAGCGCCCGGCTCTTGACCAGGCAGCGGGCGTTCAGGCCGTCCGGCTCGATCGAAATGATCCGCCCCGTCGGACCGACGATCTCCGCGGCTCGAATGGAATAGTAGCCGACGTTCGCGCCGACATCGACGAACACGCTGCCGGGCTTGAGCGCGCCGAAAAGGTGCTTGGCGACGTGCGGCTCGTAGTCGGCGCGAGCTCGCAGATAGTGGGCGATGAAAGACTGGTTTGGAGCGCAAAGCTGCAGCGACCCGACTTGGCCGATCATGAGGTCCGAGATTTCGAGGCTCAAAGCGATCTCCGCGCATGACCATCCGGGAGGCGGATGGGGTTCAACTGATATTCGATGTCGCGCGGCCGCGCTCTAGCGCGAGGCCGCGATGGCGCTGAGCCGCTTGAGGTAACGTTCGCCCACCGCCCCCAAACTGAACTGCGCTTCGACGAAGGCGCGCGCGCGAAGGCCCAAGGCCTTGGCCGCTTCGGGATCCTCATGCACCTGCCGCATGAACCGCGCCGCCATGGGCACGTCCGGCTCGGCCCAATAATCCCCCGGGCGCACAAAGATATAGTCGTTCTGCTCAAGATAGCTGCGATGGAAGTCAACATTGAGCGACGTCTCGGGCGTGCAGAACTCCAGATTGCCCGAGAAGCTCGTGGCGATCACCGGCAGGCCCAACTGCATCGCTTCGATCAGGCCGAATCCCCAGCCTTCGCTGCGATGAAGCGAGACATAGCAGTCGGCCGCCGACTTCAGCTCGAGCAACTCGTTGAAGGGTAGGGTCTCGTCGATGATGATGATGCGCGGATCGGACTCCGCTAGGGTCACGATCTCGTTGATCAGGGCCTGCACGTTGGTCTCGCCGAGCACCTTGGAGAGATTGTGTGTCTTGAGCACCATCGCGACGTCCTCGCCCTTGTCGCCGAACGCGCTCAGAAAGGCGCGCAGCGAGGCCGTGGGGTTCTTGCGCTTGATGAACGAGAAGCCGTCGAACGTGGCCATGAAGACGGTCGCGGTCGGCGACAGGCCGTAGCGTCGCCGCACGGCGGCGCGGTCGGCGCGCCCGAGTTCGGGCAAGGCTTCGACCGCCATGCCGACCTTGGTGACCGGCTTGGCCGTGACCGCAGAATAGGTGTCGCGGTTGAACTCCGATGACGTCCAGATCTCGTCCAACGTCTTCATCGCCAGTTCGTGGCAGCGGGCCGGCTGAGGCAATTCCCAGAAGACATAGCCGAGATTGTACGCGTTCTTGAACAGGTGTGGCTTCAGGTAGGCAGCCGCCAGGGGCACGCTTTCGGCGTTGAGGTGCAGGATATTGATCGCGAACGGGCTGTCGTCCGTGATCGGCGTGTCGGGCCAGAACATTCGCCGCGGCGCGGGGTTGTCGAGATAGAAGTCGAGCAGTTCGGGACGAATGCCGACCCTGTGCAGCGCGTCGATGCTCATCCGCGTGGCCTGGCCGAGGCCGGACTGGGAATTGATCGGGCCGATCACCCGGACGGGGAAGGGTAGGATCGAGGTGGCGGGCGCGGGATAGACCTTGGGCGCGACCTTGCCGCGCGGCGCGGGCGTGCTTTCCAGCGCTTCCCAGCCGGCCTCAAGCTTGGCCGCCGAGATGTCCATGTTCCCGCTGCGGATCTTCCGGTGCTGGGCGCGGTGGGCCATCGCCTTTTCAGCCCGGCGTCTCACCCGGGGGATCATGGTCTTCAGGTCGAGATGGAACAGTCCTGAAACGTCGCCCTCCGGCGCCTCGAGCTGCGTGAGCAGGTTCATGACGGCGTCGGGGAAGAACAAGGAATAATGCAGGCCTTCGGGCTCGGAGAGAACCTTGATGTAGCAGGCCAGGCGCTCGGCTTCAGAACTCGCGACCCAAGGCACGCCTTCGCTATGGCTCAGGTGCTGCTGCATGAACTCGCAGAGCGGAACCGCATGGGTCTGTCCCGCCGCCGGCGCGCGCAGGGCGATGACGAACGCCTCGGGCACCATGGTCTTGAGGCCCAGCGTCATCACCATTTCCGCCGACCACCAGTAAGCCAGCTTCGCGTAGGCGTCGGCGCTTTCGTAGGGATTGAGGCTCTTGATCAACGACCGCCGCCAGAAGAGCTCGACGATCCGCGGCAGCGACCGTTCCGACATGTAGCCGCTGCTGCTGTTCAACAGCCACCGCACTTGGGCGGCCGAAAACGGGGTTTGCAGAGGTTTGCGAAGGACGCTGTAGCCTTCGATGTACCAGGTCAGGGCCTTGAAGCGATCGATGTCGACGTTGGTGTTGAACTGCCGGTCGAGCTTGAAGCGGCGGAAGGCGTATTCCTGATACTCAATCAGCGGCACTTCGGCGGCGGCGGAGTCAGAATCAAAGGGGGCGTAGATGTCCTCGACGAACCTCATCAGGCTTCGTCCTCCTGATGATAGGCGGCGCCAAGCAGATTGATCGCGCAGGCCGTGGCGGCCGCGCCGATGAACTTCGCGGGTTCGATCGCGCCTTTCGGGCCGGGCAGGGGGCGGTCCTCGTCCGCGAAGACCTGGAAGGCTTGGGGCTCGCTGTGGCCTTGGGCGTCCAGGGCCTTTAGTTTTTCCTCGATGATCTTGAGGGGGATCGCGAACCCGAGTTCGGAGCCCAGCTCGGCCACGTCCTGACGTTCCGTATGGGCGGTGCTCCCGGCGATGAAATGCGGTCCGAAGTGCAGCCTGATCCGACCTGCCGAGCCCGCCGGGCGCGCGCGCCAGCCTGCCATGCCAGGACCGACAAGCCCGTCGAAATTGCCCATCGTGGCGGACAGGCCCTGTACTCGGCGCTTTGTCGCGCGCGCTGTTGCCACAAGATCCACGGCTTCCCCCAATCCTGTTGTCGACAATCGATCGAGCTCCATCGACATGGCAATCGTCCGTTTCCTTGCTGGCCGTCAAGGCCGCAGGCCCCCGGGGCGGCGGCTTTTTGTCGGAATGCGCAGGCGAAATGGTCGAGCGATGTTGACCGAGGGCGCGGGAACGCTAATGAAGCTCTCCCGTCCATGCGCCGTTCAGGGTGTTCGGCGATTGGGCGCGGGTGGCTCTCCGGGGCTCTCTGAAAGCTAATTCAACCCCAGGGGGGAACTTTGCCTCGCGCGCTTATTACCGGCATCACCGGACAGGATGGGGCCTATCTGGCCCAGCTGCTGCTCCAGAAGGGCTACGAGGTTTTCGCCATCGCTCGCCGCATCAGCAGCGGCGGCATCCACGACAGCCGTCTGAAGTGGCTGGGCGTCACCGACGTCAAGATTCTCGACGCCGATCTCCTGGACCTTTCGAGCCTCATCCGCGTGGTGGAGAAGGTGAAGCCCGACGAGGTGTACAACCTCGCGGCGCAATCGTTCGTCGGCACGTCCTGGGATCAGCCGCTGCTGACCGGCCAAGTGACGGCCTTGGGTGTCACAAACATGCTGGAAGCCGTGCGCCTGGCCGCGCCGGATGCGCGCTTCTACCAGGCCTCGTCGTCCGAGATGTACGGCCTGGTGCAGCATCCGATCCAGTCGGAGAAGACGCCCTTCTATCCGCGGTCGCCCTATGCCGTGGCCAAGCTCTACGGCCACTGGATCACCGTGAACTATCGCGAGAGCTTCAACCTCCACGCCAGCTCGGGAATCCTGTTCAATCACGAATCCCCGCTGCGCGGACTGGAGTTCGTCACGCGCAAGGTCACCCACACCGTCGCCGGCATCAAGCTGGGTCTGACCAAGGAACTTCGCCTTGGCAATATCGAGGCCAAGCGCGATTGGGGTCACGCCCGCGACTACGTGCGCGCGATGTGGCTGATGCTGCAGCAGGAAACCGCCGACGACTACGTGATCGCCACCGGCCGGACCACCACTGTCCGCGACATGTGCGAAATCGCCTTCGGCCATGTGGGTCTGGACATCAACGAGCACTTGGTGATCGATCCGGAGTTCTTCCGGCCGGCCGAGGTGGACGTCCTGCTCGGCGATCCGGCCAAGGCCAAGGCGGCGTTCGGCTGGGAGCCGGAAGTCACCCTGGAGCAGATGATCGTTGAAATGGTCGAGGCCGATATCGATCGTCTCAAGGGGCAGCATGCCTGATACCGGCCATCAGCGGCTCCTCATCACGGGCGCGGCCGGCTTCGTCGGCCGTCGCCTGATCGAGGCCCTGGCGACTCGGCAGCCTTCGTGGCGCGTGGTCGAGCCCCGGGAGACGGGCTCTGAAGCCTATTGCCTGGACGTGACCGACGCGGCGCAGGTTGAGCAGGTCGTGTCGGAAATCCGCCCGACCATCATCGTCAACCTGGCAGGCGTTTCGGCGGTCACGGCGGCCGTACGCGACCCTCGCCGCGCCTGGGACGTCAATCTCGGCGGCCTGCTCAATATCGTCGAGGCGGTGCGGGCGCACAGTCCCGACGCCTGGATTCTCCACGTCAGCACGGCCGAGGTCTACGGGCTCAGCTTCGACAGCGGCGAGCCGATCAATGAGCGCGCGCTGCTGCAACCGACAAACGCCTATGCCGCCAGCAAGGCGGCGGGCGACATCCTGGCGCGCCAGAGCGCCGAGAGCGGCCTCAAGACCCTGATCGCCCGGCCGTTCAACCATATCGGCCCGGGGCAATCCAACGCCTTCGTCGTTCCAGCCTTCGCGCGCCAGATCGCCGAGATCGAGGCCGGCCGCCGCCCGGCGGTGATGGAGGTCGGCAGCCTGGACGACGAGCGCGATTTCCTGGACGTCGACGACGTCGTCGACGCCTACATGTTGATCTTGGAGAACCGCGAGCGGCTCAAGCCGGGCTCGGTGTTCAATGTCGCTTCCGGCAAGTCCTTGCGGATCGGCGACCTTCTCCAGCGCATGCTCGAAATGACCCAGACGACGATCGAGGTCGAGGTGGACGCCAAGCGCCTGCGCGCCGGCGGACCCACGGCCTACGCCGGCGACTCCTCGAAGTTGCGGCGCGAAGTCGGCTGGACGCCCCGGATCAACGTGTTCGACACGCTTGAGCGCGTTCTTCAGTTCGAGCGGGCGAACCTCCTGAAAGGCGCCTGAGCCCCGCCGGCTTGCGTTCACGCGCCGCGGTGGGCGCCCTTGGCGGCGCCGCCCCGCGGCAGGCCTGGGATCAGGCGGCCACCGCCCGGTCCAGCTCCAGGATCGCGCAGACGATGTGGTAGAATGAGCTGGCGGGCGCGGCTTCCTCGACGAAGGTCCCGTCGGCCCGCAGCTTGTCGCGCCACAGGCCCTTCACCGGCACGTCGAAATATTTAAGCAGGGCCTCGGCGCCGTTGGCGGCGGTGGTCCACCAGCGGGGGTCCCCGGTCACCTGGGCGGCCAGGACGCCCGCCTTGATCTGTTCGGTCTGGGCCCACAGGCGGGCGATGTCGTCGTGCACGCTCATGTCGTCCAGCAGGGCGAAGATCGCCACGCCGCGGGCCGGGTCGACGCCGGGGCCCTGGCCGATTTCGATCATTCGCAGGGCGGCGGTGGTCGCATCGTCGCGGCCGGCCAGCTGGCCCCAGCGCAGCAGCAGCCAGGCCCATTCGAACTGGTGCCCCGGCTCGACGATCCGGCCGTCCACGCCGGGCGCGGGATTCCAGTCGCCGTCATAGTATTCGCGCAGGCCGCCGCTCTTGGGATCGATGAACTTGGCCAGGGCGAGCCGCGCGATCTCGTCGGCCATGGCGCGCCAGCCGCCGTCGTGGTCCAGGCCGGTCTCGACCCAGGCCAGGCTGGCCTCGAACAGGTGCATGTGCGGGTTGGACAGCAGCGGCAGGGTGCGCGGGACGCTTTCCTCGAAGCCGGCCACGGGGTGCTTGAGTGTGGCGTAGAGCGCATCGCGCAGGCCGGTCGCCAGGGCCGGCAGGTCGGCGCGTTCGGGCAGGACCGAGCTGGCCATGGCCAGGCCGAACAGGCCGAAGGCCTGGTCGTAGAGGTCGACCTTGTCGTCCAGGGGCGAGCCGTCGCTGGCCACCAGGGTGCGCATGAAGCCGTCGGGGCGGCGATACTTGCTCAGATAGAAGTCCAGGCCGTGCTCCAGCGCCTGCTTCCAGGGGCCGTCCCAGCCCAGCAGGCCGGCCACCGCGTAGGAATAGATCTGCCGGGGCTGCACACGGGCCCGGCGCGGCGCCTCGACCGGCGTGCCGTCCAGGGCGATCTTCTCGAAGAAGCCGCCGTTGATCCTGTCGGCGCCGACGTCCCACCAGATCGGAAAGGCGTGCTCCAGGGCCCAGGCCTTGAGATCGTCGCGCAGGCGGACAAGGCGGGCGAAGTCGTCGGTCATCTGCGGTCCTTGGGGCGGTGAAGGGCGGTTCCGGAGGTTCGCCGTTCTAGGCCGTCCCGCCACGGTTCGCCAAGCCCGCCTCCGTCTTGTCGCGCCGCAAGGCCTGGCGTAAGGCGGGGCATGTCCGGAAAAGCGCCGCTGAAAGCCGTCTTCTTCGATCGCGACGGGGTGCTGAACCTCGACCACGGCTATGTCTGCGAGCCCGAGCGGCTGGACTGGATCGAGGGGGCCCGGGAGGCGGTGGCGGCGCTGAACGCCGCCGGCGTCAAGGTGCTGGTGGTCACCAACCAGTCGGGCGTGGCCCGCGGCTACTTCACCGAGGCCCAGGTCGACCTGTTCCACGCCGCCTTGCAGGCGGGCCTGGCTCCAGTGGGCGGGCGGATCGACGCCTTCTATGTCGCGCCCCACCACGAAGACGCGATCGACCCGCGCTATCGCCATCCCGACCATCCCGACCGCAAGCCCAATCCGGGCATGATCCTGCGCGGCCTGGCCGACTGGTCGCTGGCGCCCGAGGAGGCCGTGCTGGTCGGCGACAAGGGCTCGGACGTCGAGGCCGCGCGCCGGGCCGGCGTCGAGGGGCTGCGGTTCCCGGGCGGCGACCTGCTGGCCTTCCTGCGCGAAAGCCTCGGCGCGCGGTTTCCCGGCGCCGACTGACGGGATTGCCTGGCGGGGGACTTTCCCGGCTTGGCGCGGGCGGCCTGGGCGGATAAACGAGCCTGAACCCCCAAAGAAAAAGCCCAGACCCATGCAGATCTTCCTCGACAGCACCGACACCAAGGTCATCGCCGACCTGGCCTCCACCGGCCTGGTGGACGGGGTGACCACCAACCCGACCCTGATCGCCAAGGCCGGCCGCCCGATGCTCGAGGTGATCGCCGAGATCTGCGACCTGGTTCCGGGCCCGATCAGCGCCGAGGTCGCCGCCACCACCCACGAGGCGATGGTCGCCGAGGGCAAGAAGCTGGCGGCGATCGCGCCGAACGTGGTCGTCAAGATCCCGCTGACCCGCGACGGCCTGATCGCCTGCGCGGCCTTCGCCGGCGAGGGCATCTCGACCAACGTCACCCTGTGCTTCTCGCCGACCCAGGCCCTGCTGGCCGCCAAGGCCGGCGCGACCTACGTCTCGCCGTTCATCGGCCGTCTGGACGACTATGGCTTCGACGGCATGGACCTGATCCGCGACATCCGCGCGATCTACGACAACTACGGCTACGAGACCGAGATCCTGGCGGCCTCGGTGCGCAACGTCGCCCACGTCAAGGACGCGGCGATCGTCGGCGCCGACGTGGTCACCATCCCGCCGGCCGTGTTCGGCGACCTCTTCAAGCACCCGCTGACCGACAAGGGCCTGGAGCAGTTCCTGAAGGATTGGGCCGGAACCGGGCAATCGATCCTCTAGATCGGTCAGGTCAGCCTGATTATCGCGCGGCCCCGGTTTCATCCGGGGTCGTTTTATTGTGCAGCTGCGAACTGGGTTCGCATTTGCGAGTTCGTGCGTTAGGGTCCTGGCAACCATCCGGGAGCGCGCCCATGAACGCCGCCGACATCGCCGTCGAGATCTGCATCGCCTCCGCCGAGGAAGCCCTGCGCTTTTCGGGATTCGTCCAGGCCTTCCTGTCGCGCAACGGCTTTCCGTTCGTGATGATCCACAACGAGCCCGTCCTGGCGCCGGAGCACGAGGGCGAGCGCCGCAAGGTGGTGTTCGAGGACGCCGGGATAGGCCGCAAGTTCGCCCGCGAATGGCGGATGGACCGGCTCGCCGCCTGCGGGGCCTGAGGCGGCGCGAGCGCTTGCGGCCAAGCTCGCGTAACGATGTTTGCGCTTTCGTGAAACGGGCCTAGATAGGGAGATCATTTCTCTCTGTCGCCGAGTTGCGCCATGAACGACCCCAAATCCGCCCTTCCTCCGGTCGTCGGTTCCGCACTCGATCTGATCGGCCGCACGCCGATGATCGAGGTTCGCAACCTCGACACCGGTCCGTGCCGTCTGTTCCTGAAGCTGGAGAACCAGAACCCCGGCGGCTCGATCAAGGACCGCGTCGCCCGCTCGATGATCGAGGCGGCCGAGGCCGACGGCAGCCTCAAGCCGGGCGGCGTGATCATCGAAGCCACCGCCGGCAATACGGGCCTGGGCCTGGCCCAGGTGGCGACGCTGAAGGGTTACAAGCTGATCCTGGTCGTCCCCGACAAGATGGCGCGCGAGAAGATCCTGCACCTGCGGGCCATGGGCGTGGACGTCCGCCTGACCCGCAGCGACGTCGGCAAGGGCCACCCGGAATACTACCAGGACATGGCCCAGACCCTGGCCCAGTCGATCCCGGGCGCGATCTATGTCAACCAGTTCGAGAACCCGGCCAATCCGCTGGCCCACGAGACCACGACGGCGCCCGAGATCTTCGAGCAGATGGACGGCGACATCGATGCGGTGGTGGTCGGCGTCGGCTCGGGCGGCACCCTGACCGGCATCGGCCGGTTCATGACCAAGCATTCTCCGAAGACCGAGATGGTGCTGGCGGACCCGGTCGGATCGATCCTCTGCGACTACGTGGTGACCGGAACCTATGGCGAGGCCGGCTCGTGGATCGTCGAGGGCATCGGCGAGGACTTCATCCCGGCCAACGCCCAGATGGACTTCGTCAAGACGGCCTATTCGATCAGCGACCGCGAGAGTGTCGACACCGCCCGCCTGCTGCTGCGCAAGGAAGGCGTCCTGGCCGGTTCGTCCTCGGGCACCCTGCTGGCGGCGGCCCTGCGATACTGCCAGGCCCAGACCGAGCCGAAGCGGGTCGTGACCCTGGTCTGCGACACCGGCGCCAAGTACCTGACCAAGATGTTCAACGACATGTGGCTGGCCGCCCACGGCTTCGACCAGCGCGAGCTGCACGGAGACCTGCGCGACCTGATCGCCAAGCGCTACGCCGACGGCGGGGTGGTGGCCATCGGGCCGGACGACACCCTGCTGACCGCCTACAACCGGATGCGCAGCAGCGACATCAGCCAGCTGCCGGTGGTCGATCACGGCAAGCTGGTCGGCATTCTCGACGAGAGCGACATCCTGGCCGCCGTCGAAGGGGCGGACGACGACCGCGGGCCGAAGTTCAAGACCCCGGTGGCCAAGGCCATGACCCGGGCGGTCAACACGCTGCAGTCGACGCAAGGCGTCGACGCCCTGCCGGAAGTGTTCGACCGCGACGAAGTGGCCCTGGTCTGCGACGGCGACGAGTTCGTCGGGGTGATCACGCGGGTGGACCTGATTAACCACCTGCGGATGAGCGCTTAGATGTTGCGGGAATGTTCCGCCGAGTTCATTCTAGGGCGGGGATCGGAGAAGGTTGGATGACCCTTGAAGTCAAGCTGCCGCCTGGCCTGGAAACGTTTGTTAAGAGCTGCGTCGCTGACGGTCGCTATGCTGACGTCAGCGAGGTCGTGAGCTCCGGTCTTCGCCTGCTGCAGGACCAGGAAACGCGCAAGCAAAGCTTTATGGCGATGCTGAGCGAGGTGGAGGCCGAGGTCGCACGGGGCGAGGTGTTCACGCTCGACGAGGTCATGGCGGATATCGACGCCATTATCGAAGCCGCCGAAACCCACGCCGCCGAGTAGATGCCGCCCGCCACGCTGTCCGCCACGGCGCGCCGCGACATGCTGGCGGCCGCGTCCTGGATCGCCCGGGACAGTCGCAAGGCGAGCTATCAGTTTAGAGAACGGCTGAAGGCGGCCCTGATCCGGTTGGACGAATACCCGCGAACAGGCGTCACGCGCCCGGACATCGCTCATGAGATCTACCGCTTCGCGGCCCTGTCCGGCTTTCCCTATGTCCTGGTCTATAATTCCCGACACCAGCCGCCTGTGATCATGCGCATTCTGCACGGCTCTCAGGACCTACCCGAAATTTTGAGCACCCTGCCGTCGCCTGACGGTCCGTGACCGCATGAAAGGCCAATCGCCATGACCGACATCCCCGGCAAGAACCGCCTGGCCTTCGCCACCCGCACGATCCACGGCGGCCAGTTCCCCGATCCCACGACGGGGGCGGTGATGGTGCCGATCTACGCGACCTCGACCTATGTCCAGTCCAGTCCCGGCGAGCACAAGGGCTTCGAGTACAGCCGCAGCCACAACCCCACCCGCTTCGCCTTCGAGCGCTGCATCGCCGACCTGGAGAGCGGCGCGGCCGGCTTCGCCTTCGCCTCGGGCCTGGCGGCGGCCTCGACGATCCTGGAGATCCTCGACAGCGGCGCCCACGTGATCGCCAGCGACGATCTCTACGGCGGCTCGTTCCGGCTGTTCGACAAGGTGCGCAAGCGCTCGGCGGGCCTGACCTTCAGCTTCGTCGACATGGGCGACCTGGCGGCCATCGAGGCGGCGATCACGCCGGCCACGAAGATGATCTGGGTCGAGACGCCGACCAATCCGATGCTGCGGCTGGCGGACCTGGCCGGCATCGCCGCCCTGGCCAAGAGGCGCGGCCTGATCACGGTGGCCGACAACACCTTCGCCAGCCCGTTCGTCCAGCGGCCGCTGGAGCTGGGCTTCGACATCGTCATGCATTCGGCCACCAAGTACCTGAACGGCCACTCCGACGTGGTGGCGGGGGTGGCGGTGGTCGGCGACAACGCCGAGATCGCCGAGAAGCTGAAGTTCCTGCAGAACGCCGTCGGCGCGGTGCTGGGGCCGTTCGACAGCTTCCTGGCCCTGCGCGGCGTCAAGACCCTGGCCCTGCGCATGCAGCGGGCCTGCGACAGCGCCCTGACCATCGCCAGGTGGCTGTCGACCCGCAAGGACGTGGCCCGGGTGATCTATCCCGGCTTGCCCAGCCATCCGCAGCACGACCTGGCTCGGCGCCAGATGCAGGGCGGCTTCGGCGGGATCATCTCGGTCGAGCTCAAGGGCGACGTGAACGCCGCCCGGCGGATGCTGGAGCGCACGCGCCTGTTCACCCTGGCGGAAAGCCTGGGCGGGGTCGAGAGCCTGATCGAGCATCCGGCCATCATGACCCACGCCTCGATCCCGGCCGATCAGCGCGCCGCCCTGGGCATCTCCGACACCTTGATCAGGCTGTCGGTGGGGATCGAGGACTGCGAGGACCTGATTGCCGACCTTTCCGAGGCCCTAGGCGGGGGTGGGGCAGCCTGAACAGGTGATGCTCGGCGTCGCCGGGCATGGCTGGCGAGGGGTCCGGGGCCTTCGACGGGCGCGGCGGAGGCAGGACGCGGGCGGGATCCTCGGCCCACAGATGGGCGGCCAGCATCAGGTCGGTCTTGACCGGGCCGTAGTCCTCCTTGGCGGTCCAGACGCGGATGGCGGCCTGGGCGAAGGCTTCGCTGAGGTCGACCACCTCGATCATCGGCGCGGGGTCCTTGCGCACCCGCGGATCGCCCTCGGCCCGTTCGCGCATCTTCTGCAGCACCGTCACCAGGTCGGTCTTCAGCGGCACCTTGAACACCACATCCGCCCGGCGGTGGCGGTGGGTCGAGTAGTTGAGGATGACGTCGCCGAACACCTTGCTGTTGGGGATCATCACCTTGACGTTGTCGGGGGTGGCGATCTCGGTGAACAGCAGGTCCAGCGACTTGACCGTGCCGTTGCGGGTCGAGGTCTCGATCACGTCGCCCACCTTGTAGGGCCTAAACAGCAGGATCATCACCCCGGCGGCCACGTTCGACAGCGCGCCCTGCAGGGCCAGGCCGATGGCCAGCGAGGCCGCGCCCAGCACGGCGATGATCGAGGTGGCCTGGACGCCCAGCTGCTGCAGCACCGCCACCAGACCGACGGCGACGATCGCGTAGCGCACCAGGGACGAGACGAAGCTCTCCAGGGTCGGGTCGGGATTGTTGCGGTGCATCCGGCCCAGGGCTCGCCGGGACATCCCCGCCAGCCAGCCGGCCACCCAGAAGGTGACGACCAGGATCAGGGTGGCGACCACCAGGTTCACCGCCAGCTTGCCCAGCCAGTCTAGGAAATGGCCGAACATGGTCTCGTCGGCCTTCACGTTGGCGAGGGAGGGCAGGGACGTGTCGGCGGGGATCAGGCTGGGCTTGGTCTGCATGGAACTCTCGATGGCGCCCCCGCCCCGAACCGTCAACGCAGACCCGTCAACGAACCATGCCCAGGCGCGTTCCGCCGCCGGTATCGCTTCGTCGTTCGGAAACAGTCGGTTACATCAATTGGCTCGAATCCGGGCCGTCCCGCCTCTAAGAGCGCCGTCCATGAGCATGTCCTTCATCGACCTCGCCGCGCAGCAGCGTCGGATCCGCGGGAAAATCGACGCCGCGATCGCCGCGGTCCTCGACAGCGGCGCCTATGTCATGGGCCCGCAGGTCCGCGAGTTCGAGACCAGGCTGGCGGCGTTCGGCCAGGCCAAGCTGGCCCTGTCCTGCGCCAATGGCACCGACGCCATCGCCCTGCCGCTGATGGCCTGGGGCGTGGGCCCCGGCGACGCGGTGTTCTGCCCGTCCTTCACCTTCGCGGCCACGCCGGAAGTCGTGCCGTGGGTCGGGGCGACGCCGGTGTTCGTCGACGTGCT
Organism: Caulobacter sp. GW821-FHT09A05; assembly: GCF_059418465.1. NCBI lineage: Bacteria > Pseudomonadati > Pseudomonadota > Alphaproteobacteria > Caulobacterales > Caulobacteraceae > Caulobacter > Caulobacter sp. GW821-FHT09A05. The sequence continues at coordinate 39,337 of NZ_JBWKPX010000039.1, forward strand.
GCCCGACACCTTCAACCTGGACCCCGTCAGGCTGGAAACGGCCATCGCCGGGGTGAAGGCCGATGGCAAGCTGGTCCCCAAGGTGGTGATCGCCGTTGACCTGTTCGGCCAGCCCGCCGACTATCCGGCCCTCAAGGCCATTTGCGACCGCGAGGGCCTGAAGCTGGTCGCCGACAGCGCCCAGGGCTTCGGCTGCACCCTGGGCGGCAAGCATCCGCTGCACTGGGCGGACGTGGCCACCACCAGCTTCTTCCCGGCCAAGCCCCTGGGCTGCTACGGCGACGGCGGCGCGGTCCTGACCAACGACCAGGAGCTTTGGGACCTGATGGACAGCTTCCGGGTGCACGGCAAGGCCGTGGCGCCGGACCTGGTCGGTCGCACGTTCGACCATGACACCAAGTACCTGAACACCCGCATCGGCATGAATTCGCGGCTGGATACGATCCAGGCGGCGATCCTGATCGAGAAGCTGGCCCTCTTCCCTGAAGAGATCGGCCTGCGCCAGATCGTGGCCGACCGCTACGCCGAGGGCCTGAAGGGCGCGGTGATCGCCACGCCCAAGGTCATCGACGGCGGCGTGTCGGTCTGGGCCCAGTATGTGATCGAGCACCAGGACCGCGACGGCCTGGCCGCCCACCTGAAGACGCAAGGGATCCCGACGGCGGTCTATTATCCCGTCCCGATGCACGTGCAGGCTCCTTATGCTGGCTTCCCACGCGGCGCCGGCGGCCTGCCGGTGACCGAGGCCAAGGCCGAGACGGTGCTGGCCCTGCCGATGCATCCGTATCTGCCGCAAGCCGATCAGCAGCGCATCATCGACGCCATACGCGCCTTCAACGGCTAAGCCGCGCCCCATTCACGCCTCACCCTGAGGTATTGTGGCTTCAAAGTTGATTCGAAGGTTCAGATGCACGATCCGATAACGTCGTTCGTGGTCGCGGTGTTCGGCATGCCCGGCGCCGCGCTGATGATGGCGGCGGCCATCCTGATCTTCGCCGTCGCGCTGATCTTCCAGTCGGGCCATTTCGAATACGTGCCGCTGATGGACGACCTGCGTCGTCGCGCCGACCTGCTGGACGACTTCCGAGGAGACCGCCAGAAGGCGTTCGCCGAAGCCTTCGAAGCGATCGACAAGCGGTTGAGCGGCGTGGCCCACCCTGTGCTCGAACTCGGCTGGGCTCACTATCGCAGCCAGCTGACGCCGACTGAAGACGGGCGTCTGGCGGCCTCCGTCCACGCCGCCGACGCCTTCGACCTGGCCGACACCCCAGCCCGCACGCTGGAATGGTGGGCCAACATCATGGTCGCCATCGGCCTGGTCATCACCTTCATGGGCATTGTCGCGGCCTTGACCGAGGCGACCTCGGCCATGACCGGCGGCGGCGCAGCCATGCAGGGCGCCCTGATCAACCTGCTGACGATCGCCGCCACCAAGTTCTGGACCTCGATCGCCGGGGTCCTGGCTTCGATCATCCTGCGCTTGGCCGCGCGGCGCCGGCGTCACCTCATCGAAGTCCAGGAAGCTCACTTCTTCGCGCTGTTGGACGCTTGCGTCCGCTTTGCGCCGCCGGAAAAGGTAATGCTGGAGCAACTGGCGATGCTGGGCCGTATCGAAGCGGTCCTGGCGGGCAAGGTCGCGGCGCCCGGGGGCGTGGCTTGATGCGACGCAAGCGTGGCCGTACGGTCGATGTCGAAGAGGGTGAAAGCTACTACGTCTCGATGACCGACATGATGGTGGGGGTGATCTTCATCTTCATCATCATGCTCAGCTATTTCGCCTTCGAGTTTCGCTCGACCACCGCCAAGCTGACCACCGCCAAGCATCCGGAGACGGCGGCCCTGCTGCAGACCGCCGCGAACCTCCAGCCCAAGACCGCCGACCTCGAGATCGACTACAAGGCGCAAGTGCTGTGCGTGCCCGAGGCGATCTTGTCGGAGACCGGGCAGGGCGCGGCGGGCGAGCGCCGCTGTTTCGCCTATTCGCCGCCGACCAAGGCCTCGGCCCAGACCGCTTCGGCGGCCGATGCCCAAAAGTTGCTCATGCAGTCGCTGGATGCCGACCTGCGGGACATCCATGTGCCGGTCGCTGGCGATCCATCGAGTGGTGCGCTCAACTTCCGGGCCGATCAGTTGTTCGTCGCGGGTACGGCCACGCTTTCGCCTGACGGCCAGCGGATTGCCGGCGACGTCGCCCAGATCCTGATGCGGCGTCTGCCTTGCTTGGGCTACGGCGTGTCGGCTGGCGCCAACTGCGAATCCGGCGGGCCCAAGTTGGCCGTGGCCAACGTTGTCAGCCAGACCAATTTCGACGTCTCCAGCGCCGAGGGCCAGCGCGCGGCCAGTCTGGCCCTGCAGCGAGCCGCGGTCTTCCACCAAGCCCTGACCGCCGCCCAGCCCGATCTCGCGGCCCTGCGCAACGCGCCAGCCGGTCAAGCGGGTTCGCAACCCCTGCTGCGGATCGCCAGCGTCGGTCAGTCCCAGGAGGGCGCTTCGAAGGTCGGCGATGACCAGACGGTGAGCATTCAGTTCCAAATGGCGCCCTGACGGTCCGCCTGTCAGGGTTCGTTTGGTGGACGGGCCAGCCTGCCCTATATCGCGGCCCACGCGTCTCGCGCCCGCCGGCGCTTCGGCGTTCCGGTCCGTGAAGAAGAGCGCCATGTCGTCCAGTTCCGTCACCGCCCCCGCTCGGCCCCATCCCGGCATGGGCTTTGGCCAGTTCGTCGCCCTGATCGCGGCGATGATGGCCACCAACGCCCTGGCCATCGACTCGATGCTGCCGGCCATGCCGCAGATCGGCGAGGCCCTGAACGTGGCCAGCGCCAACGAGCGCCAGTGGATCCTGACCGCCTACCTGCTGGGCTTCGGCGTGGCCCAGATCGCCTACGGCCCGCTGGCGGACCGCTACGGCCGAAAACCGGTGCTGCTGGCGGGGCTGTCGCTCTACGTGGTCTTCGCCGCCGCCTGCGCCTTCGCCACCTCGTTCGAGATGCTGCTGGTCGCCCGCGCCCTGTGCGGGGTCGGGGCCGCCGCCACCCGGGTGCTGTCGGTGTCGATCGTCCGTGACTGCTACAGCGGCCGGCAGATGGCGCGGGTGATGTCGCTGTCGTTCATCGTCTTCCTGGGCGTGCCGATCATCGCCCCGTCCGTGGGCCAGGCCATCCTGCTGGTCGCGCCCTGGCCCTGGGTGTTCGGGGTCCTGTCGATCTTCGGCCTGGCGGTGATCGCCTGGTCGTGGATCAAGCTGCCTGAGACCCTGCATCCGGAAGACCGCGTGCCCCTGGAGGTCACGCCGGTGCTGGCGGCGTTCAAGGAGTGCCTGACCAACCGGATCGCGGTCGGCTACACCCTGGCCGCCACCCTGGTTCTGGGCGGGCTGTTCGGCTTTCTCAACTCGGCCCAGCAGGTGTTCGTCGACGTCCTCGGGGCGGGGCGGTCGTTCCCCCTGATCTTCGCCGGGATCGCCGGCGGGATCGCGGTCTCGTCGTTGCTCAATTCCCGCATCGTCGGGCGCCTGGGCATGCGGCTGGTCTCGCACGTCGCGCTGTTCGGCTACATCGCCTTCGCGGTGGTTCACGCCCTGGTGGCCCTGAGCGGTCATGAGACCCTGTGGACCTTCTCGCTGCTGCAGGCCGGGATGATGTTCTGCTTCGGCCTGGTGATGTCGAACTTCGGCTCGATCGCCATGGAGCCGCTGGGCCACCTGGCCGGCACGGCGGCCTCGGTGCAGGGCTTTATCACCACCATCGGCGGGGCGCTGTTCGGCTTCTGGATCGGCCAGCTGTTCGACGGCACGACCGTGCCCCTGACCCTGGGCTTCGCGGGGTTCGGCGTCGCGGGCCTGCTGGCCGTGCTGATCACCGAGAAGGGGCGGATGTTCCACGCCGGGACAGGCGTTGCGCCGGCTGAAGGGGCGGGGATCCACTAATCTTTGTCGTTCCGGAAAGCGCGTAGCGCTTGTCCAGGCCGGGGCGGCCGCCCAGTCTTTCTGGATCCCGGAAACCTCCTGGCTTGGGCGCGTGCGAGAAAGTGGACGCCGGCTTTCCGCAAAGGTCGCGATTCCCGTATCGCGCGGCTTGCCCTAGCAGGCCGTTGAAGAAGTCTCCCGGCGGGCGATGAAGTCGGCTTCGTCGCCGCTGTGGAAGCAGATTTGGCCC
>NZ_JBWKPX010000040.1:0-7500 GCF_059418465.1 Caulobacter sp. GW821-FHT09A05
GCACCGAGATGGCCGTTTTTCCATATGCGATACCCCTGCCCTCTGGGGGAGGTGGCCCGAAGGGCCGGAGGGGGCTCGCGGCGCCGGCCGCTAGTTGGTCACCGAGAAGGTCGCGTTGTTGCCGGTGGCGGTCGAGACCCCCACGACGGCGCGGCCCGAATTGCGGACCGTCACGGTCGAGCGGGCGCTGATGTCGACGTTGTTGGACTGGCTGTTGGTGGCGCTCATCGTGCCGCTGCACAGGTTGCAGGCGTAGCCGCTGACCGCGTTGCCGACCGCCGTGGCGCTGGCTCCGGCGTCGTAGCCGGTGTTGCCCTCGAAGCTGGCGATCACCTCGACTCCGCCGCCGTCATTGACCTGGACGTTGTCGAGCACCAGGCCCGGGCCGTTGGCGTTGCTGGCCATGGCCGAGTTGCCGACGCCGTAGGCCGTGGCCTGGGCGCCGCCGAACTCGTAGGAGGTCCCCTCGGCCTGGGCCCGCACATAGGCGGTGTTGTACTGGTGGCTGGCCACGTCCAGCAGCGTGCCCTCGTTGGCGGCGTTCAGGTTGTTGCCCGAGGCTGTCGCCGCCGTCGTGGTCAGGTAGCTGTTGCCATAGGCCGTGAACTTGGTGGCCGTGACATTGGCCGCGCCGTTGTTCTGGTCGGTGATGACCCGGGCGGCCGACTGGTTGGCGCCGGTCAGGTCGATATTGTTGCCCGCCGCCGTGCCGGCCACGACCGCGGTTCCGGCCACGTAGTGCAGGATCGCCCCGCCGTCGGCGGCGACGTCGGCCTGGTTGTTCTGGCTGACCCGCGCGCCCATCGATCCGTTGACCAGCAGCAGGCCCTGGCTGTTGCCGGCCGCCTGGCTGGTCTCGATGACGTCGCCGGCCTGGGCGGTCTCGCCCTCGATCTGGCTGCGGGCGGTGACCGCGCCGGTATTGGTCTGGACCATGAAGCCGCTCAGCGTGCCATAGGCCGCCGTGGCCGTGCCGCTGTTGCCGACCGCCGTGGTGGTGATGTTGCTCGAGTCGCCCATGGAACCGGAGGCGTTGACGACCCCGTGGGCCGAGACCACGCCCTGGTTGACCTGGTTGGAGGTCAGGCCCGCGTCGGCGCCGACCACGGTCATGCCGAAGGTGTTGGCCCCGGCCGTGGTGGTGGCGGTGACGCCCTCGTCGACGGTGACGACGTCCAGCGTCTGGTCGGCGAACAGATTGCCGAGGTTCAGCTGGTCGTTCGAACCCTGGACCGGGACGGTCTGGCTAGTAGCGACCCCGACGGCCAGCATCGCCCACATCGGGATCGCTGCGATCGTTCCAGCGAGACGGGTCTTCGCGGGTCTGCGCATTGTTGGTTCCCAGATTGTTGTACGCGGGCACGAAGGCCCCGGTCGCGCCGACCGTGTTGGCGGCGTAGGGGTCGTACTGCATGCAGCTTTGCGGGCCGGGCATGCCGTAGAGGTTGGCGCTCATCTCGATGGTGGCCCGCTCGATCAGCGAACGCACGGCCAGCTGCATCGGCTCCAGCGCGCCGCGGCCCGCCGAGATGTCGAAGATGTTGCCGTTGAGGAAGTCGAAGACGCCGGCGCTGATCTCGCGGCCGACCACCTGCTTCTGGTAGGAGATCACGTCGACCACCTCCAGCGTGCGGGTGTTGATCAGGCGCAGGTCCAGGGCGATGTTCATCACGAACACCCGGCGGCGGAAATTGCCCTTCAGCCCGTCGGTGTCCTTGTCGCCGACATAGGCGTCCACGCCCGCCGAGCGGATGTTGTAGTTCAGCTCGGTGATGCCGCCGGCCACGTAGAAGTCCGAGCCCGGCACCTGGCCCGCCAGGATCCGGCGGTACTCGGCCGGCACGTCCGCGCCCGGCTTGGGGTTGTCGGAGATCAGCTTGTTGTTGGCGTATTTCAGCTCGTACTCCGACACCGAGGTGTCGAAGCGCTCGACCATCGGCATGCCGGCCTTGGCGAAGGCGGTCATGGCCAGCAACGAGGCGCCCTGGGTGACCTTGCGGCCCGACCCGTCGGACTCCTCCTTGCCGGTGTAGTCGGCGATGCGGCCGATGGCGACCCGCGGCGCGACCACGTGGTTGGCGCGGGCGTACTGCGCAAGGCAGACCAGGCCGGCCGTGTAGGGCGTGGGGTTGGCGGTCACCGGCGCCCCGCCGATCGGCGTGGCGTAGTTGCCATCCATCATCGGCTTGGGGACGCCGCCGCACGCGCTGAGCACGGCGCAGGCGCCGGCCAGCAGAAGGTTGAGGCGCTTACTGGCCATTTCCCGATTTCCCGACGTTCGTTCCGGCGCTGATGTTGCCGTTGTTGATCTGGGTGGAGTTGACGATCACCGTGTTGTTGTTGCCCTGGGTGACGACCGTCAGGTTGTTGCCGATCGCCGTGGAGCTCCCCCAGCCCCCCAGGGCGCCGACGCCCGAGTAGCTGTCCAGCGATCCGGACGACCGGCTGGACGAATAGACGCTCTGGTCGGCGCCGGTCAGCATGACCCCGTCGACGATGACCCGGTTGCCGTTGGCGTCGCGGGTCGAATATTGGACCACGTGGTTCTCCGAGCCGGCCACGCGACCGTAGCCGGCGTTGAACGCGGCGGAGTTGGTGTCCAGGGTCTGGGCCCGGGCCGGGCTGGACAGCGCCAGGCCGGTCACGGCGGCGGCCGCGGCCAGAACAGCCGCGCTGATCGCCAGCGGACGCCCGGCGCCCGGCAGATTCTTCTCGTTCGCAGCCATCAGAAACCTCGTGAACTCCGACCTGTCCGACGGCTAGCAACCCCCGTGCCAATGTCGGACAGCGTCAGGTTTAACCCCAAAGGTCTCGCGATTTGGTTAAGTTCGTCGGCGCGCAAGCGACTTTGGCGAGCGCGAGAATAATGCGCCTCCGCCCGCCCTGGGCGATCCAGGCCATTGATAAGGGAGCCGCTTTGCGAGACCCTGCTGGAAAGAAAGTATCAGGGAGGATTAAGCTTTGCTGGTTTCTCAGATCCTGAAGGACAAGGGCGACCTGGTCTTCACCGCCTCGCCCAACGAGACGGTGGGCGCGGCCGCCGCCCTGCTGCACACCCGGCGCGTCGGCGCCATGGTGGTGCTCGAGGAGGACGAGACGATCGCCGGCATCCTGTCCGAACGCGACATCGTGCGGGTGATCGCCGAAGGCGGCGCGGCCGCCCTGTCCAGGCCGATCTCCACCTGCATGACCCGCGACGTGGTCTTCGCCCAGCCGGAAGAGACGGTCGACGCCCTGCTCGCGCGGATGACCGACCGCCGGATCCGCCACCTGCCGGTCTGCAAGGGCAAGCGCCTGGCCGGCATCATCTCGATCGGCGACCTGGTGAAGTACAAGATCAGCGAGGCCCAGGCCGAGGCCGACGGGCTGAAGGCCTATATCGCCGCCGGCTGAGAGACCGGCGGGTACGTCCGCTGGCGGGCCTTCGGGCGATCGGAGGCGCCCCGCCCGCCGACTCTATATAGGGGCCCTACAAAGCCACTATATAAGAGTGTGGATCAGCGCGCTGGTTCGCCCAGCAGTTCCGCGCCCGAGCCGGACACCGCGTCGGCCAGGCTGTAGCCCTCCAGAACCGCCGCGGTGGCGTCGCGGGCCCGCAGCAGGGCCTCGCGCAGGGCGCAGGTCGCCAGGTCGCGGCAATCCTCGCAGCGTCGGAAGGCCGTGCGGCTGACGCAGGGGGTCAGGGCCAGCGGGCCGTCGACCAGGCGGATGATCTCGGCGAAGCTGATCGCCCCGGGCTCGCGCCCCAGCAGATAGCCGCCGAACTTGCCCCGCCGGCTGGTGACCAGGCCCTGGCGCGACAGTGTAAGAAGTATGGCTTCCAGGAACTTGCGCGGCGCGTCGGCGCGAACCGCCAGTTCGCCGGCGGTCACCTGCCCGTTCTCTCGGGCCAGCTCGATCATGGCGCGCAGGGCGTAGCGCGCTTTCTGGGACAACATGGACGCGGGGCCTCCTCTTGCAGAGGTCTATGGAGGCAGGGGAGGGGATGGCGCAAGCGCCGTCGCCAGGGACGGGTAGGGGCGCGCGGTCGGCGCGGCTTCAAACCATTCACAGATCCGCGCACAGGGAAAGCGGTGCGTGCGGTTGATCGCGTCGCTTTTGCGGTTGCGACTCCCCGGGGCGGTGGCTAAACACCGCCCTCGCTTCGGGGCTGACGCCCGCCGGACGAATTCGAGGCCTTCGGGCCTTGCATTTGGAAAGGCGGATCGCTAGGTTCCGCAGCCTCAATCGACTCGGTGACGAATTTGCGAAGACCCTGTCTTCAAGGGCTTCGTCGCCATGCTTTTGTCCTTCGAAGCGGCTTCGGCCAGCTCATCGACGAAAGTGAAAAAGTCGATTGACAGGGGATGTTGGTTTCCTTAGAAGCCGCGTTCCCGGAAGTAACGGAAGGAAATTCGAAAGAATTTCGGAAGTTACTTCCTCAAGTCTTCCTGGGTTTCTTTGAAATCTTTGCTTGACTTGATTGGCGGCTTTCACTAGAAGGCTGCTTCGGTTTACTGGGAATGGCTTTGGTTGTTTCTGGTGGATTGGTTCGGACGGTTTTGAAAAAAACGGTTTGACACGGAATTCGAGGTTGGATAGATAGCCGCCTCCGCCGACATCGGGCGCTAAACGATGGGCTCCTCGGGAGAGGGGTTCGGGTCTTTGACATTGTTGATTTGGAAAGAGAAACGCAGGCGGCGGCGCTCTGGCGATGACCTCACGGGTCATCTCGACGCTGACAACTGCGGTCTCTTGAAGACACCATGAATATCATGGATCAGGGCTTCGGCTCTGGCCCATCGATGTGAATGGGAACTCGTCAAGAAACTATGCAAACCAGAACGCGGATCGGGGTTTTCCCCTCGGTCCTGCAGTCTGGGTCAATGTCAACTCAACCTGAGAGTTTGATCCTGGCTCTGAGCGAACGCTGGCGGCAGGCCTAAGACATGCAAGTCGAACGGATCCTTCGGGATTAGTGGCGGACGGGTGAGTAACACGTGGGAACGTGCCCTTTGGTTCGGAACAACTCAGGGAAACTTGAGCTAATACCGGATGTGCCCTTCGGGGGAAAGATTTATCGCCATTGGAGCGGCCCGCGTAGGATTAGCTAGTTGGTGGGGTAAAGGCCCACCAAGGCTACGATCCTTAGCTGGTCTGAGAGGATGATCAGCCACATTGGGACTGAGACACGGCCCAAACTCCTACGGGAGGCAGCAGTGGGGAATCTTGCGCAATGGGCGAAAGCCTGACGCAGCCATGCCGCGTGAATGATGAAGGTCTTAGGATTGTAAAATTCTTTCACCGGGGACGATAATGACGGTACCCGGAGAAGAAGCCCCGGCTAACTTCGTGCCAGCAGCCGCGGTAATACGAAGGGGGCTAGCGTTGCTCGGAATTACTGGGCGTAAAGGGAGCGTAGGCGGATAGTTTAGTCAGAGGTGAAAGCCCAGGGCTCAACCTTGGAATTGCCTTTGATACTGGCTATCTTGAGTACGGAAGAGGTATGTGGAACTCCGAGTGTAGAGGTGAAATTCGTAGATATTCGGAAGAACACCAGTGGCGAAGGCGACATACTGGTCCGTTACTGACGCTGAGGCTCGAAAGCGTGGGGAGCAAACAGGATTAGATACCCTGGTAGTCCACGCTGTAAACGATGAGTGCTAGTTGTCGGCAGGCATGCCTGTCGGTGACGCAGCTAACGCATTAAGCACTCCGCCTGGGGAGTACGGTCGCAAGATTAAAACTCAAAGGAATTGACGGGGGCCCGCACAAGCGGTGGAGCATGTGGTTTAATTCGAAGCAACGCGCAGAACCTTACCACCTTTTGACATGCCCGGACCGCCGCAGAGATGCGGCTTTCCCTTCGGGGACTGGGACACAGGTGCTGCATGGCTGTCGTCAGCTCGTGTCGTGAGATGTTGGGTTAAGTCCCGCAACGAGCGCAACCCTCGCTATTAGTTGCCATCAGGTTTGGCTGGGCACTCTAATAGGACCGCCGGTGGTAAGCCGGAGGAAGGTGGGGATGACGTCAAGTCCTCATGGCCCTTACAAGGTGGGCTACACACGTGCTACAATGGCGACTACAGAGGGCTGCAATCCCGCGAGGGGGAGCCAATCCCTAAAAGTCGTCTCAGTTCGGATTGCACTCTGCAACTCGAGTGCATGAAGTTGGAATCGCTAGTAATCGCGGATCAGCATGCCGCGGTGAATACGTTCCCGGGCCTTGTACACACCGCCCGTCACACCATGGGAGTTGGCTTTACCCGAAGGCGCTGCGCTAACCGCAAGGAGGCAGGCGACCACGGTAGGGTCAGCGACTGGGGTGAAGTCGTAACAAGGTAGCCGTAGGGGAACCTGCGGCTGGATCACCTCCTTTCTAAGGATGTTCCTCCAGATCTTCGGATCTATTGGAACACCGATTATATACAGTGAGCGGATCGCCGCCGTCTTCGTTTCTCTTTCCACTCCTCATCGGCCGACCAGGTCGAGGAGGCGATCGCGAGCCCAGGAACGGGTCTTGGCCTTTGGGTCGAGGATCTGGTCTATGCGGCCTATGGGCCCGTAGCTCAGTTGGTTAGAGCGCACGCTTGATAAGCGTGAGGTCATAAGTTCAAGTCTTATCGGGCCTACCAACCTTCCAGCATAACGGACGCAACCGACCCAGCTCCCCTGGGCTTTAAGCAACTCACCGCAAGGCGGCGAGGGGCCATAGCTCAGTTGGTAGAGCGCCTGCTTTGCAAGCAGGATGTCGTCGGTTCGAATCCGTCTGGCTCCACCACCTCTTCATCTGGAAGGGGCGGTAACGCGATCGAGGAATGATCAAGTTTGCCGCTCGGCTCTGCCGAGGCCGGCGAAATGACATCGTGAAGGTAGGGTTCACCCGCCGAAATCATCTCACCCTTGGGATGATCGAGGTTTAAGGGCGGACTTTGAAGAAGACATCAAATGTCTGACTGTAAAGCGCATGATGCGGCTCCCTAGAGCCGCATGCATGGGTTTTGCTGAGAACGATCAAGCGCATAAGGGCTTCTGACGGATGCCTTGGCATTGAGAGGCGATGAAGGACGTGGCACGCTGCGATAAGAGCCGGGGAGGCGCGAGCACCCTTTGATCCGGCTATCTCCGAATGGGGAAACCCACCTTAATGACCATTCCACTTACCTTCGGCTTCGGCCGGCGGCATGGTGGTGTGGTTGTGACAGGTATAATGGGCTGAATACATAGGCTCCATTAAGCAAACCCGGGGAACTGAAACATCTCAGTACCCGGAGGAAAGGACATCAACCGAGACTCCCGTAGTAGTGGCGAGCGAACCGGGACCAGGCCAGTGCTGTCGTGACATAAAGCTGAACGACTTGGAAAGGTCGGCCATAGTGGGTGATAGCCCCGTAAGCGTCAAATAGCGACAGACTCGAGTAGGGCGGGACACGTGAAATCCTGTCTGAACATGGGGGGACCACCCTCCAAGCCTAAGTACTCCTCAATGACCGATAGCGAACAAGTACCGTGAGGGAAAGG
>NZ_JBWKPX010000040.1:15000-43096 GCF_059418465.1 Caulobacter sp. GW821-FHT09A05
CGGGCGGAGCGATCTGTACCAATTCTAATCAAACTCCGAATACCCGAGAGAGATATCTGGGAGACACACGGCGGGTGCTAACGTCCGTCGTGAAAAGGGAAACAACCCTAACCATCATCTAAGGCCCCCAAGTTCTGGCTAAGTGGGAAACGATGTGGGTTTGCTTTGACAACCAGGATGTTGGCTTAGAAGCAGCCATCATTTAAAGAAAGCGTAACAGCTCACTGGTCAAGCGAACCTGCGCGGAAAATGTAACGGGGCTCAAGCCAGACGCCGAAGGTATGGGTTTGCTCTTTGAGCAAGCGGTAGCGGAGCGTTCCGTAAGCCGGTGAAGGTGAGGCGCGAGCCTTGCTGGAGGTATCGGAAGTGAGAATGCTGACATGAGTAGCGATAAAGAGTGTGAGAGACACTCTCGCCGAAAGCCCAAGGGTTCCTGCGTAAAGCTAATCTGCGCAGGGTTAGTCGGCCCCTAAGGCGAGGCCGAAAGGCGTAGTCGATGGGAATCAGGTGAATATTCCTGAACCAGTTGGAAGTGACGGATCTGGTAAATTGTTCGGGCTTATTGGATTGCTCCGGGCAGTGAACAGGTCCCTGGAAATAACTCCAACGGAGACCGTACCCGAAACCGACACAGGTGGGCAGGTAGAGTATACCAAGGCGCTTGAGAGAACTATGCTGAAGGAACTCGGCAAATTGCACGCGTAACTTCGGGATAAGCGTGACTCTTCTTTGGGCAACCAGAAAAGAGTGGCACAGGCCAGGGGGTAGCGACTGTTTATCAAAAACACAGGGCTCTGCGAAGCCGCAAGGCGACGTATAGGGTCTGACGCCTGCCCGGTGCCGGAAGGTTAAAAGGAGTGGTGCAAGCTGCGAATTGAAGCCCCGGTAAACGGCGGCCGTAACTATAACGGTCCTAAGGTAGCGAAATTCCTTGTCGGGTAAGTTCCGACCTGCACGAATGGCGTAACGACTTCCCCACTGTCTCCAGCATAGGCTCAGCGAAATTGAATTCCCCGTGAAGATGCGGGGTTCCCGCGGTCAGACGGAAAGACCCTATGAACCTTTACTGCAGCTTCGCCTTGGCGTTAGCAGCAACATGTGTAGGATAGGTGGGAGGCTATGAAACCGGGGCGCCAGTTCCGGTGGAGCCATCCTTGAAATACCACCCTTATTGTTGCTGACGTCTAACCGCGGCCCGTTATCCGGGTCCGGGACATGGCGTGGCGGGCAGTTTGACTGGGGCGGTCGCCTCCCAAAGTGTAACGGAGGCGCGCGATGGTGGGCTCAGACCGGTCGGAAATCGGTCGTCGAGTGCAATGGCATAAGCCCGCCTGACTGCGAGACTGACAAGTCGAGCAGAGACGAAAGTCGGCCATAGTGATCCGGTGGTCCTGCGTGGAAGGGCCATCGCTCAACGAATAAAAGGTACTCTAGGGATAACAGGCTGATTTTGCCCAAGAGTCCATATCGACGGCAAAGTTTGGCACCTCGATGTCGGCTCATCACATCCTGGGGCTGGAGCAGGTCCCAAGGGTTCGGCTGTTCGCCGATTAAAGTGGTACGTGAGCTGGGTTCAGAACGTCGTGAGACAGTTTGGTCCCTATCTGCCGTGGGTGTACGAGACTTGAGAGGATCTGTCACTAGTACGAGAGGACAGGGATGGACACACCTCTGGTGGACCTGTCATGGCGCCAGCTGTGCAGCAGGGTAGCTAAGTGTGGAATAGATAACCGCTGAAAGCATCTAAGCGGGAAACTAACCTCAAAACAAGGTCTCGCTGAGAGCCGTGGTAGACCACCACGTTGATAGGCCAGGTGTGGAAGCGCTGTGAGGCGTGTAGCTTACTGGTACTAATAGCTCGATAGGCTTGATCGTTCTTCAGTCAAACCCATGACTGAGCTTTACTAAGACATCTGATCGTCTTCTTCACAACATGCTTCGGTGAGCTAAACCCTCACCGAACAGCATCCTTTTTGCTGACCTGGTGGCTATGCCGGGGGTTCCCCACCCGATCCCATTCCGAACTCGGTCGTTAAGTCCCCCAGGGCCAATGGTACTTCGTCTCAAGGCGCGGGAGAGTAGGTCGCCGCCAGGTCCGCTAAAAGGATGCTCAAAGCAAAAGTCCAACCCTACCACACGATCACAACACTACCCTCTTCGCCGCGGGGTGGAGCAGCCCGGTAGCTCGTCAGGCTCATAACCTGAAGGTCACAGGTTCAAATCCTGTCCCCGCACCCATAACTTCAATGGCGAAGCTTCTAACGGCTTTCGAGGTGTGGCTTTCACGCCACTTCCGGCGGCGTTTCCGCCGCTGTCGACCCGTGTCACGCGAAAATTTATCGCCCGGACCGGCTCTGGCTTGAGATTCTGCCATCAAACCCCGTAGCGCGTTCCGCGGATTTGCGTCATGAGAGCAGGATGGAAGGACGCGGGTCGGCAACTGGCCCGCTGAATGAGGTTTTGAGGATAAGATGGCGAACGGTGTCGTTAAGTGGTTCAACCCGGCCAAGGGCTTTGGTTTCATTCAGCCCGAGGACGGCGGCCAGGACGTGTTCGTCCACATCGCCGCGGTTGAACGCTCGGGCCTGTCGGGCCTGAACGAAGGTGACCAGGTGGCTTACGAGCTGGAAGAGGACCGCCGCTCGGGCAAGACCTCGGCCGGCAACCTGCGCGTGACCGGCCAGGGCGCGGCTCCGTCGGCTCCGCGCCGTCCGGCCCGCGACTTCGGCGCCCCGCGCGGCGGCGGCTATGACGCTCCGCGTGGCGGCGGCTACGGCGGCGGCGGCACGGGCGAAGCCGGTACGGGCGTGGTGAAGTGGTTCAACAGCACCAAGGGCTTCGGCTTCATCCAGCCGGACAATGGCGGCGGCGATATCTTCGTGCACATCTCGGCCGTTGAACGCGCCGGCCTGCGCGGCCTGAACGAAGGCCAGCAAGTCGGTTACGAACTGGAACAGGACCGCCGCTCGGGCAAGACCTCGGCCGGCAACCTGCGCATCCTCTAAGGATACGAAAAACCCGGCCGGGCGCGGAGCGTCCGGCCGGGTCTTCGGTCCCCGAACCAGGCCCCGTAGGAGCCTTTCCCCGTCGCTGAGGCGGTGGAGGGGCTTCTGTGGGGCCTTTTCCGTGGCTGGGTCGGCGGGGAAAGGGGCGGCCAGCGCCGCCTCCTCAGATCAGCCGGTGCTCGCGCTCCGCCGCCGCCTGGTTGACCGCCAGGGCGGTGACGTTGGCGATGCCGCGCGCGGTGACGCTGGGCGTCAGCACATGCAGCGGCCGGCTCATGCCCAGCAGCAGCGGGCCGACCAGCAGGCCCTCGGTGGCGGCGCTGAGCAGGGTCAGGGCGATGTTGGCCGCGTCCAGGGTCGGCATGACCAGCAGGTTGGCCGAGCCCTTCAGGGCGCTGTCGTGCACCAGGCGGTCGCGCAGGGCCTGGGAGAGGGCGGCGTCGGCGTGCATCTCGCCGTCGACCTCGAGCTCGGGCGCGCGCTCGCGCACCAGGGCCAGGGCCTCGCGCATCTTGCGGGCGGTCGGCGAGTTGGACGCCCCGAAGCTGGAATGGGACAGCAGGGCGGCCTTGGGCGTCAGGCCGAACCGGCGCACGGATTCGGCGGCCAGCAGGGTCATCTCGGCCACCTGCTCGGCGGTCGGGTCGACGTTCACGTGGGTGTCGCAGAAGAACAGGGTGCCATTGTCGATGATCAGGGCCGACAGGGCGTAGACGCGGCCGACGTTCTCGCGCTTGGGAATGATCGGCAGCACATAGGTCATGTGCTGCCACCAGTCGCCGGCCCCGCCGACCAGGGCGGCGTCGACATGGCCGGCCTGCAGCAGCATCGAGGCCGAAACGGTGCGGCGGTTGGTCACCCGGCGCTCGGCGGCCAGGGGCGGCACGCCCCGGCGGCTGACCAGGCCCTGGTAGCGCTCGACCAACGGGGCGAACAGCGCCTTGTCGGCGGAGGGATCCAGGATCTCGACGCGATGGTCGAAGTCCAGCCGCAGGCCCATCTCGGTGGCCTTGGCGATGATCGTCTCGCGCTTGCCGATCAGCACCGGTTTGCACAGGCCCTCGTCGACCACGGTCTGGACGGCGCGCAGCACGCGCTCGTCGTCGCCCTCGGCATAGGCGACGCGGACGCCCCCCGTCTCGGCGGCGGCCTTGGTGGCCTTGCGGGCCCGCTCGAACACCGGACGCATCAGCTGGCCGGAGCGGTAGACGAACAGCTCCAGTTCCTGGCGATAGGCGTCGAAGTCGGCGATCGGGCGGGTGGCGACGCCGCTGTCCATGGCCGCCCGGGCCACGGCCGGGGCGATCTGCAGGATCAGGCGCGGGTCGAACGGCTTGGGGATGATGTACTGCCCGCCGAACATCGGGGCGACGCCGCCATAGGCGCTGGCCACCACTTCGGAGGCCTCGGCCCGGGCCAGTTCGGCGATGGCCTCGACGGCCGCCACCTTCATGGCCTCGTTGATCTCCGAGGCACCGACGTCCAGGGCGCCGCGGAAGATGAACGGGAAGCAGAGGACGTTGTTGACCTGGTTGGGATAGTCGCTGCGGCCGGTGGCCATGATGGCGTCGGGGCGCTGGGCGGCGACGATCTCGGGCAGGATCTCCGGCTCGGGATTGGCCATGGCCAGGATCAGCGGATTGGGGGCCAGCAGCGGCAGCCACTCGGCCTTGAACACGCGGGGCGCGGACAGGCCCAGGAAGATATCGGCGCCGGGCAGGACGTCGGGCAGCGACCGGGCGTCGGTCGGCCGGGCGTAGCGGGCCATGTTCTCGGGCATGTCGGGCTCGCGCCCGGCGTGGACGACGCCCTTGATGTCGGTCAGGGTGACGTTCTCGACCGGCAGGCCCATCGAGACCAGCAGATCGACGCAGGCCAGGGCGGCCGCGCCGGCCCCCGAGGTCACCAGCTTGACGTCCTTCAGGGTCTTGCCCTGGACGACCAGGGCGTTGCGGACGGCCGCGGCGCAGACGATCGCGGTGCCGTGCTGGTCGTCGTGGAAGACCGGGATGTTCATCCGCTCGCGCAACTTGCGCTCGATGACGAAGCATTCCGGGGCCTTGATGTCCTCCAGATTGATGCCGCCGAAGGTGGGCTCCAGGGCGGCGACCACCTCGATGAAGCGGTCGGGATCCTCGGCGTCGACCTCCAGGTCGAACACGTCGATGCCGGCGAACTTCTTGAACAGGACCGCCTTGCCCTCCATCACCGGCTTGGAGGCCAGCGGGCCGATATTGCCCAGGCCCAGCACCGCGGTGCCGTTGGAAATCACGGCCACCAGGTTGCCGCGGGCGGTGTAGTCGCGGGCGGTGTCGGGGTCGGCGGCGATGGCCTCGCACGGGGCGGCGACGCCGGGGGAATAGGCCAGGCCGAGGTCGCGCTGGGTGGCCATGCGCTTGGTGGCTTCGATCGCCAGCTTTCCGGGCCGCGGCAGACGGTGATAGTCCAGGGCGGCTTTACGGAAATCCTCGTCCATCGGTCGTTCCTCGGTGGCTGCGCAAGGGTCATCTACGCGGATCGTCTGGTGTGGGTTCGGTGCGATCCGTCAGGGGCCTAGCTACCGGTGTTGGCGCGGCTTTTCCAATCCTACGCGGCGTCGGCGCGCGTTTTTTGCGGTTCGGGTCGCCGGGCGAGCGATCGCGGGTGGCTCACTAAGTAATAAAAGACTTATATACGCCCATTCGGCGGGCGCCTGTCGCCGTCGCAAAAGGCGGTTCGGGCCAAGGCGCCGCTGGGCGGGTCTGGCGGCTGGACTTGCCGGCGCGGCGGTCCCAGCATCGTCGGAAGATGCTCCGTTTCGGGAGCAAGGGTTTAGACTGCGCGGCGAGGCCGAGCCAAGGATTGGAAACGCATGAGCGGCTTGACGACCCATATCCTCGACACCGCCGCCGGGCGTCCGGCGGCCGGCGTCGCCGTGCGGGTTTCGAGCCGGCGGGACGGCGTGGTCGCCCTGCTGGGCGAAACCCGCACCGACGCCGACGGCCGGGCGCGGCTGGTCGAGGGCGAGGACCTGGCGGTCGGCGGCTATCGGCTGGAGTTCGCCGTGGGCGACTATTTCAAGGCTTCGGGCGCGCGCGTCAGCGATCCGCCATTCCTGGACGTGGTGGTCATCGATTTCGCGGTGGCCGATCCGGCCCAGCACCATCACGTGCCGCTGCTGGTCTCGCCGTTCGGCTATTCCACCTATCGGGGCAGCTGAGATGGATGCGGTGCGCTTCCTGCTGAACGGCGAGGTGGTCGAGGCCCGGGGCGTCGATCCCACCCGCACCCTGCTGGAGCATCTGCGCGGCGACCTGCGGCGCACCGGGACCAAGGAGGGCTGCGCCGAGGGCGACTGCGGATCCTGCACGGTGCTGGTCGGCGAGCTGGACGGGCGGGGCGGCGCGGCCTGGCGGGCGGTCAACAGCTGCATCCAGTTCGTGCCGATGCTGGACGGCAAGGCGGTGATCTCTGTCGAGGGGCTGGGCCAGGCGACGCCGCATCCGGTGCAGGCGGCCATGGTCGAGCACCACGGCTCGCAATGCGGCTTCTGCACGCCGGGCATCGTCATGTCGCTGTACGGCCGGGCGGTGGCGGCGAAGGGGGCTGACGGACCGATCGGCGAGGTGCTGGCCGGCAACCTGTGCCGCTGCACCGGCTATGGCCCGATCATCGCGGCGGCCGAGGCGATCGCGCCCGAGGCCGCACCGGACGTGGCCGATACGCTGACGGGTCTGAAGCGCGACGAGGCGCTGAGCCTCGACTACGCCGATCCGATCGCCGGCGTGACCCGCCGCTGGTTCGCGCCGCTGGACATCGACGAACTGGCCAGCACCTATGAAGCGCATCCGGACGCGGTGATCGTGGCTGGGGCCACCGATATCGGCCTGTGGGTCACCAAGCTTCGCAAGCCGCCCGAGGCCCTGATCGACATCGGCCGGGTGGAGGCGCTCAAGGCGATCACCCGCGAAGATGGCTGGCTGCGGATCGGGGCGGGCGTGCGCTATGTCGACGCCCTGGACACGTTGAGCGACCTCCATCCCGACCTGGGCGCCATGATGCGCCGGCTGGGGTCGACCCAGGTGCGCAACAGCGGCACGATCGGCGGCAACATCGCCAACGGCTCGCCGATCGGCGACATGCCGCCGGCCCTGATCGCCCTGGGCGCGGAGCTGGTGCTGCGCAGGGGCGATGTCCGGCGGACGATCCCGCTGGAGGACTTCTTCGTCGCCTATGGAAAGCAGGATCGCGCGCCCGGCGAATTCGTCGAGGCGGTGCGCGTGCCCACCGACCTGGAGGGGGGGCTGTTCAAGGTCTTCAAGCTGTCCAAGCGTTTCGACCAGGACATCTCGGCGGTCTGTGGGGCGTTCAACATCAAGATCGTGGACGAGGTGGTGACCGCCGCCCGCATCGCCTATGGCGGCATGGCCGGCACGCCCAAGCGGGCGGCCGCCTGCGAGGCCGCCCTGGTCGGCCGGCTCTGGAACCGGACCACCATCCACGCCGCCGTCGAGGCCCTGGCCGGCGACTTCACGCCCCTGACCGACGCCCGCGCCTCGGCCGCCTATCGCACGCTGGCGGCGGGAAACATGCTGCGCAAGGTGTTCATCGAGTCGGCCCGGCCGGACCTCGAAACCCGCGTGGAGACCTGGTCCCTGGAGGCGGTCCATGGCTGATTCCGGCGCCAAGCTCGTCGAGCCGGTCGTCTTCCAGGGCGTCCACGCCTCGCTGCCGCACGACAGCGCCCTGCGCCATGTCAGCGGCGCGGCGATCTATGTGGACGACATCCCCGAACCGGCCGGCATGCTCCATGTGCACCTGGGCATGAGCACCAGGGCCCACGCCCGGATCGTCTCGATGGACCTGTCGGCCGTGCGCGCCTCGCCCGGCGTGGTCGCGGTGCTGACGGCCAAGGACATTCCCGGCGAGAATGACGTCAGCCCGGTGATCCACGACGACAGGCTGTTCGCCGACGGCGAGGTGATCTGCGTCGGCCAGAGCCTGTTCGCCGTCGCCGCCACCTCGATCGCCGCCGCCCGCGCCGCCGCCGCCAAGGCCGTGGTCGAGTACGAGGACCTGCCGGCGGCGATCACGATCGCGCAGGCCCGCGAGGCCGACCTGAAGATCGAGGCCAGCCAGCGCATGGCGCGCGGCGACGCGGCCGCCGCCCTGGCGGCCTCGCCCCGGCGCCTGCAAGGGACCATGGCCATCGGCGGCCAGGACCACTTCTATCTCGAGGGCCAGGTCGCCCTGGCCACGCCCCGCGAGGGCGGCGATGTCCACATCTGGTCGTCGACCCAGCATCCCAGCGAGGTCCAGCATCTGGTCGCCCGGGTGCTGGACGTGCCGCATACCGCCGTGACCGTCGAGGTGCGCCGGATGGGCGGCGGGTTCGGCGGCAAGGAGACCCAGGCCTCGCTGTTCGCCGCCGCCGCCGCCCTGGTGGCCGTCAAGACCGGCCGCCCGGCCAAGGCGCGTCCCGACCGCGACGAGGACATGGTCATGACCGGCAAGCGGCATGACTTCGAGATCGCCTACGACGTCGGTTTCGACGACGAGGGGCGGCTGACGGGCCTGGCGCTGGAACTGGCCTCGCGCTGCGGCTCGACCACCGACCTGTCGATGGCCATCAACGACCGGGCGATGTTCCACGCCGACAACTGCTACTTCCTGCCGGCGGTCGAGATCGTCTCGCACCGCTTCAAGACCCATACGGTGTCGAACACGGCGTTCCGGGGCTTTGGCGGCCCGCAGGGCATGGCGGCGATAGAGCGGGTGATGGACGCCGTCGCCCAGATCACGGGCCTGGACCCGCTGGAGGTGCGCCGCCGCAACCTCTATGGCGGCGAGGGGCGCAACCTCACGCCCTATCATCAGACGGTCGAGGACAATGTCGCGCCGCAGCTGCTGGCCCAGCTCGCCGCCTCCTGCGACTACGAGGCCCGCCAGCGCCAGATCGACGCCTACAACGCCAGGAGCCCGGTGCTGAAGAAGGGCCTGGCCCTGACGCCGGTGAAGTTCGGCATCTCGTTCACCACCACCCACCTCAACCAGGCCGGGGCGCTGATCCACCTCTATGCCGACGGCTCGATCCTGCTGAACCACGGTGGGACCGAGATGGGGCAGGGGCTGTTCGTCAAGGTGGCCCAGATCGTCGCCGAGGCCTTCAAGGTCGGCGTCGATCGGGTCAAGGTCACCTCGACCGTCACCGACAAGGTGCCCAACACCTCGGCCACGGCGGCGTCGTCGGGCACGGACCTGAACGGCATGGCGGCCCTGAACGCGGCCAACACCATCAAGGCGCGGCTGGTCGCGTTCGCCGCCGGGAAGTGGGGCTGTGATCCGAGCGAGGTCGAGTTCACGCCGCAAGGCCTGCGGGCCGGAAGCGAGCTGGTCCCGTTCGAGACGCTCTGCCGCCAGGCCCACCTGGCCCGGGTGTCGCTGTCGTCCACCGGCTTCTACGCCACGCCGAAGATCCACTACGACCGCGCCAGCCACACCGGCCGGCCGTTCTACTATTTCGCCTATGGCGCGGCGTGCAGCGAGGTGCTGATCGACACCCTGACCGGCGAGATGAAGGTCATCCGGGCCGACATCCTGCACGACGCCGGCCGCTCGCTGAACCCGGCCATCGACCTGGGCCAGATCGAGGGCGGCTTCATCCAGGGCATGGGCTGGCTGACCACCGAGGAGCTGGTGTTCAGCGCCGACGGCCGCCTGCTGACCCATGCTCCCTCGACCTACAAGATCCCGACCTGCGGCGACCGGCCGGCGGTGCTGAACGTGGCGCTGTGGGAGCCGGGGCGGAACGTCGAGGAGACGGTGCACCGCTCCAAGGCCGTGGGCGAGCCGCCGCTGATGCTGGCCCTGTCGGTGCTGTCGGCCGTGAACCGCGCCGTGGCCTCGGCGGTCGACCACAAGGTGTTCCCAGACCTGGACGCGCCGGCGACGCCGGAGCGGATCCTGATGGCGGTCGAGGACGTGAAGCGGAGGGCGGCGCAATGCTGACCCTCTCCCCATGGGAGAGGGCGCATGAGCAATTGGGCTCGTTACGCGCTTGCTCAGCTGGGCCACGGCCAGCCCGTCGCCCTGGTCACCATCCTGGCCGTCGAGGGCTCGGCCCCGCGGGACGCCGGGACCAAGATGGTGGTCTGGGCCCAGGGCCAGGCCGGCACGATCGGCGGCGGAAACCTGGAGCACCAGGTCGTCGACCAGGCGCGCAAGATGCTGCCGACCCAGGTGCACTTCGCCCTGCAGGACTATCCGCTGGGCCCGCTGCTGGCCCAGTGCTGCGGCGGCCGGGTGCGGCTGCTGATCGAGCGCCTGGACGGGGGCGCCGTCGACTGGCTGACCGACGCGGCGCGGCGGCTGGACGCCGACCAGCCCTTCGAGGTCCGCACCCGCTTCAACCCCGGCGCCCTGAGCAAGACCATCGCCCCGGTGGCGGCCTCCAATCCGGACAGCGCGACGATCACCCTGGCGGGCGAGCCGGCCACGGCGCGGGGCGCCCGGCCGACCCTGGGCGACGTGCTGGTCGAGCCTCAGGACCTGCCGCGTCCGCCGGTGCTGCTGTTCGGGGCCGGCCATGTGGGCCAGGCCGTGGCCCGGGCGCTGGAGCCGCTGCCGTTCCGCCTGGCCTGGTACGACACCCGGCCGGAAACGTCCCATATCCCCGGGGTCAGGGTAGGCGCGCCCGCTGAGCTGGCCGCGGCCGCCATGGGCGCGGGGCCGGACGCCTACATCCTTGTCATGACCCACGACCATAATCTGGACTACGCCCTGACCTCGGCGGCTCTGGCCGGCGGGGCTTTCGGCTATCTGGGCCTGATCGGATCGGACACCAAGAAGGCGCGGTTCCTGAGCCGGCTGCGCAAGGACGGTTTCGGCGATGGAACGGTGGCCCGCGTGACCTGCCCGATCGGCCTGCCGCACCTGAAGAACAAGGCCCCCGAGGTGATCGCCGTCTCGGTGGTCGCCGATCTGTTGATGCGGCTCGAAGCCGCCCGCCGCGAACGGACGAAGGATCCCCAGCTTGCAAGCCTATAGGGCGTCGATCCTCCAGCTGGAGGCCGACCCGAGCATCACGGACGGCGAGGCGCACGCCTTCCACGAGGACGGCCTGCTGCTGGTCGAGGACGGCCGGGTCGTGGCCTGCGGCGACCATGCCAAGCTGGCCGACGAACTGGGCGACACGCCCGTGGAGGATCTGCGCGGCAAGCTGATCGTCCCCGGTTTCGTCGACACCCACATCCATTTCCCGCAGGTCGACGTCATCGCCGCCCATGGCGAGCAGCTGCTGGACTGGCTGGAGCGTCACACCTTCCCCGCCGAGGCGGCCTTCGCCGACCAGGGCCATGCCGAGGCGACCGCCGAGTTCTTCGTCGAGGAACTGCTGCGCAACGGCACGACCAGCGCCCTGGTGTTCGGCTCGGTGCACAAGGTCTCGGTCGAGGCGCTGTTCGCCGCCGCGCTGAAGCGCGACATGCGGATCATCGCCGGCAAGTCGCTGATGGATCGCAACGCCCCGCCCGGCCTGACCGACACGGTCGAGGCCAGCCGGGCCGACATGCTGAGCCTGATCGCCGACTGGCACGGCAAGGGCCGGCTGGGCTACGCCGTCACCCCGCGTTTCGCGATCAGCTGCAGCGACGAACAGCTAGCCATGGCGGGCGAGGTGCTGGCGCAGAATCCGACCGTGTGGATGCAGACCCACCTGTCGGAGAACATCCGCGAGATCGTCGACACGGCCAAACTGTTCCCGGAAGCCCGGGACTACCTGGACGTCTATGATCGCTTCGGCTTGGTCGGGGAGCGCTCGGTCTTCGCTCACTGCGTGCATCTTCAGGGAGAGGCTTTCCAGCGTCTGGCGCAGGCCGGCTCGGCCGTCGCCTTCTGCCCGACCTCGAACCTGTTCCTGGGCTCGGGCCTGTTTCCGCTGGAGACCGCCTGCGCCCACGGGGTGAAGGTCGGGATCGGCACGGACGTGGGGGCGGGAACGACCTTCTCGATCCTCCACACCCTGGGCGAGGCCTACAAGGTGGGGCAGTTGCGCGGCGAGGCGCTGGACCCGTTCCACGCCCTGTACCTGGCGACCCTGGGCGGGGCGCGGGCCCTGGGGCTGGAGGACGAGATCGGCAGCCTGGAAGCCGGCAAGATCGCCGACTTCCTGGTGCTGGACTTGGCCGCCACGCCGCTCCTGGCCCGGCGGATGCCGGCGGCCAGGAGCCTGGAGGACCGGCTGTTCGCGCTGACGGTGCTGGGCGACGACCGGGTGGTGGAGCGGACCTATGTGGCCGGGGTGGAGCGGTACAGGCGCTGAGGCCGGCGCCACTTGCCCCCACCTGACCGCTTCGCGGTCTGTCCGCCCCCATAGGGGGCGGAGCGCTCTTCCCCCTCTGGGGGAAGACGGTCGCGAAGCGACCCGTAGGGGGCAAGTGTTCGCCGCCTAAACGCCCATCGTCTCCGCATACAGCTTCAGCAGCCCCTCGGCCTTGACCCCCACGGTCACCGCCTGGATCGGCTGGTCGTCCCAGGCGCTGGGTCCGAACAGCTCGCCTTCGACCTTCTGGCAGGTCTGGCCCAGGGCGATGCCGTCGGTGATCACCCGGATCGCGCCGCGCCGCACCTCGAACAGCGACGGATCGATCACATAGGCCACGGCCGCGGCGTCGTGCACGCAGCAGCCGACGATGCCGTCGCGCCCGCCGTAGAAGGCGGCATAGGGCTTGGAGATGGCGTTGAGGAACGCGCCGGCCGGACCGGCCTTGGCTTCCAGCGCGTCCATGTAGGCCGGGGTCATCACCACCTGGGTGGTGACATCCAGGCTGACGGCGGTGACGGGCCAGGGCGCGGTGAACACCAGGTCGGCCGCTTCGGGATCGTTCCAGATATTGGCTTCGGCCACCGGGGTGACGTTGCCGGGCTTGCCGGCCACGCCGAACGCGCCGCCCATGATCACCACGGCCTTCAGCAGGGTGGCGACCTCCGGATCGGCCTGAAGGGCCAGGGCCAGGTTGGTCAGCGGGCCGACCGCGACCAGGGTGATCTCGCCGGGGTTCTGGCGGGCTAGGTCGATGATCGCCTGGTGGGCCGGCTTGGCCTCGGGCTGGGCGGGCTTGAGGCCGGTCAGCTCGACGTCGCCCAGGCCGTTCTCGCCGTGCACGAAGGTGGGCGAGGGGTTGCGCGGCCGGACCAGCGGCTTGTCGGTCCCCTTGAAGACCGGGGCCTTCAGGCCGAAGCGGTCCTTCAGATAGAGGGCGTTGCGGGTGGTGGTGTCGATGTCGGCGTTGCCGAACACGGTGGTCACCGCCACCAGGTCGAGCGCGGGGCTGGCCTCGATGAACAGCAGGGCCATGGCGTCGTCGATGCCGGGATCGGTGTCGAAGATGATTTTGTTCGTCATTCGAAGGGCTTAACTCATCGTGGGGCGAAGGGGGAGACCCCTCAAACGAACCATGCTCCCGGCGCGAACCGGGAGCATGGCTGGACGATGGCAATCCTTCGGCTTCCGCCCGGCCAGGCCGGGCGGCTCTTCGGATTACCGCTTGGCGCTGATCGAGATGCCGACGATCCGAGGCTCGTTGACGAAACCGGTCAGGTTGTTGAAGTCGATGCCGCCGCGCAGGTTCACCTCGTTGGTGATGTTGCGGGCGAACGCGGCGATCTCGTAGGCGCCGTCGCGCTTGGCGTAGCCGAGCTTCAGGCCGCCCTCGAAGTCGCCCTTCGAGTAGAACTCCTTGCTCTGGTAGAGCAGGATGTTGGTGTAGCCCTGCTTGAACCAGTCGGTGTAGGCGAACAGTTCGCCGTCGCCGATCGGATAGCTGTAGCGGGCGGTGAAGTTCAGCACGTACTTCGGCGCGTTCGGGAACGGGTTGCCGTTGATCAGCGCCTGGCCCGAGGCGTTGAGCGGATCGGTGACCGTGCAGGCCGCGCAGACCGCCACGGCCAGATCCTTGTCCTTGATCTTGGTGTGGTTGTAGCTGTAGCCGGCCGTCAGCAGCAGGTTCTCGGTGACCATGAACTCGCCGTCGAACTCGACGCCGTAGGCCTCGCCCTTGTCGGCGTTGATCAGCCGGGTGTTGTTGCCGGCGCCGCCGATGGCGCTGAACTGCGGGTCCTTCTCTTCATAGGTGAAGGCCGCGCCGTTGAAGCGGATGCGGCGGTCCAGCAGCTCGCTCTTGAAGCCGACTTCGTACGACTGGATGGTTTCCGACTGGGCGACCGAGGCGGGGCTGAAGAACACGATGTCACGGCCCTGGATGGTCGGACCGCGGAAGCCGTGGGCGGCGCGGGCGTACAGGCTGAAATCGTCCGTCACGTCATAGAAGGCCGACAGGTCCCACGAGACCTTGCTGTCCGACACCGACACTTCCGGCGCGGTCGAGCCGACGATGGTCATGGTCTTCTTGTCGTCGGTGTAGCGGGCGCCGCCGGTGATCTTCAGCTGCGGGGTGACCTGGTAGGCGACCTGGCCGAAGCCGGCCCAGGCGGTGTTCTTGTGGTTCAGCGTCGCCTTGTTGAAGCCGGCGTCGGTGGTCAGCAGGAAGTCGGACTTGAAGTAGTAGCCGCCGACCTGCCAGCTGAACGGGCCTTCGGTGTCCGAGGCCAGGCGGACTTCCTGGGTGTATTGGTCCAGGTCGTCGATGCTGTCCTTGGTGTCGGAATCAAACGGAATGAAGCCGGGGCCGACGCCGGCCACGCCGCCGTCGATGTCGCCGCGGCTGTAGCCGTTGGTGGTCTCGTAGGCGCTGATCGAGGTCAGGGTCACGCCGCCGAAGTCGTAGTCGACCTTAATCGACTCGCCGTTGCCGTCGTACTTCTGCGGGTTGTTGGCCCCGCCGTTGTAGAAGACGGAGTCACGGTCGAAGTTGCCGTTGATCTTGTTGCTGCCGGCCGTGAGGATATTGGCGCGGAAGATCGCGGCGGTGCCGTCCAGGGTGCGGTTGTGGGCGTTCAGCAGGACGCTGAGGTTCTCGGTCGGGGTCCACAGCAACTGGCCGCGGATGGCGTACTCGTCATAGCCGCCCATCGCGTCCTTCACGCCGGTGAAGGTGTTGTCGATGTAATTGTCGCGGTGCTGGCCCAGGATGGCGATCCGGCCGGCCAGCTTGCCTTCGACCAGCGGGCCGCCGACGCCGCCCTCGGCGGTCCACGAGCCGTACGAGCCGTAGGTCACCGTGCCGTTGGCCTTGAAGGTCTGGCTCGGCTTGACGCTGTCGAACTTGACGATGCCGGCGGTGGTGTTGCGGCCGAACAGCGTGCCCTGCGGCCCGCGCAGCACTTCAACCTGCTCGACGTCGAAGATCGGCGTGCTCTTCAGCACGACGTTCTCCATGACCACGTCGTCCATGATCACCGAGACCGGCTGCGAGGCGGCCAGGTCGAAGTCGGTGTTGCCCAGGCCGCGGATGTAGAAGCGCGGGGCAGCGCGGCCGTTGGAGCTTTCGACGAACAGGCCGGGCACGCGGCTGGACAGGGCCAGCACGTCCTCGCCGCCGGCGAACAGGGCGTCCAGCTTCTCGCCGCCCATGGTGGCGACCGAGACCGGCACTTCCTGGATGTTTTCCGAACGCTTCTGGGCGGTGACGATCACGTCGTCCAGGGTGACGGAACCGGTGTCCTGGGCGAAGGCCGGCGCGGCGGCGCCGACGGCCAGGACCAGGGCGGTGAGGGCGGCGCCGCGATGGAGGCGGCTGCGCAGCGTGTTGGCGGTGGTCATTGAAGTATCCCCTTCATGCGCCGGCGGCCCGACGCTTGAGGGTGCAATGCACAATGACGGAGGTGAATCCAAAGCTTTGATGACGTCCCCGACGCCATTCGGTGAAGTTTTTGTCCTGGATGTTACTATTTGACCACGCCGCGACAGGGGCGCCCAAAAGTAGATCATAAGTCAGAGATTTATTACTTATGCTCATGGGGCGGACGGTCCGTCGCTTACGGCGCAAGGCGTTGGTCGACGCCGTCCTGGAGAAGCGAAACGTGGGCCGAGACGATTTTCCAGCCCGTTTCGGTGCGGAGCCAGGCCTGGCTCTGGCGTCCGGTGCGTTTTGCCCCTTCGCGTAGGAATTCGACGTTGGCGACGGCGAAATCCCGCCCAAACGTGGTGATTTCCGTCCTCAGGCGCGATCTCCGCGGGGAGCCGCCCGAGCGGCCGATTCGAAAGGCCGCGATCGCCTCGAAACCGTAGAGGTTCTCGGCCACGCCATAGCGCACGGTCTCCGGCGCATCACGGAAGAAACCGTCCAGCGCCTCGACGTTGTTGGCCATCAGCGCCGCCTCATAGGCGTCGACGGCGGCGGTCACCTCGGCCAGGACCTCGGGCTGGTTGACGGTCATCGCGAAAGCTCCGCCAGGAGGGGAGAGGGGGGGCGGTGAGCGGCGACCACGCCGGCCTGTTCCAGGCGCAGGGCGGCGGCCAGGGCCAGGTCCTCGCGCCAGGCCGGGGCGATGATCTGCACGCCGATCGGCGGCTTGCCGGGGCGGTTCACGGGGGCGGCCACGACCGGCAGGCCGATGTAGCTGATCGGCTGGGTATAGGCGCCCAGGTTCTTGCGGACCGAGACCTGTTGGCCGTCCATCTCCATGGTCGCCTGGCCGATGCCCGGGGCGGGACAGACCGAGGCCGGGGCCAGCAGCACGTCGAAATCCTCGAACACCCGGCGCACGGCGTCGCGGAAGATCGGGCGATAGCGTCGCGCGGCCTCGGCGACGGCGTCCGGCGTCAGAGCGCCGGCCAGCAGGCGGTCGCGGACGGCGGGATCGTAGTCCAGGGGGCGTGACTTCA
Organism: Caulobacter sp. GW821-FHT09A05; assembly: GCF_059418465.1. Classification (NCBI taxonomy): domain Bacteria; kingdom Pseudomonadati; phylum Pseudomonadota; class Alphaproteobacteria; order Caulobacterales; family Caulobacteraceae; genus Caulobacter; species Caulobacter sp. GW821-FHT09A05. Next base: position 31,768 of record NZ_JBWKPX010000040.1, read on the forward strand.
GGTCGGGTCCATGAAGATGGGCGGCCTCGACCGGCGTCAGGCAGAAGGCGGCGGCGCGGGCGTGTTCGGCGCCGGGCAGTTCGACGCCGCGTCGCGCCTGCAGGGCGTCGGCGACGATCTCCAGCGCCTCCAGCACCTCCGGAAAGGCGCCCTGCGCGAACCAGCCGCCCAGCACGCCGACGCGGAGGGGACCGTCGGCCATGGCTTGCAGGCGAGGGGCGGCTGGTTCGGCGGGCCGACGGCAGAGCGGATCCAGCGGATCGGGGCCCTGCATCAGGTCGTAGGCGAGCGCCAGGTCGGCGACCGAGCGGGCGAACGGCCCCACGTGGTCCAGGCTCTCGACGAACGGAAAGGCGCCCTGGCGCGACAGGCGGCCCAGGGTGGGCTTGAGGCCGAACACGCCGCACAGGCTGGCCGGGATGCGGATCGAGCCGTTGGTGTCCGAGCCCAGGGTCAGGGGCGTAAGGCCGCCGGCCACGGCCGCGGCCGAACCGCCGGACGAGCCGCCGGCGATGCGGGTCGGGTCGTGCGGGTTGCGGGTCGGGCCGTCGTGGGCGTTCTCGGTGACGAAGCCGTAGGCGAACTCATCCATGTTCAGCGCCCCGACCAGCACGGCCCCGGCGGCGGTCAGGCGCTGGACGGCGGTGGCGTCATGAGTGGCGGGCGGCGCGTCGCGGCGGATCTTCGAGCCGGCGACCGTGGTCTCGCCCGCGACGTCGAACAGGTTCTTCACGGCGAACGGCACGCCGGCCAGCGGCCCGGCGGGGCGGCCGGCGGCGAGGTCGGCGTCGATGGCCTCGGCCTGGGCCAGGGCGCGCTCGGCGAAGACGGCGGTGTAGGCGTTGAAGCGGTCTCCCCGAGCCCGGGCCAGGGCGGCCTCGATTTCGCCGCGCGCGGTGGTCCGGCCCTCGCGGACATCGGCGGCGACCGCCTGGGCTGAGCGAAAGTCCCCGTGGGGCGTGGCGGCGCTCATGGCTCGAACGCCTCGGGCGGAGCCGTGTCGTCGAGGCCGGCGGCGAAGGTCGCGGCCTGGCGGCGCAGCAGGGCCAGGTTGTCGATCACGCCGGCGCGGGTCTCCGGCGGCAGGGTCAGGCCCAGCGCCTCGGCCCGGGCGTCCGCATAGGCGGCGACCGCCGCGTCGTCGAGGGCCAGGAACGCTGCGAGCGCCGGATCGGTCGCCATGCGGGGCAAGCTCCACAAGTAAGAAAAATATTCATAGCGGGGATGGGCGGTCGCCGCCAGCGGCATGGGGCCTGGAATGCGCCGACGCCCATGTCCGCGCCATGCCGGCCGCCGTCCTGCCCGCCAGATGGGCGCCAGGGCGCTTGGCCGGGTGGGGCGACGGTCGAGGCTAGGGCGATGCGCCCGGCGCGCGCCAACTGGGACGAGGTAATAGAGGACTTACTTCATGCGCCATCACCTGGCCTCGACCCCGGACACCGTGCGCTTCGGGATCTTCGACGCGGCCTTCGATCCGGTGCTGACGATCGCGCCGGGCGACACGGTGGTGATCGACTGCGTGTCGGGCGGCCCCGAGGTGATGCCGGCGCCGGACTCCGGCCTGGCGATCCCGCCCGCCCTGCAGGCGATCCACGACGCCAGGCTGGAACGCATCGGGCCGCACATCCTGACGGGGCCGGTGGCGATCACCGGGGCCGAGCCGGGCGACACGCTGGAGGTGCGGATCGAGGCGATCGAGCCCAACAACACCTGGGGCTATTGCGCCGTCCGGCCGCTGGCCGGGACCCTGCCGGACGAGTTCCCGGAGCGCTATGTCAGCCATATCGCGGTCGACGCGCCGGCGGGGACCTGCAAGCCGGCCTGGGGGCCGACCTTGCCGCTGCGCCCGTTCTTCGGCACGACCGGCGTCGCCCCGCCGCCGCGCTACGGCCGCCTGTCCAGCCGCGAGCCGCGCGAGCACGGCGGCAACATGGACTGCAAGGAGCTGGTCGCCGGCTCGACCCTGTTCCTGCCGGTCTGGGTTCCGGGCGCGAACTTCAGCGCCGGCGACGGCCATGGCCGACAGGGCGACGGCGAGGTCTGCGTCAACGCCCTGGAGATGGGCCTGACCGGGACCTTCACCTTCGTCCTGCACAAGGCGGCCGAGGTCGGCGCGCGGACATGGCCCAGCGCGGAAAGCCCGACCCACCACCTGACCTTCGGCTTCAACGAGGACCTGGACCTGGCGATGAAGCAGGCGCTGCGGGGCATGATCGACCTGATCGTCTCGCGGTCGTCCCTGACGCGCGTGCAGGCCTACCAGTTCTGCTCGCTGGCCGTGGACTTCCGCGTGACCCAGACGGTCAACGGCGAGAAGGGGGTGCACGGGATGCTGGAGAAGGGGGTTCTGTTTTAGGGGCGGGGAAGACCCCCTCCGGCCCTTCGGGCCACCTCCCCCAGAGGGGAGAATCAGTGTCGAGCAGATGCTCCCCCTCTGGGGGAGCTGTCGCGAAGCGACTGAGGGGGCTCGTCGTCCCTACTTCCGCAGATACCCCTCCAGCAGCTCCAGCGCATGCGCCAGCCGGGCCCGGCGCCATTCCGGCTTGCTCATGTCGGTGTCCAGTGTCACCGACAGCGAATAGCCGTTGGCCAGGTGGAAGCGGCTCATGGCCGCGATGGTCACGTAGATCTGGGCCCAGTCCAGGTTGTCGCGGAAGATCCCCTGCTTCTGGCCGCTCTCGATCAGCCGCTCGATGGTCCGGCGCAAGGGGAAGGCGGTCTCGGTGACCTTGCGCGACTGGGCGACGAACTTGCCCTGCAGCAGGTTCTCGTTGCGCAGCAGCCCGTCGATGCGCGGGTTCTTCTCGAAATAGTCGGAGGTGAAGCGCTGCAGGGCCAGGAAGCCTTCCAGCGGCCGGTCGAAGTCGATCTCCAGCTCGGCCTCGCGGCCGCGCAGGTCCTCGTAGGCGGCCTCCAGCACCGCCAGGTACAGGCCCTTCTTGTCGCCGAAATAGTGGTAGAGCATGCGGATGTTGCACTTGGCGGCCTTGACGATCTTCTCGATCCGCGCGCCGGCGTAGCCCGCCTGGGAGAATTCGCGCAGCGCCGCGTTCAGGATCGCCTTGCGCGTCCGCTCGGCGTTGCGCTTGCGGGGCGCCGGAGCGGCGTCGTCGGTCGGTTCGGCCGAAGGCGTCTCTGCCAAGGTGGTCACTGGGTCCTCGCTCCCGCCGCGATCCACGCGCCCAACTGGGCGCGCTCCTGATCGGTAATGTGAGTCTCGTTTCCGAGGGGCATGCTGGTCGTCTCGACCGCGCGCTCGCGGATCTTGTCCGCATAGCGCGCCATGCCCGCCGGGGTGTCGAAGGCCGCGCCGTTGGGCGGCGCGGAGAAGCCCTTGTGGGTCGGCGTGGCCGAATGGCACGCCACGCAGTGCTTCTGGACGATGGCCTGGGCGACGGGGAAGGGCACGTCGGAGACCGCTTCGGGCGCCTTGGGCTTGATGCTGGCGATCATGCTGACGGCGAAGATCAGGAAGGCCCCGAGGATCAGGAAGTCGGGCTTGAGGATCCCGTGGTGGCGCAGGATGAAGAAGTACCGGATCGACACCCCGCCGGCGCTGATCAGGGCCAGCAGCAGCCAGGACAGATGATGACCTGTGACCGTCGGATAGTGGTTGCTGATCATGATGAAGATGACCGGCAGGGTCATGTGGGTGTTGTGCACCGAGCGCTGCTTGCCCATCGCGCCCAGGCGCGGGTCGACCTCGCGGCCGGCCAGCATGTCGGCGACGATCCGGCGCTGGTTGGGGATGATCACCAGGAACACGTTGCCGACCATGCACGTACCGATGATCGCGCCCACATGGATGAAGGCGCCGCGGTCGCTGAACAGCTGAGTCAGGGCCCAGGTCGCGGCCGTCAGGGCCAGGAACCAGACGACGCCGAACAGGCGCGGCCGCTGGCCCAGCGGCGAGCGGCACAGGCCTTCGTAGACCAGCAGGCCGCCGAAGATGAAGGCCAGGCCCGTGGCGATGGCGCCGGCCTGGCTGAAGACGTGCTTCCCGGCATCGATCAGATAGACCGGGGCTCCGACGTAGTAGAGCACGATCAGCAGGGCGAAGCCCGACAGCCAGGTGGTGTAGGCCTCCCATTTGAACCAGTGCAGGTGGTCGGGCATGTGGGCCGGGGCCGTCATGTACTTCTGCGAATGGTAGAAGCCGCCGCCGTGCACAGCCCACAGCTCGCCCTTCACCCCGTCCTTTTCCGGCGCGGGCGGGCGCAGGTTGTTGTCCAGCCAGACGAAGTAGAACGAGGCGCCGATCCAGGCGACGCCGGCGATCACGTGCAGCCAGCGCAGGCCCAGGTTCAGCCAGGTGGTCAGATCGTATTCCAACTAGTTGGCTCCCCCAGCCAAAACGCCAACCGTCGTCATCCCCCGACTTGTTCGGGGGACCCAAGCCGAGTCGGCCAATGTCGTTCTGAAGCACGGCTTGGGTCTCCCGCATGAAGCGGGGGATGACGGGCTTTGGAGATGACTCATCCCGTCACCGCGTCTTGCAGTCGAAGTTTCGAGATCAGGCCGATCTGCCGGATCGCCTCGGCGATCTCGTCGGCCTTGTCGTTCTCCAGCCGCGCCCGCATGGCGGCCAGGATCGCGGTCTTGTCGTTCAGCCGCACGGCGATGATGAACGGAAACCCGAAGCGCTCGCGATAGGCGGCGTTCAGGGCGTGGAAGCGCTCGAACTCCTCGGCCGTCAGCTTGTCGAGCCCGGCGCTGGCCTGTTCGGCGTTGCTCTCGGCCGTCAGCGTCTTGGCGATCGCCGCCTTGCCCGCCAGTTCGGGGTGGGCGCGGATCAGCGACAGCTTGTCGGCCTCGGGGGCGGCCTCCAGTACGGCCATCATCGCGGCGTGCAAGCCTTCGACGCTGTCGAACGGCGCGGCGTCATAGGCCCGTTCCACCACCCACGGCGACAGCTCGAAGGCGAAGCCCAGGGTGGTGGCGAAACCGGTGCGGTTCATCCGGTTCAGGTCGGCCAGGATCAGGGGCGGGGCGCTCATGGGTTCGCGGCCTTGTAGGGGTGAGTGGCGATCCAGTGCCGCGCGATGTCGATGCGCCTGGCGACCCAGACCTTGTCGTGACGGGTGACGTGTTCCAGGAAGCGGCGCAGGGCCATGATCCGGCCGGGCTTGCCGACGATCCGGCAGTGCAGCCCGACGCTCATCATCTTCGGCGCGGTCTCGCCCTCCAGGTACAGGGCGTCGAAGGCGTCGCGCAGATAGGCGAAGAACTGGTCGCCGCTGTTGAAGCCCTGGGGCGCGGCGAAGCGCATGTCGTTGGCGTCCAGGGTGTAGGGCGCGATCAACTGCGGCCGGCCGTGCTGGTCGTCCCAGTAGGGCAGGTCGTCGGCATAGCTGTCGGCGTCGTAGACGAAGCCGCCCTCCTCGGCGACCAGCCGGGCGGTGTTGGGGCTGGTGCGGCCCTGGTACCAGCCCAGCGGCCGCTCGCCGGTCAGGGCCTCGTGGATCTCGATGGCCTGGGCGATGTGCTCGCGCTCGACCGCCTCGGGCAGGTGCTGGTAGTCGATCCAGCGATAGCCGTGGGTGGCGATCTCCCAGCCCGACTTCAGCATGGCCTCGACGGCCTCGGGATGGCGGGCCATGGCCTGGGCCACGCCGAAGACGGTCAGCGGCAGGCCGAAATCCTCGAACAGCCGGCGGATGCGCCAGAACCCGGCCCGCGAGCCGTATTCATAGAGGCTCTCCATCGACATGTGCCGGGCGTCGGGAACCGGCTGGGCGCCGACCATCTCCGACAGGAAGTGCTCGGCCTGCGGATCGCCGTGCAGGATCGAGCGCTCGGCGCCCTCCTCGTAGTTGAGCACGAACTGCACGGCGATGCGGGCGCAGTTCGGCCATTGGGCGTGCGGCGGGTTTTCGCCATAGCCGATCAGGTCGCGGGGGTAGGTCATCGGCCGCGGGCCCCCTCAGTCGCTTCGCGACAGCTCTCCCAGAGGGGGAGCATCCGCGCCTCGATAGATCCTCCCCCTCTGGGGGAGGTGGCCCGAAGGGGCGGAGGGGGCTTCACCGCTCTCATGCGAACACCTCCAACGCCGCGTCCACCCCGGCCCCGGCCTTGAACCCATAGCCCTCGCCGCGCAGCACCGCCTCCAGCGCCGCCAGGGTGGTCAGCACCGCGTGCTTTCGCGCGTTGACGCCCATCGCCCCGATCCGCCAGACCTTGCCGGCCAGCGGGCCGAAGGCTGTGCCGATCTCGATCTCGAAGTCGGTGCGCATGCGGGCGCGAACCCGGTCGCCGTCGACGTCGGGCGGGATGAGCACGGCGGTGACGTTGGTCATCTTGTGGGCCTTGTCGCCGTAGACGCTCAGGCCCATGGCCTCGACCCCGGCCACCACCGCCGCCCCGGCCTGGGCGTGGCGGGCGAAGCGCGCCTCCAGCCCTTCCTCCAGCACCACGCGGGCGCATTCGCGGGCCGCGTACAGCATCGAGGCGGCTTCGGTGTGGTGGTTCAGGCGCTTGTCGGACCAGTAGTCCATGATCATCGCCAGGTCGAAATAGTTGGAGGCGATGCGGCGGCCGTTGCCGCCGACCGCGCCCGCCGTGGCGATGCCGGCCTCGACATGGCGGCGGCCGGAGATGTGGTCGGCGGCGCGGTCGCTGATCGTGATCGGGCCTGAGCCCGAGGGACCGCCCAGGCACTTCTGCAGGCCGCCGGTGACGAGATCGGCCCGCCAGGCGTCGACCGGCACGCTCATGCCGCCGATCGTGGCGGTGGCGTCGACATAGAGCAGGGCGTCGTAGCGTTGGCAGATCTCGCCGATCGCCTCGATCGGCTGGGCCATGGTGGTGGAGGTGTCGCCGTGCACGCAGGCCACCAGCCGCGGACGCACGCGCTTGACGGCGTCCTCCACGGCCTGCGGGTCGACGACCTTGCCCCATTCGCCCTCGACCGTGGTGACGCGGGCGTCGCAGCGCTGGGCGATCTCCGACAGCAGCAGGCCGAAGCGGCCGGCGTTGACGATCACCACGTCGTCGCCCGGGGCCAGCACCGAGACCAGGGCGGCCTCGATGGCGGCGCGCGAGGTGCCGTCGATCAGGAAGGTCCAGCGGTTCCGCGTCTGGAACACCTGGCGGTACAGCGCCATGGTCTCGTTCATGTAGCCGGTGAATTCCGGGTCGAACTGGCCCAGCAGCTGCACCGACATGGCCCGCAGCACGCGCGGATGCACGTTGATCGGCCCGGGGCCCATCAGCAGGCGGGGAGGATGGTCGAGTTCGCCGAAGGTCTGGGGCGTAGGGGTGGTGGTCATCTTGTCACTCAAACTTTGTCATCCCGGACAAGTCCGGCGAAGCCGGGCGCGGATCCGGGATCGCCGGAAGCGCGGCGCTCAGGCGTCGGTCCCGGATCTTCGCGCTTCGCGCTCGTCCGGGATGACAGGGAAAATTGGTTGGAAAGCCGCTCCACGAACCCCAGCATCGCCTGCGCCGCCACCGCGCAGTCGGCCTCGGTGACCGCCTCGCGCGGGTTGTGGCTGATCCCGCCCTCGCAGCGGATGAACAGCATGGCGGTGGGGCAGAGGTCGGCGATGACCATGGCGTCGTGGCCGGCCCCGCTGGGCAGGCGGCGCGGGGCCTGGCCGGTCGCGGCGACGGCGTCCTCGAGCAGGGCGGTCAGGCCGGGATCGCAGGGACTGGCGGCCAGGTCCTGCATCAGGGTGACGCGAACCTCCAGCCCGCGCCGGGCGGCGATGGCCTCGATCTCGGCGGTGACAGCGGCCACGGCGGCGTCGCGGGTGGCGGCGACCTCGGCCCGGACGTCCATGGAATACTCGACCGCGCCGGGAATGACGTTGAAGGCGCCGGGCAGGGCGGTGATCCGGCCGACGGTGCCGACCAGGCCGTCCTCGCCGCTCGAACAGAGGCGCTCCAGGGCCAGCACGGCCTCGGCGGCGGCGGGACCGGGGTCTTTCCGCAGGGACATCGGCGTCGTGCCGGCGTGGCCGGCCATGCCGGTGAACCGCACCATCAGCCGCTTCTGGGCGGCGATGGCGGTGACCACGCCCAGGGCCAGGCCCTCGGCCTCCAGCACCGGGCCCTGCTCGATGTGAGCCTCCAGGAAGGCGAGGATCTCGCCGGGCTTGCGGGCGGCCTCCTCCAGGCGCGTGGGATCCAGGCCGAACGTCGCGAAGGCCTCGGCCAGGCTGACGCCGTCGCCGTCGGTCATTTCCATCACGCTGGGTTTGACGGTCCCCGCCACCGCGCGGCTGCAGGTCATCGAGGCGGGGAAGCGCGAGCCCTCCTCGTCACCGAAGGCGATCACCTCGACCGCGAAGGGCAGGCGGCGGCCGCTCCGGGCCAGGGCCTCGACCACGTCGACCCCCAGCATCACCCCTAGCGCCCCATCATAGCGCCCGCCATTGCGCACGCTGTCGATGTGCGAGCCGATCAGCAGGGCCGGGGCGCCGGGCGTCTGGCCCTCGTAGCGGCCGACCAGGTTGCCGGCGTGGTCGCGGCGGGCGGTCATGCCGGCCTCTTCCATCCAGAAGGCCAGGGTCTTGAGCGCTTCGTCATGGGCGGAGGTCAGGAAGCGGCGCACCAGCATGTCGTCGGCTTCGCTGTAGGGCGCCACGCCCATCAGGTCGCAGCGGGCCTTGGCCCGGACACCGATCTCGAAGGCTTCCGCCACGCTGCTGGGTTCCCCTTTGCCGTTCAGGCCATTCATGACATCTTGCCTAGCATCGCGAACGGCAAAGCCCGCGATGATTGCGGCGTGCTCCGGCCGATCGGCGCGGATGCCTCGACAAGCATCACACCCCGCGGTCGGCGCCTGAAGCTAAGTCATAAATCACTTACTTAGTGAAGGGCGAACTTGGTGAAGGGCGAACCTGCGCCCGCGGCGCGTCGGCGGCCAGGTCGAGGTGCAGGAACTGGCTGAACCCGCTGTCCTCGTAGTCCGAGAACGGCCCGCCATCGACGAAGCCTCGCCGGCGATAGAGCGCCAGGGCCGGTTCGAACGCCGCGCCGCTTCCGGTCTCCAGGCTCAGCCGCGTCAGGCCCAGGACGCGAGCATGGGCGATGACCGTATCGAGAAGCTTGGCGGCCGCGCCGCGCCGCAGGTGATCGGGATGGGTGCGCATCGACTTGACCTCGCCCGTCCGGTCGTCGAGCTGCTTCAGGGCCCCGATCCCGCAGATATCCGAACCCGACCAGGCGCTCCAGACGGTGACGCCAGGCGCCGTCAGGCCCGACAGGTCCAGGGCGAAGACATGGCCCGGGGGCGAGGTCTCGTGCATGCCCGCCAGATGCAGCCGCAGCAGCGCCTGGGTCTGCGGACTGGAAAGATCGTCTTGTCGAACGTCCATGGACTGGGTTTGCGGCGCGCGTTGCATCATCGGCTTCTCCGGGTCTCTAGCGTCGGTCGATGACGACGACGTACTGGCAGGGCTGGTCGGTTTCGTTGGCCAGGGTCACGTCGGCGGGCGCTCCGAACGCCAGGCAGTCGCCCGCGTCGAGGATATGCCGCTCGTCGCCCTCGACGACGGTCAGGGCGCCGGCGCGCACCCAGACCACCTGGCGGATCATCGCGTAGGCCGAGGCCGGGAAACTCACGCGCTTTCCGGCCGGCAGGTCGATGTCCGCGAGCTCGACGGGATGCTCCGGCATGGCCAGCACCTGGCGCCGGACGTAGCCCGTCTCCGGATCGGTCCATCGCGGCTGGCTGGCGGCGCGCGACACGCGGCCCGCCGGCTGCTCGGCGCGGACCAGAAGGCCGGCCAGGGTGAGGCCGAAGGCGGTCGACAGCCGCACCAGCAAGGCCGCGGTGGGGCTGGTCTCGCCGCGTTCGATCTTGCTGATCATGGCCTTGGATACGCCCGAGTGCTGGGCGACGTCCCCGAGCGACCAGCCGCGCGCCTCCCGCTCCAGGCGCAGGCGGCGGGCCAGGGCGGCGTCAATGTCAATTTCAGAACCCATTCGTCTACTATGGTAGACATTTGTGGCGTGCCAAGCCGCGGGTCGGCTTTGTCAGCCCGCCTGGGCTTCCACCGTTGCGGATGCTTCGTCCGCCAGCGAGAGCCGTTGCCGGGCCAGCGCCTCGGGGACCTCGTCGCGCAGGAAGGCCATCATCTTCTCGCGCACCTCGCAGCGCAGGTCGAAGGTCCGGGGCGCGCTGCGGGCGCTGACCAGGCAGCGGACCTCCAGCACCTGGGCGGTGACGTCGGTGACCTGCAGGTTGACCACCTTGCCGTCCCACAGGGGCGAGCCCCGGGCGATCTCCTCCAGCTTGGCGCGCAGGCGGTCGATCGGGGCGGCGTGGTCGACATAGAGCATGGCCGTGCCGATCAGGGCGGCGGACTCGCGCGTCCAGTTCTGGAACGGCGTCTGGATGAAGTAGCTGAGCGGCAGCACCATCCGCCGCCAGTCCCACAGCCGCACCACCACATAGGTGGCGTTGATTTCCTCGATGTTTCCCCACTCCTTCTCGACGATCACCGCGTCGTCGATGCGGATCGGCTGGGTGATGGCGATCTGTATGCCGGCGATCAGGTTGGTCAGCAGCGGCTGCAGGGCCAGGCCGACGATCAGCGAGGCCGCGCCGCCGGCCGCCAGCAGGCTGACGCCCCATTGCCGCACGCCGGGAATGGTCATCAGGGCCAGGCCCGCCGTCACCAGCGCCACCACCACCGCGCAGGCCCGGCGCAGGATCTTCACCTGGGTCAGGTGCTTGCGGGCCAGCAGGTTGTCCTCGACGTCGATCTTGAACTTGCGCAGGTGCAGGGCCGCGGCGATGTCGAGGGCGGTCAGCACGATCCAGCCGACCAGGACGATGAACAGCACCAGCAGCGCCTGCTTGCTCGCCGCCGCCTGGCCGGGGGTGAGGGGCGCGACGGCGACGGCCAGGCTGAGGGCGGCGGTGATGAAGGCCAGGCGGGTGGGCCGGCGGGTTCGCACGGCCAGGGCGGACCAGAAGGCGTCGTTCTCCAGCGAGCGGCGGACGATCCGCACGATCGCCCAGTGCGCGGCCAGGGCGACCAGCACGCCGACGACGACCAGGCCCAGGCTGACGGCCCACGGCGGAGCCCAGGCCAGGCGCAGCGCCAGGTCCGTGAGCCAGGGAGGGGAGGCGGACATGGGGCTTGAACGCCTGACGGCGGCGAGTGGGTCCGCGTTTCAGATCCTCCCCCTGTGGGGGAGGTGTCGGCGAAGCCGACGGAGGGGGAGTTATGCGACCCTGGTCGCATCCCGGATCGACCTTCCGAAGGCTCCCCCCACCGGCCTTCGGCCGCCTCCCCCACGGGGCAGGGCTATCGCATATAACCCAGGAGTGAGAGCAGGAAGGTTTCATCCCATCCGGCGCGCTTGATCTTGGTCT
>NZ_JBWKPX010000041.1:0-39390 GCF_059418465.1 Caulobacter sp. GW821-FHT09A05
GGCCGGCGTGGCCGCGGCCGGAGCGGCGGCGGCGGGCGCGGCCGTGTCCTGGGCGAAGGCGACGGCGCCCAGCGGGGCTCCCGCCAAGGTCGCGGCGAGCATCAGCCCGGCCAGCGGCTTAAAGTGCAGTCTCATCGTTGGTATCCCCTTTTCCCCGACGAATTACAAAGCGGCCGGGCCGGTTTCGCCGGTCCGGATGCGAACGGCTTCCTCGACATTGAGGACGAAGATCTTGCCGTCGCCGATCTTGCCCGTGGCCGCCGCGGCCTTGACCGCCTCGACCGCCTTGGCCGCCGACGCGTCGTCGACAACGGCTTCCAGCTTCACCTTCGGCACGAAGTTCACTTGGTACTCGGCGCCCCGATAGATCTCGGTCTGCCCCTTCTGACGGCCGTAGCCCTTGACCTCGGACACCGTCAGGCCTTCGACGCCCGCGGCGACGAGCGCCTCGCGGACCTCGTCGAGCTTGAAGGGTTTGACGATCGCTATGATCAGTTTCATCCGCCTTGCTCCGACCCGCCGACTGAGCGGGCTCCCCTTAGAATTGGTTTTAGAGCGCGTTGCTCACTCGCACCGCGACACAGGCTCATGAGTCCGCATCGTTTCCCCGGCGGCTTCACGCTATCGGTCGCGCTTCCGACATGGCTGTCACGCGGTAGGGAATTGGAAACGAAAGGGACGCGGCGCCTAGAATTTGCGCATCAGTGGTCTTGAATGCTTGGAAATGCGGCATTATGCCGTTCGAAAGGTGGGCTGGCCCCGCTTGTCGCCAAGCGCATACACTCGCGGGCCCTGTGTCCCGTCCTGGAGTCTCCGCCGTCCATGCCTTCCGTCTGGTTGAAGATCGCGCCCTGGTGCCTGCTGATCGCGTCGAACGTCTTCATGACCTTCGCCTGGTACGGCCACTTGAAGAACCGCGCGACGACGATGCTGGTGGCGATCTTCACCAGCTGGCTGATCGCCTTGCCCGAATACTTGCTGGCCGTGCCCGCCAACCGCCTGGGCCACAATGTCTACACGACCGCCCAGCTGAAGACCGGGCAGGAGGCGATCACCCTGGTGGTGTTTACGCTGTTCTCGGTGTTCTACCTGGGCGAGGCGATCAGCTGGAAGACCCTGGTCGGGTTCGGCTTCATCTTCGTGGGCGTGGCGATCGTGATGTTCTTCAAGTAATTGCGTTCACGACCCCGTGATCCGCGCAACGGAGTCCAAGGTCGAAGCGCTGTTGTGGCTGCATTCCTCGATAAGGATCAGCCCCATGCTTGTGCGTATCGCTACCGCCGCCGCCGCCCTCGCGCTGCTGTCCGGCGCGGCCATGGCCCAATCGACGGCGCCCCAGGCCGCGCCCGAGACCGGGGCGTCGGTGAACCCGGATCCGACCGCCGCCGCGCCGGCCGACCAGACCCTGCCCGCCGACCCGTCCGCGGCCACCACGACGCCGATCGACCCGACCACCTCGATGGCGGCCCCGACCGGCACGGCGACCGACACCGCCGGCCGCGTCTCGTCGATGCCGGCCGAACAGCAGGCGGGCCTCAAGGCCGGTGATCCCAACGTGGTCTCCAATCCGCCGGTCGCCGACACCCCGGAAAACCGCAAGCTCTACGGCGCGCCGCTGTCGCACGCCGGCAAGCGCACCGCCGCCAAGGGCAACTAAGCCGTTCCAGCGGTCCAACATTGCTTGAAGCGCCAGTCGGCGGGCCCTATGGTCCGCCGACTTTTTTCTGGCCCTGTTCGGACCCTGATGCCTTCCAAGCCCAAGTCGTTCCAAGACCTGATCCTGACGCTCCATAACTATTGGAGCGCCCAGGGCTGCGTGATCCTGCAGCCGCACGACGTGGAGGTGGGGGCGGGGACCCTGCACCCGGCCACGGTGCTGCGGGCCCTGGGGCCCAAGCCCTGGAACGCGGCCTATGTCCAGCCCTCGCGCCGTCCCGGCGACGGCCGCTATGGCGAGAATCCCAACCGCCTGCAGCACTACTACCAGTACCAAGTGATCCTGAAGCCGAACCCGCCGAACATGCAGGACCTCTATCTGGGGTCGCTGGAAGCCATCGGCCTGGACCTGCGCACCCACGACATCCGCTTCGTCGAGGACGACTGGGAGAACCCCACGGTCGGCGCCTGGGGCCTGGGCTGGGAGGTCTGGTGCGACGGCATGGAGGTCAGCCAGTACACCTATTTCCAGCAGGTGGGCGGCCTGGACGTCTCGCCGGTGGCCGGTGAGCTGACCTACGGCCTGGAGCGCCTGGCCATGTACGTGTTCGGCGTCGACAACGTGTACGACCTGCCGTTCAACGATCCCGACGCGCCCCTGGGGCGGCTGACCTATGGCGACGTGTTCCTGGAGAACGAGCGCCAGCAGTCGGAAGCCAACTTCCACGGCTATGACGTGGCCGTGCTCAAGCGCCAGTTCGAGGACATGGAGCAGCAGGTGCCGCTGATGCTGGCCCGTTCCTACCAGGGAAAGGCCCTGGTCCTGCCCGCCTACGACATGGTCCTCAAGGCCAGCCACCTGTTCAACCTGATGAACGCCCGCGGCGCGATCGCCGTCGCCGAGCGCGCCAGCTACATCGGCCGCATCCGCGACCTGTGCAAGCTGTGCGCCAGCGCCTGGGTCGAGCAGCAGGAAGCCGCGTAAGTCACCATGCCCCAACTGCTTCTCGAACTGTTCTCCGAAGAGATCCCCGCCCGCATGCAGGCCGGCGCCGCGCGCGACCTGGAGCGCATGGCGCGCGAGCACCTGGCCGCCGCCGGCTTCCTGCCCGAGGCCCTGAAGACCTTCGCCGGCCCGCGCCGCCTGACCCTGGTGGTCGAGGGCCTGCCGATCGCCCAGGCCGACCGCAAGGAAGAGCTGAAGGGCCCGCGCGTCGGCGCCCCGCCGCAAGCCCTGGAGGGCTTCCTGCGCAAGGCGGGCCTGACCCAGGATCAGCTGGTCGAGCGCGACGGCGTCTGGATGGCCTTCCTCGAGAAGACCGGCCGTCCTACCCCCGAGATCGTCGCCGAGATGGTCGAGGCCATCGTCCGCGGCTTCCCGTGGCCCAAGTCGATGACCTGGGGGACGAGCAAGCTGCGCTGGGTGCGGCCGCTGAAGCGTATCCTCTGCGTGTTCGACCGCGAGGTCGTGCCGTTCGCCATCGAGGGGATCGAGAGCGGCGACGTCACCGAGGGCCACCGCTTCATGCGCGTCGGCCATGGCTGGGGCGGCCAGCCGTTCAAGGCGCGCGACTTCGACGAATACGAAAAGGGCCTGGCCGACCACTTCGTGGTGCTGGACGTCGAGGAGCGCAAGCAGCGCATCCTTGAGGGCTGCAAGACCCTGTGCTTCGCGCGCAACCTGGAACTGGTCGAGGACATCGGCCTGCTCGAGGAAGTCGCCGGCCTGGCCGAATGGCCGACCCCGGTGCTGGGCGACATGGACCCGGCCTTCCTGGACCTGCCCGGCGAGGTGATCCGCACCTCGATGCGCACCCACCAGAAGTATTTCGCGGTCCGCGACCCGGCCACCGGGGGCCTGGCTCCGCACTTCATCACCATCGCCAACGTCCAGTCGGCCGACGGCGGCAAGGTGATCGCGCAGGGCAACGCCAAGGTGCTGAGCTCGCGCCTGTCTGACGCCCGGTTCTTCTGGGACGAGGACGTCAAGGTCGGGTTCGAGCCATGGCTTGAAAAGCTGAACGGCGTGACCTTCCACGCCGAGCTGGGCACGATGGCGCAGCGGGTCGAGCGCATCGTCGCCCTGGCCGGCGAGATCGCGCCCCTGGTCGGCGCCGATGTCGCCAAGGCCAAGGAGGCCGCGCGCCTGGCCAAGGCGGACCTGGCCTCGCAGATGGTCGGCGAGTTCCCGGAACTGCAGGGCCTGATGGGCGGCTACTACGCCCGCGCCGCCGGGATGGACCCGCAGATCGCCGACGCCATCCGCGACCACTATAAGCCGCAGGGCCCTTCCGACGCCGTCCCGACCGCGCCGCTGAGCGTGGCCGTGGCGCTGGCGGACAAGCTGGACACGCTGGTCGGCTTCTTCGCCATCGACGAGAAGCCGACGGGTTCGAAGGATCCTTATGCGCTTAGGCGGGCGGCGCTGGGGGTGATCAGGATTCTCTTGGAGAGCAACAAGCCTTTTGCGCTGACAAATGTCCTAGCGTTTGCCGCGATGTGTCACAGCGAGATGCCGCCAAGCTATCCGCTCTCGAATGAAGCTGCTCTGACTGGAGGAAGCCTTCCTGATCTTGTGCCGTTCTTCGCCGACCGCCTGAAGGTCACCCTCAAGGACCAGGGCAGGCGCCACGACCTCGTCGACGCCGTGTTCGCCCTGGGCGACGACGACCTCGTTCGCATCGTCGCGCGGGTCGAGGCGCTGGACGGGTTTCTCAAGACCGACGACGGCAAGAACCTGCTGGCCGGCTACAAGCGCGCTTCCAACATCCTCAAGGCCGAGGAGAAGAAGGGCTGGAAGGGCGAGGGCGGCCGCGAGATCCTGCCCGACGCCTCGGCCCCGGAAGTGCAGCTGCACGACGCCCTTCGGATGATCGAAAAGCCGCTGGCCGACGCCCTCAAGGCCGAGGACTTCACCGCCGCCATGCGCGAACTGGCCGGCCTGCGCGGCCCGGTCGACGCCTTCCTGGACGGGGTGTTCGTCAATTCGGAAGTTCCGGCCGAACGCGACAACCGCCTCAAGACCCTGGCCGCCGTCCGCGACGCCATGGGCCAGGTGGCCGACTTCTCGCTGATCGGCGGGTAGGGGCCGGGGACAGGCGCATGCGCTTGGTCTCGTTCGCTACCGACGGGCTCGACAGGCGTTGAATCTACAAGTTGTCATCCCGGCCGAAGGTCCGCGTAGCGGGCCGTAGAGCCGGGACCCAGGGGCCACCGCGCTGCGCCGGCCCCTGGGTCCCGGACAGCCTCTGCGAGGCTTCCGGGATGACAACGATCTTGGAGCGTCGATTTCGCCCGAAAATTCTCGTCGCTCAGGGAAGTTCCGCCCCTAACCCACCACCCTCAGCGCCGGCCGCTCGGACCTCGCCCGGCGCAGGGGGACGTCGAAGTGGAAGGTCGAGCCCGCGCCGGGCGTGCTGTCGACCCCGATCACGCCGCCCATCAGGGTGACCACCTCGTGGCTGATCGCCAGGCCCAGGCCCGAGCCCTCGTGGGCGCGGGTCAGCGAGCTGTCGACCTGCGAGAAGATCTTGAACAGGCGCGGGCGATCCTCCGGCGCGATGCCGACGCCGGTGTCGCGCACCTCGAACCTCAGGCCGGTCTCGGACGCCCGCGCCTCGATGCGGACCGAGCCGTGGTGGGTGAACTTGACGGCGTTGGCGACCAGGTTGCCCAGCACCTGCCGCAGGCGGATCGGATCGCCGATCCAGGCGCCGTCGCAGTCCGGCGCCACCTCGAAGGCCAGGGCGATCCCCTTGTTGGCGGCCGCGCCCGAGAACAGGGCGCAGGTCGATTCCACCAGGGCCGGCAGGTCGAAGGGCTCGGCGCGCAGGCGGACCCCGCCGCCCTCCAGCCGGGCCATGTCGAGGATGTCGTTGAGCAGGGCCAGCAGCGCCTGGCCGGAGTGGTTGATCACGTCCAGGCGGACGCGCTGGCGATCGGGCAGCTGGTCGGCCTGCATGACCTGGGTCATGCCCAGCACCCCGTTCAGCGGGGTGCGAATCTCGTGGCTCATATTGGCCAGGAACTGGGTTTTGGCGGCGTTGGCGGCCTCGGCCTCCTCCTTGGCCGCGATCAGGGCGCCACGGCTGGCGGCCAGCTTGTTCAGGGCGTCGGTGACCCGCCGGAACAGGACCAGGGCGGCGATCAGCAGCGCGGCGAAGACCAGGGCGATCCACGGCGCGCCGGCCTTGAGCAGCGACATGCCCGGATCCCGCGCCGGCCAGGAGAACCCGCCGATCGGGCGGCCCCGGATGTCGCGCAGCGGCACGCTGTGATCGCTGGACCGGCTTTCGGCGACCAGGGCCAGGCCCTCTATGCCCAGGTCGTTCTGCAGGCCGCGGGTATAGGTGGTGCTGATCCGCCGCGCGGTCACCGCCACCGAAAGCGGGGTTCCCCGCCGGGCCGTCGCGAGCTCGGCGGTCTCGGCGATCACGTCGGAGGCCACCACCAGGTAGAGTTCGTCGCCCGAGCGCACCAGGCCCGCGTCGGTGGTCGCGCCCTTCAGGCTGAAGCGCCTGGCGTCGTGGGCGATCTTGGCCTTGGCGGCGACCTGGGCCACCAGCGGCGCGGTGTCGCCGGGCAGGGCGCCCAGGGCGTCGGCCGTCACCCGCGCCCCCGCCAGCGACGCATAGACCACCCGGCCGTCGCGGACGACGAAGGACAGGTCGTGCTGGAAATACTGGTGGTAATATTCGCCGAAATTGACGTCGGCCCAGGCCATGTCGACCGGCGGACCCATGGCCTTGGCGGCGTCGTCCCAGACCGTCGCCGAGGTCAGTTCGCGGGTCATGCGCTGCAGGTCGCGCTGGATCGTCCGCTGCACCAGCTCACGCTCGTCCTGGCTCTCCAGGCGGTCCAGCGAGCGGGCGGCGAACAGCATCAGGGCGATGCTGCCCAGCACCGAGACGGCGACCAGGACGATGGTCGCGCCCACGATCCAGTGCAGGGATCTCACGCCGCGAGTCACGGAGGAGGGGTTGAGCCACGTCATGTCGCACTGCTAGCGCATTCCCGGCGGTGGTGGCGGCGACGGTCGCGCGGCTTTTGGCCGCAGCGATGCTTCAGCTCGCCCGACGCAGGTCCGGGCGCGTCGATCGGAGACCGCGGCGCCAGGACGGCGATCGACCTGTTCGGGGGCGCGCAACCCAGCTTCACCATGGCGAGGTGAAGCCCGTGTCGCCGGTCCCAAGACTCGGGGCGGTCTTCGTTCGTTTCGCGGCTCGCGCAAATCTCGATCAGGACAACGTTGTCATTGGAAGAATTTGCCGAAATTTCGCTTTAGACTGCGAACTGCAAACCGTCGGTGGACGGCTTCTTTGACAAGGTGCTACTGAACGCCCGGATATTGCAGTGCGGGATGGGCGTTAAGCTCGTTGTCCCAGGCCAGGACGGTTCCACCAGAGAACCGCCGGCTTTTCACTATCGCAGGGTGAACAAGATATGCCGGTTGATACGCTGACCAAGACGCAGTGGGTCTATTCGTTCGGGGGAGGCGGCGCCGACGGCGACGCCAAGATGAAGAACCTGCTGGGGGGCAAGGGCGCCAATCTCGCCGAGATGTCGTCCCTGGGCCTGCCGGTGCCGCCGGGCTTCACGGTGACCACCGAGGCCTGCGTCCACTATTACGCCAACGGCAAGCAGTACCCGGCCGAGCTGGCCGACCAGGTCAATGCCGGGCTGGCGACGGTCGAGCAACTGACCGGCAAGAGCTTCGGCGACGTGGCCAATCCGCTGCTGGTCTCGGTGCGCTCGGGCGCTCGGGCCTCGATGCCGGGCATGATGGACACCGTCCTGAACCTGGGCCTCAACGACGAGACCGTCGAGGGCCTGGCCCAGCTGTCGGGCGATCGCCGCTTCGCCTATGACAGCTATCGTCGCTTCATCCAGATGTACTCGAACGTCGTGCTCGACCTGGAGCACCACATGTTCGAGGAGATCCTCGACGACCACAAGGACCGGCTGGACGTCACGGTCGACACGGCCCTGACGGCCGACGACTGGGCCGCGGTGATCAAGGACTACAAGGCTGCCGTGCGCGACGCGCTGGGCAAGCCGTTCCCGCAGGACGCCCAGGAGCAGTTGTGGGGCGCGGTCGGCGCGGTGTTCGCCAGCTGGATGAACGACCGGGCCAAGTTCTATCGCCGCATGCATGACATCCCCGAGGCCTGGGGCACCGCCGTCAACATCCAGTCGATGGTGTTCGGCAACATGGGCGAGACCTCGGCCACGGGCGTCGCCTTCACCCGCAATCCCAGCAACGGCGACGGCCGCCTCTACGGCGAGTTCCTGATCAACGCCCAGGGCGAGGACGTGGTGGCGGGCATCCGCACGCCGCAGTCCCTGACCAAGGCGGCCCGCGAGGAGATGGGCGATTCCGCTCCCTCGATGGAAGAGGCCATGCCCGAGGTGTTCGGCCAGTTCAAGACCGTGGTCGAGACGCTGGAACGCCACTACCGCGACATGCAGGACATCGAGTTCACGGTCGAGCAGGGCAAGCTCTACATGCTGCAGACCCGCAGCGGCAAACGCACGGCCAAGGCCGCCCTGAAGATCGCCGTCGACATGGCGGCCGAGGGCGTGATCAGCCGCGAGGAGGCCATCGGCCGCGTCGAGCCGGCCTCGCTGGACCAGCTGCTGCACCCGACCATCGACCCGACCGCCCACCGCGAGCTGATCGCCAAGGGCCTGCCGGCCTCGCCCGGCGCGGCCACCGGCAAGATCGTGTTCGACAGCGACGCGGCCGAGAAGGCCGCCGCCGCCGGCGAGGCCGTGATCCTGGTGCGCGAGGAGACCTCGCCCGAGGACATCCACGGCATGCACGCAGCGCGGGGCATCATCACCGCCCGGGGCGGCATGACCAGCCACGCCGCCGTCGTGGCGCGGGGCATGGGCCGGGCCTGCGTCAGCGGCGCCGGCGACGTGGCCATCTTCCCCAAGGAAGGCCTGTTCCGGGTGCGCGGCCGCGAGTTCAAGGCCGGCGAGACCATCACCATCGACGGCTCGACCGGCGAGATCCTGGTCGGTTCGCCCAAGATGATCGAGCCCGAGCTGACCGGCGACTTCGCCACCCTGATGGCGTGGGCCGATGCGGCCCGCCGCATGAAGGTCCGCGCCAACGCCGAGACCCCGCTGGACGCCAAGACCGCCCGGCAGTTCGGCGCCGAGGGCATCGGCCTGTGCCGCACCGAGCACATGTTCTTCGACGACACCCGGATCGCCGCCGTGCGCGAGATGATCCTGGCCGACGACGAGGCCGGCCGCCGCGCCGCCCTGGCCAAGATCGCGCCGTTCCAGAAGGCCGACTTCGTCGAGCTGTTCACGATCATGGAAGGCCTGCCGGTCACCATCCGCCTGCTCGATCCGCCGCTGCACGAGTTCCTGCCGCACACCGAGGAAGACGTGGCGGCCGTCGCCGAGGCCACGGGCCTGGACGCCGAGAAGCTGATGCGCCGGGCCAAGGAGCTGCACGAGACCAACCCGATGCTCGGCCACCGCGGCTGCCGCCTGGGCGTGTCCTATCCCGAGATCTACGAGATGCAGGTGCGGGCGATCCTCGAGGCCGCCTGCGACATCGCCAAGTCCGGCAAGGCCGCGCCGATCCCCGAGATCATGCATCCGCTGGTCGCCAAGGGCGAGGAGATGAAGTACCTGCGCGACCTGACCGACCGCACCGCCAAGGCCGTGCTGGAAGAGCAGGGCGTGGACCTTCGGTACACGGTCGGCACCATGATCGAACTGCCGCGGGCCGCCCTGCGGGCCGGCGACCTGGCCGCCAACGCCGAGTTCTTCAGCTTCGGCACCAACGACCTGACCCAGACGACGTTCGGCATCAGCCGCGACGACGCCGGCAAGTTCCTGGGCGCCTATATCGACAAGGGCATCTTCGACAAGGACCCCTTCGTCAGCCTCGACCAGGAAGGCGTCGGCGACCTGATCCGCATCGCCGCCGAGCGCGGCCGCGCGGCCCGTCCCGACGTCAAGCTGGGCATCTGCGGCGAGCACGGCGGTGATCCCGCCTCGATCGGCTTCTGCGAAGGCGTCGGCCTGGACTATGTGTCCTGCTCGCCCTACCGCGTGCCGATCGCCCGCCTCGCGGCGGCCCAGGCGGCGCTGGCGAACAAGGGCTGAGGTCCCTTCTCGTTGTCATCCCGGAAGCCTCGCAGAGGCTGTCCGGGACCCAGGGGACTGGGCGTACGCGCAGACCCCTTGGCCGATCGGTCCGCGCACGCTACTGCAAGCTCGGCTTGGGTCCCGGCGTTCGTCGGGCCGAGCGGAGGCGGTGACATGCGGATCCTGATCCTGGCGGCCTCCATGGCGGCGATCCCGATGGCGGCTTTCGCCCAGACCGCGCCCGCCCTGGACCTGCCGCTGTCCATCGACCTGGCCCGGGCCGCCGTCGAGGCCTGCGCCGCCAGGGGCGCGCCCGTGAGCGTCGCCGTGGTCGACGACAAGGGCAATCCGCTGGTCGTGCTGCGCGCCCCCGCCAGCCCCAAGCCGCCGGTCGCCGCCCCGCGCAAGGCCGCCACCGCCGTCCAGTTCGACGCGCCGGGCAGCGCGATGGAGCCGCGCGAGAAGACCGATCCGGCCTTCGCCGCCCTGATCAAGGCCGAACCCGAACGACTGAACCCGCACGGCGGGTCGCTGCCGCTGCACAGGGGCGGCCGGCTGGTGGGCGGCCTGGCCGTGGCCGACACCTCGCACCAAACCGCCGACGCCTGCGCCCGCGCGGCCCTGGCCAGGTTCGCCGGCCAGCTGAATTGAGCCCTGTGGCCGTTCGCCGGCGTCAGGCCGGGCGCTTGGCCGTCTCGCTCCACAGGTCCAGGTCGGCCTCGCGACCGATCAGGGCCAGGCCCGAGGCGATCGACTCGAACTCGCCGCCGCTTTCGATCTTCGCCGCCCCGAAGCGGCGCAGGAAGATCTCGCGCACGGCCGGCACGAACGAGCTGCCGCCGGTCAGGAACACGCGGTCGACGCCGTCCGGACCCTGGCCCGCGCGCTCCAGCGCCTGGTCCACCGCCGTCTCGATCGCCTTCAGCTCCGGCGCGATCCAGCCTTCGAAGTCGGTGCGCCGGACGGTCTTCTCGATCAGCACCGAGCCGGCCGCAAAGCGGAACGTCGCCTCGTCCTGGCTCGACAGGGCCTCCTTCAGGGACGAAACGGCGCGGTAGAGGGCGTAGCCGTGATTGTCGTCCAGCACCTCGATCAGCCGGCGGATCTTTTCCGGCTCCAGGGCGGTGCGCTCCAGGGCGCGGATGTCGCGCATGTCCTTGGAGGCCCGCAGCAGGGCCAGCTGGTCCCAGCGGGCGAAGGCGGTGTAGTAGCGCTGGGGGATCGGCAGGCGGTTGTCGAACGCCTTGTAGAGGCTGCCCTTGCCCAGCTCGGGCGACACCAGCTGGTCGATGATCCGATAGTCGAAGGCGTCGCCGGCCACGCCGACGCCCGACCGGGCCAGGGCCGTGGAGCGCAGCTTGCCGGCGTCTCTCTCGAACCGCACGATCGAGAAGTCGCTGGTGCCGCCGCCGAAGTCGGCCACCAGCACGGTGGCGTCCTGCGTCAGCTGGCGGGCGAAGAAGAACGCCGCGCCGACGGGCTCGTAGGCGTAGCGGATGTCGGTGAAGCCCAGCCGCCGGAAGCTGGCCTCGTAGCGCGACAGGGCCAGGGCTTCGTCGGGATTGCCGCCGGCGAAGGTGACGGGCCGGCCGACGATCACGCGCGGCGGCAGGGCTTCCATCGCCGCGCCGCCATGAGCCTTCAGCCTCAGCAGGAAGCCCGACAGCAGGTCCTCGAACAGGTAGCGCCTGTTGAGGATCTTGGTCTCGGTGAAGGCGGCGCTGGCGGCGAAGGTCTTGAACGACTGGATGAAACGGGTCTCCAGCGGATCCTCGACATAGGCCTCGATCGCCCAGGGGCCGGCCTCGGTCACCAGTTCGTTCGGCCGGCCGTTGGCGCCCATCACGGCGTGGAAGCTCAGCGCCGAGCGAAAGGCGAAGATGTCGCCATCCGCGGTCGGGAACCTGACGAGCGTGGCGGGGCCGTCGCCATGGGTCATCGAGACCACGGTGTTGGTCGTGCCGAAATCTATGCCGATCGTCGGGCCGATCGTCGTTTGCGGAACGGACGTCATGGAAGCGCCTGGGCGGGAGGAGGGCAGGGTTCCTAACCCTCCTGGCGGCGACGTCAAGCGCGGCGGCGGTTTTCGCGCCGTCGGGAGTGGAAAGCCGCGGCGCATCGCGGCGGACCGCCGTCCCGAGGCGGCTGTTCCCGCCCCGTTAACGCGTCTTTCACGCACCCCGGCAAACATCTTCGCAAGTAAAATCGAGCCGCGTCTCCCAGCGGAAAGGCTCGACGGGGGAAGCCATGGGACTCGACGACCTCAGGATCTCGACCAAGGTGCTGCTGCCGGCCGCGATCCTGGCCGTGGCCGTGCTCGGGTGCACGGGCATGGGGGTCTGGCAGCAGAAGAGCCTGCAGGACGCCACCCGGATCCTGGTCGAGCATCGCTCGCCGGCCGAGGTGCAGTCGGCCCGCTTCAGCCGTCGCCTCAGCATGATGGGCCACGCCGCCCACCGCGTGGTCACCTACGAGGGGACCTCGGAGGCGGCCCGCTCGGCGTCCAAGGATCTCGACAAGGTCTATGGCGAGGGCAAGGACAGCCTGGACAAGATGGTCAAGGCCGACCCGTCCATCGGGCCGACGGCCGAGGGCTTCCGCCAGCGCATCGACGCCCTCTACGCCGACGGGCGGGCCGCCGCCGACCTGGGCCTGGCCAATGACGACGCCGGCGCCATCGCCCGTCTCTCGACCCTGGATCCGGCCATCGAGAGCCTGTCCAAGGACGCCAAGGCCTGGGGCGACGGCTACCACGTCGAGACCGACGCCCTGGTCGCCCACGCCAACAGGAAGGCCAATCGCGGGGCCCTGACCACCATGCTGCTGGGCCTGGTCGCCGCGATCGGCGGCATGGGCTTCGCCCTCTGGATCGGCGCGACCAAGATCTCGCGACCGGTGGCCTCGCTGTCCAGGACCATGACCACCCTGGCCCAGGGCGACCTGGACGTGGCGGTGGACGGCGCGGGACGCAAGGACGAGGTGGGGCTGATGGCTCGCGCCGTCCAGGTGTTCAAGGACAACGCCGCGGCCCTGCGGACCTCAGAGGCCGAGCAGCAGCGGATCACCGCCGCGGGCGAGGCCGAGCGCCTCCGCAACGAGGCCGCCAGCCAGGGCGCGGCCCGGGACCAAGCCTTCGTCATGGAGCGCATCGCGGCCGGCCTGGCCCGGCTGTCGCGCGGCGACCTGACCGTGCGCGTCGTCGACCCGTTCCCCGAGGGCTACGGCCAGCTGCGCACCGACTTCAACGGCGCCATGGACCACCTGGACCAGGCGATGGGCCAGATCCTGACCGCGGTCGGCGGCATCGGCCGCAGTTCCGACGAGATCACCGCCGCCGCCGACAATACCGCCCGCCGCAGCGAGCTGCAGGCCGCCAGCCTGGAAGAGACCGCCGCCGCCCTGGACGAGATCACCGCCACCGTCCGCCGCGCCTCCCAGGGCGCCAACGACGCCGCCCGCGTGGTCGGCTCGACCCGCGGGGACGCCGAGCGCTCGGGCGAGGTCGTGCGCGGCGCCGTGGCGGCCATGACCGGCATCGAGCAATCCTCCCAGCAGATCGGCCAGATCATCGGGGTGATCGACGAGATCGCCTTTCAGACCAATCTGCTGGCCCTGAACGCCGGGGTGGAGGCCGCCCGGGCCGGCGATGCCGGCCGCGGTTTCGCGGTCGTGGCCCAGGAAGTCCGGGCCCTGGCCCAGCGCTCGGCCGAGGCGGCCAAGGAGATCAAGACCCTGATCTCCACCTCGGCCGGACAGGTCGGCCAGGGCGTCAAGCTGGTCGGCCAGACCGGCGAGGCCCTGGAGGGCATCGTGTTCAAGGTGGGCGAGATCGACGCCCTGGTGAAGGAGCTGGCCGCCTCGGCCGCCGAGCAGGCCACAGGCCTCAACGAGGTCAACGCCGCGGTCAACCAGATGGACCAGGGCGTGCAGCAGAACGCGGCCATGATCGAGCAGGCCACGGCGGTCAGCCACGCCCTGAAGACCGAGATCGGCGGTCTGGTGCGGATGATGGGCCGCTTCCAGGTCACCGGCGGCTACGCCAGGGCGGGCTCCGCGCCGATGCGCCGGGCCGGCTGATGTTCGTCCGGCGCCTGGCCAGGGTTCGCTGGATCGCGATCGCGATCTGGTGCGCCCTGGTCCTGCTGCTGATCGGCATCGGGGTGTTCGTGCTGAACGCGCCGAGGCCGGGGTGATCGTCCGCCCGCATTGACTTCCCGGCCGCCCTCCTGTCGATACGCCGCTCAACAGCGAGGGCCTGGGCCTTGGAAGATTTCGACGTCGTGGTGCTGGGCGCCGGCGCGGCCGGGATGATGTGCGCCATCGAGGCGGGCAAGCGCGGCCGCAGGGTGCTGGTCATCGACCACGCCAAGGCCCCCGGCGAGAAGATTCGCATCAGCGGCGGCGGGCGTTGCAACTTCACCAACGTCAACACGGCCCCGGCCAACTTCCTGTCGGCCAATCCGAAGTTCTGCGTTTCGGCCCTGCGCCGCTATCGACCGGCCGACTTCATCGCCCTGATCCAGCGCCACGGCATCGCCTTCCACGAAAAGACCCTGGGCCAGCTGTTCTGCGACGGCTCGGCCCGGCAGGTGATCGAGATGCTGCTGGCCGAGATGGACAAGGCCGGGGCGACCTTGCGCCTGGAGACGCAGGTGAAGGGCGTGGCCCGCGACGGGGAGGGCTGGCGCGTCAGCCTTTCCAACGGTCCCGTGACCTGCCGTTCGGTCGTGGTCGCCACCGGCGGCAAGTCGATCCCCAAGATGGGCGCGACCGGCCTGGGCTACGAGATCGCCCAGCAGTTCGGTCTGAACATCGTCGAGACCCGTCCCGCGCTGGTGCCCCTGACCTTCGAGGTCAAGACCCTGGAGCGCCTGGTCCCGCTGTCGGGCGTGGCCCTGGACGCGGTGGTCTCCAGCGGCAAGACGAAATTCGCCGAGGCGATGCTGTTCACCCATCGCGGCCTGTCGGGGCCGGCGATCCTGCAGATCTCGTCCTACTGCCGCGAGGGCGGCGAGATCAGCGTGAACATGGCGCCGGGCGTCGACGTCTTCCAGGCCCTGCGGGCCGCCCGGACGGCCACGCCGAAGCGGGCGCTGTCGACGGTGCTGGGCGAGATGCTGCCCAAGCGCCTGGCCCAGCTGATCGCCGAGGACGCCGGCGCCTACGGCAACATGGCCGACTGCTCGGACGTACTGCTGCGCGGCGTGGCCGCGACGGTCAACGCCTGGACGTTCAAGCCGGTGGGGTCGGAGGGCTACCGGACGGCCGAAGTGACGCTGGGCGGGGTCGACACCGACGGCCTGGACTCGCGGACCCTGGAGGCCAAGGCGGCGCCGGGCCTTTATTTCATCGGCGAGGTGGTGGACGTCACCGGCTGGCTGGGTGGCTACAACTTCCAGTGGGCCTGGGCGTCGGGCTGGTGCGCGGGGCAGGCGGTCTAGGCCGCTAGCCCCCTCCGGCCCTTCGGGCCACCTCCCCCAGAGGGGGAGGATCTGCGCCATGATAGATGCTCCCCCTCTGGGGGAGCTGTCGGCGAAGCCGACTGAGGGGGTCTTCCCGCGGGTCAGGATAAGGGCCGCCGGTATCAGTCCCGGACCACCACCCCGCCCTTCATCACCGCCGCCACATGCTCCAGCACCGACACGTCGGCGATCGCGTCGCCGTCGACGGCGATCAGGTCGGCGTAGCGGCCGGGGGCGACGGCGCCGACGTCGGTCTTCCTCATCAGCTCGGCCGCCACGGTGGTCGCCGACTGGATGGCCTGCATCGGGGTCATGCCGTAGCGGACCATGTAGCTCATCTGCCGGGCGTTGAGGCCGTGGGGATAGACCCCGGCGTCGGTGCCGTAGGCGATCTTCACCCCCGCCTTGACCGCCTTGCGGAAGCCTTCGCGCTGGGCCTCGGTCGTTTCGTAATTCTTGCGCAGGGTCTGCGCCGGCCAGCCGTGGGCCTTGCCGTAGGCGTCGATCCAGTCGCCGTCATAGATGTCGGCCACCAGGAACACGCCCCGGGCCTTCATCATGGCGATGGCCTCGTCGTCCATCAGCGAGCCGTGCTCGATCGAGCGCACGCCGGCCCGCATGGCCGACTTCATGCCCTCGGCCCCGTGGGCGTGGGCGGTGGCGTAGGTCCCGCGCCGGGCCGCCTCCTCGACGGCGGCCCGCATCTCGTCCTCGGTCAGCTCCTGCTGGCCCGGCTCGGTGCCGACGGTCAGGACCGCGCCGGTGGCGATCAGCTTCAGGAAGTCGGCGTGGTGGGCCAGGATGTTGGCCGCCTTGCGATGGGCGTCGGCGGCGTCCTGCACCACCCCGGCCCGCATCTCGTCGGGCAGCTTGACGTCGCCCGCCACGCCGGTGATCTCGCCGCCGCCGCCGGGGATGGTGACATAGGCGCCGGCCACCGACATCCGCGGCCCGGGCACCAGGCCGGCGTTGATCGCGTCGCGCAGGGCCACGTCGCCGAACGCCCGCCAGGTCCCGACGTCGCGCACGCTGGTGAAGCCGGCCTCCAGGGTCACGCGGGCGTGGGCGGCGCCGATATAGGCCTGGTAGGCGGCGGTGGTCAGCAGCGGCTCGGCGACGTTCTCGGTCTGCTCCTGGTCGACCAGGTGGGTGTGCATGTCGATCAGGCCCGGCAGCACCATGCGAGCCGACCAGTCGATGACCTTGCCGTCGGTCGGGGCGGCCTTCCACGGCGCGACCGCGACGATCCGCTCGCCGTCGATGGTGATCATCTGGTCGGCCAGGACCTGGCCCCGCAGGGTGTCGACCAGCTTGCCGGCGTGGACGTAGACGGGGGCGGCCTGGGTCGCGAGCGGCGCGAACGCCAGGGTGGCGGTGATGAGGGCCGTGCGCAATGTCATGCGTGATCTCTCTCTTGATCCGCTCATCCCGGCGAATGCCGGGACCCAGATCCCATGGCCGTGTGGCTGATTGGAGGGGCTCTGAGCCTTTGGCGTCAGCCTCGAAGCCATTCCATCTGGGTCCCGGCATTCGCCGGGATGAGCGGATTTAGGAGACATGGGGCCGAACTCGCCCCCGCGTCAGCCAGTAGAACGGCGCGCCGATGGCCAGCAGGCCGATCCCCAGCAGCACCGCCTGGCCGCCGGCCCCCACCAGGGTCCAGACCGAATAGAGTCCGGCCAGGATGGCGATCACGGTCAGGGCCGTGGTCGGGGCGATGCGCCGCGTGGCCTGCAGCTTCAGCGCCGCCAGGGCGCAGGCCAGGTAGGCGAACAGCGAGGCCGTGGTGGCCACCAGGGCGATGAAGGTGAACAGGTCCGCCATCGACTTGGCGTAGTTCATCAGCACCAGGACGGTCAGGAAGCCGGCCGACAGCAGGTGGGCGCGGACGGGCGCGCCGCGGGCCGACTCCTTGGCCAGGAAGGCCGGGAACACCCCGCCCCTGGCCATGGCGTAGGGCATCTCGCCCTGCAGCAGCACCCAGCCGTTCAGGGCCCCGAAAGCGCTGATCGCCGCGAACAGGGCCAGGACCTTGCCGGCGTTGCCGCCCCAGTGCAGGCCCACGAAGTCCGACAGCGGGGCGTTGGAGACCTTCAGCGTGTCGGCGGGGGTCAGCAGCACCACCGCCGAGCAGACCAAGAGGTAGATCACCCCGGTGAACACCGTGCCCACCAGGGTGGCGCGGGGGATGGTGCGAACCGGGTCGACCACCTTGCCGGCCGGCACCGTCGCCGATTCCAGCCCCAGCAGCGCCCACAGCGTCAGGGCCCCGGCGGCGGTGATCCCGCCCGGATGGATGTCGGCGGCGCGGAACGGCGTCAGGCTGGCCCCGTGGTCGCGGCCGATCACCCAGAAGGCCAGGCCGGCCACCGCCACCAGCGGCAGCAGCTTGAGCACGGTGGTCGCCACCTGCACCCCGCCGGCCAGGCGGGCGCCGGCGATATTGACCCCGACCAGCAGCCAGACCGCCCCCAGGGTCACCAGCAGGTGCATCCCCGGGACCTGGGCGATGGCCGGGAAGATCGCCGACAGGTAGCTGACCGCGCCCGTGGCGATGGCGGCGTTGCCGACCCACAGCGAGATCCAGTAGCTCCAGGCCACCATGAACCCGACCATGGGCCCGAAGGCTTCCTGGGTGTAGGCGTAGGGCCCGCCGGCCTTGGGAAACGCCCGCGCCAGACCCGCGAACACCACGGCCAGGCACAGGGCCCCGCCGATGGTCAGCAGCCAGCCGAACACCGCGTTCCAGCCGTAGGGGGCCAGGGACGCGGGCAGCATGAACACCCCCGAGCCGATCATGTTGCCGACCACCAGGGCCGTGCACATCCAGAAGCCCAGGGCTTTGGGCGCGGTGATCCTGGGGATCGGGACCTTCCGGGGGGTCTCTGTCATGCGGTCACGCTTTCAAGGGAACAGAGGTTCGTCCACCTCGGGCTCCTTCTCCCCTTGCGGGAGAAGGTGGCCTCCGAAGGGGGTCGGATGAGGGGTCGATCGACCGTTCAGCCGCGAGCCACGGCTTCGCGGTGCGACCCCTCATCCGTCGGCTGCGCCGACACCTTCTCCCGCAAGGGGAGAAGGATCGGGTTCCCTAGAACTTCTGCCCGAACTTCACCCCGATGGTCCGCGGCCGCAGCGGCACGGAATAGACCTCGGCGCCGCAGACGGCCTCGACGCATTCGGTGGTGCGGGTCAGGCTGGCCCGGCTGTCGTTGAGGTTCACGACATAGGCCGAGAAGGTCCAGCTGTCGCGGCCGAACCCCGCCGACAGGTCGGTGGTGATGTAGCCGGCCTGCTTGCCCAGCACCTCGCGGGCGAAGGTGCGCAGGTCGGCCCAGGCGCTGGTCTGGCCGACGATCCCGCCCTGGACGAAGGCGTCGTAGCCGGCCAGGTCGAACTCGTAGCGGGCGTTCAGGTTGGCCTTGAACTTGGGCGTGACCGGCAGGCGCTGGCCGTCCGGGGCGCGTTCCGGATATTCGTCCATGTCGACCGGGCAGTCGGTGATCGGCTGGCCGGTGGCCGGGTCGACCTTGCCGCAATAGGCGCCCTTGAGCTTGGCGTCGATATAGGTGGCCGCGCCGTTCAGGGTCAGGCCGTGCTTGATCGCGAAGCTGAAGTCGGTCTCCGCGCCGTTGATGTCGGCCGAGACGGCGTTCTTGATCTCGGTCAGGCCGTTGGCCCCGACGATCGAGAACTGGAAGTCGTCCCAGGTCTGGTGGAACACCGCGCCGTTCCAGCGGAGGCGGTTGTCGGCCCAGCTGGTCTTCCAGCCGAACTCGTAGTTCTTCAGGAAGTCCGACTGGTAGGGCGGCAGGGTGCCGCGGCGGTTGATGCCGCCCGGCCGGAAGCCCTCGGAATAGGTGACATAGACCAGCTTGTCCGGATCGATCTTGTAGGTGAGGTTGATCTTCTTGCTGTTGCCGTTCTCCTTGACCCGCTTGTCGAGGTTGGTGCACGGGGAGCCTTCGATCTCGGGGCCGGTGAAACAGGCCCTCTCCCCGGTCGAGCCATAGCCGGCCCCGTAACCGTAGAAGCCCTTGAGGCTGTTGTCGGACTTGAAGAAGCGGATGCCGCCGGTCAGGGTCAGCTTGTCGGTGATGTCGAACGCCGCCTCGCCGAAGGCGGCGCTGTCGCGGTCGACGCGCTTCTGCTGGGTCAGCCAGATCGTGCCCGGATAGCCCGGCACCGAGATCGAATCGCCGATGTCGTCGATCCGGTAGTTCTGGGTGATGCCGTGGGTCTGGCGCTGGTAGAACAGCCCGCCGACCACGCGGAAGCGGTACTCCTGCGGCGTCGAGACGCGCAGCTCGTGGCTGAGCTTCATGTAGGCGTCGTGGCCGATGATGTACTGCGACGGATCGACCGGATTGCCCGCGTCGTCGGTCCAGTAGGCGCCGTAGCCGGCCAGGGTGTCGTAGAAGAACGAGTAGTCGGTGTAGTCCTGGCGGGTGTCGACGTCGCGATCCAGGTACGAGCCGGCATAGGTGACGTCGAGGTTGCTGATCTTGCCCTCGACGGTCATGGCCGCCTGCCACCACTTGTCCTTGGAGTTTTCGGGATAGTAGTGGGCGACCTTCAGGGCCCCCAGGGTGCGGTCCTCGGCGAACAGCCCGCCGACCTTCTCGACCTGGCCCATGACCTGGGGCGTGATCACCCAGTTGTCGCCGGCCTCGATCTTCATCGCCGCCCGGCCGCCGTAGAGGTCGACGTCGTTGTAGTCCTTCTTCACCCGGTCGGCGTTGGTGACCGTGATCCCCGAGGTGGGATAGGTGCGCGAGCCGGCGACGTTGTCGATATAGCCCCCCTGGTGCTCGGCCCAGCCGACCAGGCGCACGGCGACCTTGTCGCTGAGCGGCTGGTTGACGAAGCCCTCGGCCACATAGCCCTGGTCGCCGTGGGCGATGGTGTTGGCCTCCAGGTCGTAGCCGGCGCTGAAGCCGGCGGTGCTGGGCTTGTTGGTGATGATGCGCAGGGTGCCGGCCTGGGAGCTGGCGCCGTACAGCGTGCCCTGCGGTCCCGACAGCGCCTCGACCCGGGCGATGTCGTAGATGTGGATGTCCAGCGCGCCCTGGATGGTGGTGACGGGCTGCTCGTCCAGATAGACGCCGACGCTGGGCAGCGAGCCGGAGTGGTTGCCGTCGCCGCCGCTGGCCACGCCGCGGAAATAGACGTTGGAGAAGCCCGGGGAGGTGGTCTGGAACGACACGCTGGGCAGGTATTTCACATAGTCGGTGAAGCTGGCGACCTGCAGCTGCTCCAGCTTGGCCTGGCCCAGCGCCTGGATGCTGACCGGCACGTCCTGCAGGTTTTCCGAGCGCTTCTGGGCGGTGACCACCACCTCGTCCAGGGCCACCGCGCCCTGGGGCGCGGTCTGGGCCTGGGCGGCGACCGCCGTCAGCATGGTCGAGGCCAGAAGCGCGGTCGTCAGCAGACCGCCTTTCGAAAGGGCGGTCTTGGTACGCGTGGTGGACGTCATGTCGGCTCCCCGAACTGTTCGGAGAACGATGCTCTTCCGGCTGATTTGCGCTCGCAAGACGCAAAATTCAAACGAACGTCAATTCGGCCGACTGTTGCAGAAATGGCAGGGTTCCGAGCGGCTGATCAAAATTCAGGCGCGGCGGGATAACTGGATAGGACCGGTCCCAGGGCGGTCTTAAGGGGGCCCAGCCACGACTCATAGTGCTGCCAATGCTCGACCGCGTCCTTGAAGAGGGGACGACGCACCTGTTCTGAGCTTGCGGTGCGCACGGCGCGGTCGTTTTCGTGGAAATTCAGGCACGATTCTTCGAACGGCAGGCCGCAATAATCCAGCATCGCGCGGATCTGGCCTTCCGGGTCCTCGACCAGCGATTCGTAGATCACCCGGTGCACGCGCCCGGGCAGCACGGCGTCCAGATGGGCCATCAGCTCGACATAGTCGGCGTAGTAGCGGCCGATGTCCTCCAGGCCGTAGCTGAAGTTCTGGCCGCGGGCGAAGTGCTGCTTGAAGCCCGAGAAACAGCAGCCCATCGGGTGGCGCCGGGCGTCGATGATCCTGGCGTTCGGCAGCGCCAGGGCGATCAGCCCGACATGGGCCCAGTTGTTGGGCATCTTGTCGATGAACAGTGGCCGGTCGGTCTTGCGCTGCACCCGGGTGCGCTCGAGGAACTCCTCGCCCAGCGCGCTCAGGGCGTCGGCGTCCAGCGTGGCCAGCACCTCGGGATAGGGCGAGGCCTCCTTCAGCCGCCGGGCCATCGCGGTGATGTCGGGCAGCTCCATCGTGCCCTCCACGGTCGAGTGGCTGGCCAGGATCTGCTCGACCAGGGTCGAGCCGGCGCGGGGCAGGCCCAGGACGAAGATCGGGTCGGGGGCGGGACAGCCCTGCCCGGCCCGCGACGCGAACAGCTCGGCGGTCAGCACCGTCTTGCAGCGCGCCACGTGCCGGGTCATCACCGCCGGGTCGTAGGGGACCTGGGCCCGTCGCAGCGCCGCGCCCCGGGCGTAGCAGGCGAACGAGTCGGCGTAGCGGCCGGCGTCCTCGTGGGCCTTGCCCAGGGCGTAGTCCAGGTGCAGGCGGTCCTCTTCGGCCAGGTCCTCGCGGACCAGCTGGGCCTCCATCGCCGCCAGGTCGGCCGCGTCGAAGCGGTAGGTCTTCATGTTGGCCAGGCTCCACCAGGCCTCGCCCAGGGACGGGGCCTGGTCGACCGCCTTGCGGTAGGCGGCCGCGCAGTCGGCCGAGCGCCCCACGGTCTTGAGGGCGTGGCCGTAGCTCATCCAGCCCTTGGGCTGCTGGGGATAGCGCTCCAGCACGTCCTCGTAGATCGCGATGGCCGCCGCGTATTCGCCGATCCGCGCCAGGCAGGCGGCCTTGAGGTTGAGATAGCCCGGGTTGCGCGGCTCGTCGGCCAGCAGCAGGTCCAGCTGGGCCAGGGCCGGCTCGGACCGGCCCAGCCGGTAATGCAGGGTGGCCAGGTTGTAGCGGGCGCCGGTGAAGGCCGGGGCGATCTTCAGGCAGCCCAGCAGCAGGGTCTCGGCCTCTTCCTCGCGGCCCTGCCGGGCGACGGCCTCGGCCAGCATGCGGATCGCCGCCGGCTCGTCGGGACGGGTCGCCAGCAGCTCGCGCAGCACCGTCTCGGCCCGGCCCGGCTCGCCGTCGACCAGGGCGGCGGCGGCGGTCATCAGCACCGGGTCGCGGACCCCGCCCTTGATCTGGCGGGCGCGGGCGGCCTGGGCGCCGGCCTCGTCGCCTAGCAGTTCCAGGGCCTCGGCCAGGCCGCGCCAGGCCTCGGCCAGGTCGGGGTCGGCGGCGACGGCGCGCTTGAAGGCGGCGACGGCCGCCTGGGTGTGGCCGGCGGCGGCCAGGATCCGGCCGTGCTCCAGCTGGATCGGCGGCGACTGGGCGAAGGCCCGCGACAACGGCTCGACCACCCGCAGGGCCTGGCGGACGTCGCCCGACAGCCGCAGGGCCGTGGCCAGGATCAGGGTCGCCTCGGCGTGGCGCGGCACCGCCTC
Source organism: Caulobacter sp. GW821-FHT09A05 (assembly GCF_059418465.1). Lineage (NCBI taxonomy): Bacteria > Pseudomonadati > Pseudomonadota > Alphaproteobacteria > Caulobacterales > Caulobacteraceae > Caulobacter > Caulobacter sp. GW821-FHT09A05. Next base: position 22,719 of record NZ_JBWKPX010000041.1, read on the forward strand.
CAGGATCGCCATCGCCTGCTCGACCGCCTGCAGCGGATCCAGGTCCAGCAGCCGCCAGCCGTTGGCCAGGGCGGTGGCGACGCTGCCGGAGGGCTCGGTGGTGGTGGTGGTCGACATGGGCGGATGGGAGGACGGGGGGCTGGGGATGTCAATTGGCTAGCCCGGCAAGACCCTCCCCCGTGGGGGAGGGGCGTTACAGCCGGTCCCGCAGCGCGTACCAGCTCAGCCCCGCCACGGTCAGCGGCCAGCGCAGCAGCCGTCCGCCCGGGAACGGCGGGGTCGGCAGCCGGGCCAGCAGGTCGACGCCCTCCCGCTGGCCCAGGGCGGCGTCGGCCAGCAGCTTGCCGAACCAGGGCGCCAGCACCACCCCCTGGCCCGAATAGCCGGCGGCGATCCGCACGCCGGGGGCCAGTTCGCGGACGAACGGCGCGCGGTGGACGGTGATGCCCAGGGTCCCGCCCCAGGCGTGGGTCACGGCCACGTCGGCCAGGTCCGGATAGACCTCCAGCATCCGCCGCCGCACGAAGGCCTTCAGGTCCGGCGGGAATCCGGGCCGGTAGTTCTCGCCGCCGCCGAAGATCAGCCGGCCGTCGGGGCTCTTGCGGAAGTAGTTGATCACGAACCGGGTGTCGGCCACGGCGGCGCCCGAGCGGATGACGCCGTCGGCGCGCGCGCCCAGCGGTTCGGTGGCCAGGATGAAGTTGTTGATCGGCATCACCCGGGCCCGCGCCGCCCCGCCGGCCAGGCCGTCCAGATAGCCGTCGCCGGTCAGGATCAGCTGGTCGCAGGTCACGCGGCCCCCCATTCCCTGATTGGGCGCGGTGTCGACGACGATCGTCCCGCCCTCGCGCCGCCAGGCCGTGGCCCGGCTGTGCTCGTGGATCACCGCCCCCGCCGCCAGCGCCGCCCGCGCCATCCCCAGGGCCAGGTTCAGCGGATGCAGGTGGCCGCCGCCGTGGTCGACGAGGCCGCCGTGATAGGCATCCGTCCCCAGCTCGTGGGCCAGCTCGGCCGCGCCGATCAGGGCCAGCTGGTCGTAGCCGTAGCGGCTTTGCATGAACTCGATATGGGCCGCGTCCCCGGCCTCGCCGCCGCGCCTGTGGCGGGCGTGGATCATGCCCGGGCGGAAGTCGCAGGCGATGGCGTGCTCGGCGATCAGGGCCAGCAGGTGGGCGCGGGCGTCCTGGCTCATCGTCCAGAGGCGAAGGGCGTCGTCGCGGCCGACCACCTTCTCCAGCCAGGCCTGGTCGTTGCGCTGGCCGGTATGGACCTGGCCGCCGTTGCGGCCCGACCCGCCGGACCCGACCTGGGCCGCCTCCAGCACCACCACGCGCACGCCCCGCGTCGCCAGTTCGAGCGCGGCGCCCAGGCCGGTATAGCCGGCCCCGACCACGCAGACGTCGACGCGGGTGTCGGCGGTCAGCGGCGGGAGCGCGGGGAAGGGCGTCGCGGTGGCGGCGTACCAGGAACTCGCGGGATGGCCGGCGTTCAAAGCCCCCTCTCCCATGGGGAGAGGGAGGGGCCCGCCGCGTAGCGGTGGGAGGGTGAGGGGGTAAGATGTCGGACGGCGCGCCGGCGCTCCGGCTGACACCGTAACCCCTCATCCTCCCACGACTTCGTCGCGGGCCCCTCCTTCTCCCTCAGGGAGAAGGTGAGGAAGACGCCCCTAAACATTCAGCAGCAGGAACTCCCGCTCCCACGGGCTGATGGTGCGCATGAAGGTCTCGTACTCGGCCTGCTTCACCGTGGCGTAGGCGTTGCAGAAGGTCGCGCCCAGGATCTCGACCAGGGGCTTGGCCTCCTCGAACAGCGTCACCGATTCCAGCAGGCTGCGGGGCAGCTCGATGCCGCGCACGCTGGCGTCGGTGTCGACCGGGGCGGTGGGCGACAGGTTCTGGGTCATGCCCAGATAGCCGGCCGCCAGGGTCGCGGCGATGGCCAGGTAGGGGTTGGCGTCCGACGAGGGGATGCGGTTCTCCAGCCGCCGGTTGGCCGGGTCGGACGGCGGCACGCGCAGGCCGCAGGTGCGGTTGTCGTAGCCCCACTGGGTGTTGACCGGCGCCCCGGAGTCCCGGGCGATCCGGCGGTAGGAATTCACATAGGGCGCCAGGATCGCCATGATCGCCGGCAGGTAGCGCTGCTGGCCGGCGATGAAGGCGTAGAACAGCGGCGTGGCGTCGCCCGACTTGGGGTCCGAGAACAGGTTCTCGCCATCGGCCCCCAGGATCGACTGGTGGATGTGCATGGCGCTGCCGGGCTCGGCCGCCATCGGCTTGGCCATGAAGGTGGCGTAGATCTCGTGCTCCAGCGCCACCTCGCGGATGGTGCGCTTGAACATGAACACCTGGTCGGCCAGCTCCAGCGGACTGCCGTGGCGCAGATTGATCTCCATCTGGGCCACGCCGCTCTCGTGGATCAGGGTGTCGATCTCCAGGCCCTGGCGTTCGGAGTACTCGTACATGTCCTCGAACAGGGCGTCGAACTCGTTGACCGCGGCGATGGAATAGCCCTGGCGGCCGGTCTCGGGCCGTCCCGAACGGCCGATCGGCGGCTTCAGCGGATAGTCGGGGTCGGTGTTCTTGTCGACCAGGTAGAACTCGATCTCCGGGGCCACCACCGGCTCCCAGCCCTTCTCGCGATAGAGGGCCACCACCCGGCGCAGCACCTGGCGCGGGCTTTCCTCGACCGGCCGGCCGTCGGGATGGAAGGCGTCGTGGATCACCTGGGCGGTCGGGTCCTGGGCCCAGGGCACCACGGCCAGGGTGGCCAGGTCGGGGGTCAGGAAGATGTCGGTGTCGGACTGCACCGCGTTGACCGCCCCCTCGAACTCGGGGAAGTCGCCGGTGATCGTCTGGTAGAACACCGCCAGCGGCAGGTTCATCGACGGCGTGCCCAGGAACTTGCGCACCGGCATGATCTTGCCCCGCGCCACGCCCGCCAGGTCGGGCACGACGCACTCGATCTCCTCGATGTTCTGCCGGGCGAACCAGTCCTTGGCGTCGTCCAGCGTGGCCACCCCGCGGGTGGTCTTGGGGGCGGGCTTGGATTTCTTTTCTTTGTACTTCATGGGGCGCTCCTCGCGCTTTTCGAAGTCTAGTCTCTTCAGCTTTGGCGACAATCTCACCGTCGAGGACGACGGGGGTGGGCTCAGGAGGTGTTTCCGGCATCCTGGGGCATGGCCGAGGACGAACCCATCGACGAAAACGAACGCCTGGCCGACGCCGATGCGGCCGAGGGACGTGTCGTCCCCCATGTCATTGTCCGCGAATGGCTCATGACCCTTGGCGCACCGGACCAGTTGCCCACGCCCTTCTCTTGGCGCTCCTCCTCCCTGTCATCCCGGACGTAGCGAAGCGAAGATCCGGGACCGCCGGAAGCGCTGAGTTCACGCGTCGGTCCCGGATCGGCGCGCTGCGCGCTTGTCCGGGATGACAGAAGAGGGGTGGGCCGACTCACGCCGCCTCCGGCTTCAGCGCCCGCAGCACCGGCTCCGCTTCGTCCAGGGATCTGCGGATAATCCCCACCAGCGCGTCGATCTCCTGGTGGGTGATGATCAGCGGCGGGCAGCAGACGATGCTGTCGCGGATGGCGCGGACCATCAGGCCGTTCTGGATGCACAGGTCGCGGACGATCGGTCCGGCCTCGCCCTCCTTGTCGAGGAAGCGGTGGTTGGTCCCCTTCTCGCGGACGATCTCGACCGCGCCGATCAGGCCCAGCGAGCGGGTCTCGCCGACCAGCGGATGGTCGTTCAGGCTGGCCAGGGCCTTGGCCAGGTAGGGGCCGGTGTCGTCGCGGGTGCGCTCGACCAGGCCCTCGCGCTCGAGGATCTCGATGTTCTTCAGGGCCACAGCGGCGCAGGTCGGGTGGCCCGAATAGGTGAAGCCGTGGATGAAGTCGCCGCCCTTGTCGCGCAGCTCGGCGACGATGTGGTCGGCCACGCCGACGGCGCTGATCGGCAGGTAGCCGGACGACAGGCCCTTGGCCATGGCGATCATGTCCGGCTTGATCCCGTAGTGCTGGTGGCCGAACCACTGGCCCAGCCGCCCGAAGCCGCAGATCACCTCGTCGCAGACCAGCAGGATCCCGTACTTGCGGCACAGGGCCTCGACGGCCGGCCAGTAGCCGTCCGGCGGGATGATCACCCCGCCCGCCCCTTGGACCGGCTCGCCGATGAAGGCCGCGACGTTCTGCGGGCCGACTTCCAGGATCTTGTCCTCGATGGCCTGGACGGCGCGGTCGCGGAAGACGGCCGGGTCCTCGCCGAAGCCGTCGCCGAAGGGGTAGGGCTGCATCACGTGCTCGACGCCGGCGATCGGCAGGTCGCCTTGCGCATGCATGAGCTTCATGCCGCCCAGCGACACCCCGGCCACGGTCGAGCCGTGATAGGCGTTCCAGCGGCTGATGAACACCTTGCGGTCCGGCTGGCCCTTGAGCTTCCAGTAGTGGCGGGCCAGGCGGAAGACCGTGTCGTTGGCCTCGGAACCCGACGAATTGTAGAAGACGTGGGTCAGGTGGCCTCCCATCTTCTCGGCGATCTTGGCCGCCAGTTTCACCGGTGGCGGCGTCGCGGTCTTGAAGAAGGTGTTGTAGTAGGGCAGCTCCAGCATCTGGTCGTAGGCGGCCTTGGCCAGCTCCTCGCGGCCGTAGCCGACGTTGACGCACCACAGGCCCGCCATCCCGTCGAGGATCTGGTGGCCCTCGCCATCATGGATGTAGACGCCGTCGGCCCGGGTGATGATCCGGCTGCCGCCCAGCTCGTGAATGACCTTGTGGTCGGCCTGGGCCGGCAGGTGGTGGGCCAGGTCCAGGCGCTTCAGCTCGGCGATGTCGTGGTTGCGGATCGGGACGGTCATCGGGGTGTGCTCCTGGTCTTTTCTTGTTCTCTGAAATCCGCTCATCCCGGCGAACGCCGGGACCCAGATCCTATGGCGCTTGGGCGGGTTGGAGGGGCGCGGCGCGCATGGGATCCACCTCAGCGCCCCGCCATCTGGGTCCCGGCGTTCGCCGGGATGAGCGGAACAAGGGGTTGCCCCCGCAGCGCCCTTCCGAACACCTGGAAGAACGCCTGACTCTGCGGATTGCGCTCGGTCTTCCATTCGGGGTGCCACTGGACGGCCAGCACCGGCGCGCCGTTGACCTTGGCCGACACCGCCTCGACCACGCCGTCGGGCGCGCGGGCCTCGACCAGCAGGCCTTCCCCCAGCTGGTCGACGCCCTGGTAGTGCACGGAATTGACGGTCGCGGCCTCCGTGTTGAAGGCCCGGGCCAGCACCCCGCCGGGGGTCAGGCTGACCGCGTGCTCGTGGTCGAACATGCCGTTGAAATCGACCTCGTCGGGGGCGTGGTGGGGAACCAGCGCGCCGCTCGTGGCCATGTCCCGCCGCAGCGTGCCGCCGAACGCGACATTGATCTCCTGGAAGCCCCGGCACACTCCGAACACCGGCCGGCCCAGGTCGAGCATGGCCTTGATCAGGTCGGCGGTCATGGCGTCGCGCGCCGCGTCGAACGGCCCCGGAGCGTCGGCGACGTCCTGGCCGTAGAGGGCGGGATCGAGGTTGGAGGGGCTGCCGGTCAGCATCAGGCCATCCAGGCGCGCGGCGACCTCGGAGGCCTGCATCAGCCCGGGCATCGACGGCACCAGCAGGGCCGCGGCGTCGGCGTAAGCCATGGCGCTGGCGACATAGCGGTTCATCACCGCCTGGGCCGGCTCGACCCCGACGGTGCGGGTGCAGCAGATGATCCCGGCGACGGGTCTCACCGGTCGCCCTCCTCTATCGTTGTCATCCCGGAAAGCGCGCAGCGCTTGTCCGGGACCCAGGACAGCCGCACCGCCTTCGCCCAGTCCCCTGGGTCCCGGACAGCCCCCGCGGGGCTTCCGGGATGACAACCGTGGGAGGGGCGGAAGGAAGGGGTCACGACAGCAACACCGCCGGGGAGCAGGCGTGCCAGCCCAGCCACACCGCCTCGCCCAGCTTGAAGTCCTCCTGGTCCCAGCGGGTCAGGTTCTGGCGGACGACCTTGATGCGCCGGCCGCTCTGGATCTCCACCTCGTAGACGCTCTGGCCGCCCAGATAGGCCTCGTGCCGGATCACCCCCGCCACGGCGTTCTGGCCCAGCGGGCAGTCACCCATGTTGGGCGGGGCGGCGCCGTCGGGACGCTTGTGCAGCTCGATCTTCTCGGGCCGCAGGGCCGCCCAGACCGTGCCGCCGCGCGCGCCGGTCACGCCGTGGTCCAGGAAGATGTCGCAGTCCAGGTCCGGCGACTTCACCACCGCGTGGCTGGGCTCGTCGACGGCCAGCACGCCCTCGAACAGGTTCACGCTGCCGATGAAGTCGGCCACGAAGCGGCTGTTGGGGAACTCGTAGAGGTCGCTGGGCCCGGCCACCTGCTGCAGCACCCCGCGGTTCATCACCGCGCAGCGCGAGGCCAGGGCCAGGGCCTCGTCCTGGTCGTGGGTGACCATGATGAAGGTGATCCCGACCTTCTCCTGCAGGGTGCACAGCTCGGTGCGCATCTGGTCGCGCAGCTTGGCGTCCAGGGCCGACAGCGGCTCGTCCAGCAGCAGCACCCGGGGGCGCTTGACCAGGGCCCGGGCCAGGGCCACGCGCTGGCGCTGGCCGCCGGACAGCTGGTCGGGCTTACGCCCCGCCAGGCCGTGCAGCTGGACCAGGTCCAGCGCCTCCTCCACCCGCCGGTCGCGCTCGGCCTTGCTCACGCGGTCGACCTTCAGGCCGTAGGCGACGTTGTCGGCCACGCTCATGTGCGGGAACACGGCGTAGGACTGGAACACCATGTTGACCGGCCGCTTGTTGGGCGGAACGGTCGAGACGTCCTGTCCGTCGATCAGGATCCGCCCCTCGGTCGGGGTCTCGAACCCGGCCAGCATCCGCAGCAGGGTGGTCTTGCCGCAGCCCGACGGCCCCAGCAGCGAGAAGAACTCGCCCTCCTGGATGCTGAGCGAGACGTCGTCGACCGCCACCATCTTGCCGAAGCGCTTGGTGACGTTCTCGAAGGTGATGATGGGTTGGTTGGTCACGTCGTCGCCCCCGAAAATTCCACCGCCGCTGGCCCCCTCCGGCCCTTCGGGCCACCTCCCCCAGAGGGGGAGGAGCTATGCCGTGCGGATGCTTCCCCTCTGGGGGAGCTGTCGGCGAAGCCGACTGAGGGGGTTTCCCGCGCCGCCATCACGCCTTCTCCCCATGCCCGGCCACGCCCGCCGGGTCGCCCTGCAGCTTCAGCGCCACGGCGGTCAGGATCACGGTCAGCACGATCAGGATGGTCGAGGCGGCGTTGACCTCGGGCGTCACCGAGAAGCGGACCATCGAATAGACCTTGACCGGGAAGGTCACGGTGTCCGGGCCGGCGGTGAAGAAGGTGATGACGAAGTCGTCCAGGCTGAGCGTGAAGGCCAGCAGGGCGCCGGCCACCAGCGAGGGGGCCATGTGCGGCAGGATCACGTCCTTGATCGTCCGCCACTCGCCGGCCCCCAGGTCGCGGGCCGCCTCCTCCATCTCGCGGTTGAAGCTGGCCATGCGGGCGCGGACGACCACCGCCACGAACGGGAACGAGAACGAGACGTGGGCGATGGTGATGGCCCCCAGGTTCAGCGGCCAGGGCAGGCCCACCGGCCAGGGCAGGACCTTGGCGAAGAACACCAGCATGGCCACGCCCATGCAGATCTCGGGCACCACGATCGGCAGGGCCAGGGCCCCGTCCAGCGCCGTCTTGCCCGGAAAGCGGAACCGCCACAGCACCAGGGCGACCATGGCCCCGAGGACGACGCTGAGCACGGTGCACAGGGCCGCGATGGTCAGGGAGTTGGCGAAGGCCTCGATCAGCCCGTCGTTGTTGAGGGCCTTTTCGTAATATTTGAGGGTGAAGCCCTTCCAGACGATGTTGCGCCGGCTGTCGTTGAAGCTGAAGGCCATCAGGGCGATCAGCGGCGCATAGAGGAACACCCCCACGGCGGCCAGCCAGGCCTGCATCTGCCAGCGGCGGAGGTATTCGAGGGGACCGGGCGGGGATTTCCTCGGCATCAGAAACCTCCCAAAAGGTTGTCATCCCGGAAGCCCCGCAGGGGCTGTCCGGGACCCAGGGGACTGGGCGAATGCGGTGCGGCTGTCCTGGGTCCCGGCTCTACGCTTCGCTTCGGCCGGGATGACAACGGCAGGGGTTTGGGAGAGGGGCTCACGCTTGCGCCCCCTTCCTGCCCTTCGACACCAGCGCCTGCACGGCGATCGCGACAAACGTCAGGTACATCAGCAGGAACGACAGAGCCGCGCCGAAGGGCCAGTCGTTGGCGCGCTTGAACTGGCGCTCGATGACGTTGGCGATCATCTGGCTGTCGGGGCCGCCCAGCAGGTCGGGGGTCAGGTAGGCGCCCAGCGCCGGGATGAAGGTGATCAGCACACCCGAGGCGATGCCCGGCAGGGCCAGGGGCACGACCACCTTGAACAGGGTGCGCATGTGGCCCGCCCCCAGGTCGAGGCTGGCCTCCAGCAGCGACTTGTCCAGCCGGTCCAGCGCCGAATACAGCGGCAGCACCATGAACGGCAGGTGGACATAGACCAGGCCGACGATCACCGCGAAATTGGTGTGCATCATCTCCAGCGGCTGGAACGGCGCCAGCGGCAGCACCTTGTCGGCCAGGGTCCAGACCGCCTCCAGCCCCTTGTTGATGTAGCCCTCGTTGCGCAGCACGGCGATCAGGGCGTAGGTGCGGATCAGCAGGTTCGTCCAGAACGGCAGCATGATCAGCAGCAAGAGCCAGGTCTTGGCCTTCTGCGAGGCGAAGGTGATGGCCAGGGCGACCGGGAAGCCGATCACCAGGCACAGGCCCGTGGTCAGGGCCGCCACGCCGGCCGACTTCAGGAAGATCTTCAGGTACAGCGGCTCGATCGCCCGGGCGTAGTTCTTGAACGTGCCGGTGATGGCGATCTGGGTCAGGCCCTCGTTGTGGCCGAAGCTGTAGGCCCAGACGATGGCCAGCGGGATCAGGAAGAACAGCACCAGCCACACCAGCGGCGCGCTGAGCGCCGTGGCGAAGACGGCTTTCGCCTGTTTCCAGGACTGTTCCATGGGATCCCCCTATTCCGCCCTTGAGGTTGTCATCCCGGAAGCCCCGCAGGGGCTGTCCGGGACCCAGGGGACTGGGCTCGCGCCTTGCGGCGGTCCTGGGTCCCGGACAAGCGCTGCGCGCTTTCCGGGATGACAACGATCTTGGTCATTCGCCCGCCTCTAGGCCGCCCGCACCTTGGTGATGACTTCCTCGTACAGGCTGGCCTTCTCGGCCCCCTCGAACGCCCCGTACTCGCACTTGGACATGATGGCCGCGGGCGGGAAGATCACCGGGTTGTTCTTGTAGTCGTCGGGCATCAGCGCCTTGGCCGCCGCGTTCGGCGTCGGGTAGAGGATCGTCTTGGAGATCTCGGCCCCGGCCTGGGCGTCCAGCAGGTAGTTGATGAACTTGTGGGCGTTGTCCGGCCGCGGCGCGCCCTTGGGGATGCACAGGGTGTCGGAATTGATCAGCGACCCCTCCTTGGGGATCACGAAGTCGATGTCCGGGTCGTCCTTCATCACCTGGGCGATGTCGCCGTTGTACTCCAGCACCAGGTCGACATCGCCGGCCACCAGCATGTCCTGGCCGTTGTCGTCGTGGAACGCCTTCACATAGGGCTTCTGGCGGATCAGCATCTGCTCGATCTTGGCGACCATGTCGGGCGGGATGTCGTTGACGCTGTGGCCCAGGTACTTGGCGGCCAGGCGCACCAGGTCGGCGCTTTCCGACAGCAGGGCGATGCGGCCGTTGTACTGGGCGCTGTCGAACAGGTACTTCCAGCTGTCGGGCACGCCCTGCACCTTGGACTTGCGATAGCCGATGCCCAGCACCAGCCAGGTGTAGGGCATCGAGAACTTGCGGCCCTTGTCGTAGTCGGGGTCGAGGAAGGCCGGGTCGATGTTCTTGATGTTGGGGATCTTGGCGTGGTCCAGCGGCTCCAGCATGCCGGCCTGGCTCATGCGGGTGACGAACTCGTTGGACGGCACGATCACGTCATAGCCGGCGTTGCCCGCCTTCAGCTTGGCGAACAGCTCGTCGTTGGTGGCGAACAGGCTCATATTGACGTCGACGCCGGTGGCCTTCTTGAAGTCGCCCAGGGTCGTCTCGCCGATATAGGTGTCCCAGTTGTAGAAGTTCAGCTTGGGCTCCTCGCCGCCGGCCGACTTGGCCGCTTCGCCCTGGGGTTTCTGGCCGCAGGCGGTGAAGCTGATGCCGATGGCCGCCGCGCCCATGGCGGTCAGCAGCGAGCGGCGGGTGCCGAGAATGCGGTTGGTGCTCATGGTGTCTCCCCTTGAATTTGTCAGACCCAAAAAACCTGTCATCCCGGACAAGGCCCGAAGGGCCGCAGATCCGGGACCGCCGGAAGCGCCTGCGTTCACGCGTCGGTCCCGGATCTTCGCGCTTCGCGCTCGTCCGGGATGACAACGAAAAAGCCAGGCTACGTCCTCATTCCACTCCAACGCCACTTCCAGCGCCCCGCCATCAGGCGTTGCGCAGATACCAGTCATAATCCAGCGCCGTGACCACCTCGGCGAAGCGCGCCTGTTCGGTGCGCTTGACCGAGACGAACATCTCCACGAACCGCGCGCCCAGATAGTCGCGCAGCACCTCGGACGCCTCGAACAGGTTGACCGAAGCGCACCAGTCGGTGGGCAGGCGGACCTTCTCCTTGGCCGCGGCCGCGTAGCCGTCGCCGACCACCGCCGGGCCCGGATCGATCCGGTGGGTGATCCCGTGGTGGGCGCAGGCCAGCAGCGCCGCCAGCACCAGGTACGGATTGGCGTCGGCCCCGGCCACGCGGTGCTCCACGTGCCGGGTCGGCGGCGGGCCGGCCGGCACGCGCAAGGACACCGTGCGGTTGTTGACGCCCCAGGTCGGAGCGACGGGCGCGTAGCTGTTGGCCTTGAAGCGGCGATAGCTGTTGGCGTTCGGCGCCAGGATCGCCATGCAGTCGGCCATCAGCGCCTTCATGCCGCCGATCGCGTGGCGCAGCAGGTCCGAGCCCTCCGGATCCTCGGCGGCGCAGAGGTTCTTCCCCGCCGCGTCGTTGAAGCTGACATGGACGTGGAAGCCGTTGCCGGCCTGGTCGGCCCAGGGCTTGGCCATGAAGGTGGCCTCGCAGCCGTGGCGCAGCGCCACGCCCTTGGCGGCCCGCTTGTAGCGCAGGGCGTCGTCGGCGGCCTCCAGGGCGTCGGGCTTGTGCTTGAGGGTCAGCTCCACCTGGCCCGGGGCGAACTCCGAGATCGCCCCCTCCAGCGGCACGCCCAGCACGTCGCAGGTGTCCCACAGCTCGCGCAGGAGCGGCGAGATCGCCTCCAGCTCGGGCAGGCCGTAGACCTGGATGCCCTGCGGCCGCTCGCCGGTCTGCAGCGACCGGGCGGGCAGCAGCTCGCCGCCGGGGCCGCGATGCTGGTCGACCAGGTAGTATTCCAGTTCGCAGGCCGCGACCGGGGTCAGGCCGTCGGCGGCGAAGCGGTCCAGCACGCGGGCCAGCACATGGCGCGGGTCCAGGTCGTTGGGCGTTCCGTCCAGCTCGTACAGCGACAGCATGACCTGGGCCATGTCCGGACCCAGCCACGGGGCCAGGGTCAGGGTCCCCGGCACGGGCCGGGCCCGGCGGTCGGCGTCGCCGTCCTCCCAGACCAGGCCGGTGTCCTCGCAGTCGGCCCCTTGGGTGTCGACCACCAGGATCGAGCCGGGCAGGAAGCGGCCGTAGTCGTAGATCGCCTGCAGCTCATGCACCCGCAGCCGCTTGCCGCGCGGCACGCCGGTCATGCTGGTGAAGAACACGTCGACATATTTCACCTGCGGATGGGCGGCGAGGAAGTCGATGCACTCCTGGGGATCGGCGACCCTGCTCATGCGCCCTCTCCCATGGAGAGGGTTTCAGAATAAACGCTCATGCCGCTACCCCCTCCAGCGCCGCCGCGAACCCGTCCACCGCCGCGACCAGTCGGTCCACGGCCGCGTCCGGCGTCACCGGCGACACCAGCATCATGGTGTGGAAGGGCGCGATCAGCACCCCTCGGTTGATCAGCCACAGATGAAGCGCATGCAGCAGCTGGGCGTCCAGCGCCTCGCGCATGACGGCGGCGTTTTTCGGGGGGGAAGGGGCGAACACCAGCTCGACCCGCGCCCCGACATGGACCACCGACCAGGGCAGGCGCCGGGCGGCGATCACCGCCCGCAGCCCCGTCATCAGCCGCTCGGCCCCGGCCAGCATCCGCGCATAGGCCGCGTCGGTCATCACCTCCGACAGCATGGCCCGCATGGCGGCCAGGGCCAGGGCGGCGCCCGACAGGGTGGTGCCGATCCCCGACTGGCCGGGCCCGACCCGGGCGGCGGCGGCGTCCATCCGTGCGGAGAGCTCGGCGCTCACCCCCCAGACCGCGGCCGGCACGCCGCCGGCGATGGCCTTGCCGATCACCAGCATGTCGGGCTCCAGCCCATGGGCGCGGGCGTAGCCGCCGGGGGCGGTCGAGATCGTGTGGGTCTCGTCGATGACCAGCAGGGTCCCGGCCCGGCCGGTCAGGTCGCGCAGGCTCTCCAGGAAGCCCGGCTGCGGCAGGATCATCCCGCAGTTGGTCATGGCCGGCTCGGCCAGGACGGCGGCGACGTCGCCCAGCGCCAGGGCGGCGGCCAGGGCCTCGGGGTCGTTGAACGGTACGACGCGGGTGGTGGCGGTCAGGTCGTGGACCTGGCCCAGCAGGCCGGGCTTCATGGCGGGCGAGCCGTCGCGCAGCACCACGAAGGCGTCGTCGACCATGCCGTGGTAGCAGCCGTCGAACACCAGGATCACCGGCCGGCCGGTCACCGCCCGCGCCCAGCGGATCGCGGCGCGGTTGGCGTCGCTGGCCGTGGTCGCCGCCTGCCACAGCGGCAGGCCGAAGCGCTCGGCCAGCAGCCGGCCGACGATCACCGCGCTGGCGGTCGGCAGCATGAAGCCGGCCCCGCGCCGGGCCTGGTCGGCGATCGCCCGGGCCACCGCCTCCTGGCCGTGGCCGAACATGGCCGGCGTGTCGGCCAGGCAGAAGTCGTCGTACAGCAGCCCGTCCACGTCGGTGACCTGGGCCCCGACGCCCTGGGCCGCGAACACCGGGCACGGGCTGGCCCAGTCGCCCATCCAGTGCATCGGGGCCCCGCCCCGCCACACCTGCGCCGACTGCCGCGACAGGGCGAGCGAACGCGGGTGCTCGGCCACGAAGCGGTCGGTCTCGTCCTGGATCAGGCCGGCGAGGGTGGGGGCGGCGGCGGCGGGGTTGGGGGTCATGAGGGGAGGCCCTTCCCCATGGCGCCCATCCAATTCTCGGCAGTCATTCCCGCCCTTGTGGCGGGAACCTCTCTATCCGCCGCAGGTGCGGAGGCGTGGCGCGCCGCCGCGCCAAGGCGCTTCACCGTCGGCTGGACCAGGGGTTCCCGCCACAAGGGCGGGAATGACGAGCGTTGGGAGAAGCGGAGGGGGGATGTGTTCATCCAGAAACCCCGCCAAAGCACAGGTACTTGGTCTCCAGGTACTCGTCCAAGCCCTCCGAGGAGCCCTCACGGCCCAGGCCCGAATCCTTGACCCCGCCGAACGGCGCGACCTCGGTGGAGATGATGCCCTCGTTGATGCCGACCATGCCCGCCTCGATGGCCTCGGCCACCCGCCAGCAGCGCCCGACGTCGCGGCTGTAGAAATAGGAGGCCAGGCCGAACGGGGTGGCGTTGGCCAGGTCGATGGCGTCCTGCTCGGTCTCGAACTTCACGACGGGCGCGACGGGACCGAAGATCTCCTCCTGGAACAGCCGCATGTCGGGCGTGGCGCCGGTCAGGACGGTGGGCTGCCAGAACAGCCCGCCCAGGTCGTGGCGCGCGCCGCCGACCGTGGCCGTCGCGCCCTGCTCGACCGCCTCGCGCACCAGGCTCTCGACCTTGGCGATGGCCTTGTCGTTGATCAGCGGGCCGATGGTCACGCCCTCGCCGGTCCCCGGCCCGACCTTCAGGGCCGCGACCTTTTCGGTCAGCCGCGCGACGAAGGCGTCGTGGATCCCCGACTGCACCAGCAGGCGGTTGGCGCAGACGCAGGTCTGGCCGGTGTTGCGGTACTTGCTGGCGATCGCCCCGTCGACGGCCGCCTCCAGGTCGGCGTCGTCGAAGACGATGAACGGCGCGTTGCCGCCCAGCTCCAGGCTGAGCTTCTTCATGGTGCCGGCGCACTGGGCGTAGAGCGTCTTGCCCACCGGGGTCGAGCCGGTGAACGACAGCTTGCGCACGCGGGCGTCGTCGCACAGGGCCTTGCCGATGCCGGCGCTGTCCTTGCCGGTGACCACGTTCAGCACGCCGGCCGGCACGCCCGCCTCGACCGCCAGGCGGGCGATGGCCAGGGCGCACAGCGGGGTCTCGGCCGCCGGCTTGACCACCACGGTGCAGCCGCTGGCCAGGGCCGGGCCGACCTTGCGGGTGATCATGGCGATCGGGAAGTTCCATGGCGCGATCGCCGCGCAGACCCCGACCGGCTGCTTGATCGACACCAGGCGCTTCCCGGGCAAGGGGCTGGGGATGGCGTGGCCATAGGCCCGCTTGGCCTCGTCCGCGAACCAGTCGATGAACGCCGCGCCGTAGGCGACCTCGCCCCGGGCCTCGGCCAAGGGCTTGCCCTGCTCGGCGGTCATCAGCCGGGCCAGGGCCTCGGCATGGGCCAGCATCAGGTCCGACCACTTGCGCAGGATGGCCCCGCGCGCCTTGGCGGTGCGGGCGGCCCAGCCCGGGAAGGCGCGGTGGGCGGCCTCGATGGCGACCTTGGTCTCCGACGCCCCCAGGTCGGCGACCTCGGCGATCACCGACCCGTCGGCCGGGTTCAGCACCTGGAAGGTGCTCTCGCTCTCGATCCACAGGCCGTCGATGAAGGCGGCGGTTTCGACAAGTTCCAGGGTCATGAACATCACCTCAGCGTCACGGACACCGACTTCAGGTCGGCGTACTTGTGCAACGCATGAAGGCTGCGGTCGCGGCCGAAGCCCGACTGCTTGAAGCCCCCGAACGGCATGGTGATGTCGCAGGCGTCCCAGCCGTTGATCCAGACCAGCCCGGCCTTCAGCCGCCGGGCGCAGGTCAGGGCGCGGTTGATGTCCGACGTCCACAGGCCGGCGGCCAGGCCGTAGACGGTGTCGTTGGCCAGGCGGATGGCCTCGTCCGCGTCCTTGAAGGTCTGCACGCCCAGGACCGGGCCGAACACCTCCTCGCGGGCCAGGGTGTGGTCGGGCTCCAGCCGGTCGAAGATGGTGGGCTCGACATAGAAGCCGCCGCTCTCCTGGCGCGCCCGCGACCCGCCCAGCAGGCGGCGCGCGCCCTGGCTGTCGGCGGTGGCGATATAGTCCAGGGCGGTGTTCATCTGCCGCTCGCTGACCATGGCCCCGAAGTTGGTCTCCGGGTCCAGCGGGTCGCCGGGGACCAGGGTCCGGGCGACCGCGATCACCTTCTCGAGGAAGGCGTCCTTGATCGAGTCCTGCACCAGCAGGCGCGAAGCGGCGGTGCAGACCTCGCCCTGGTTATAGAACACGCCCCAGGCGGCGGCCGAGGCGGCGGCGTCCAGGTCGGGGCAGTCGGCGAAGACGATCTGGGGCGACTTGCCGCCCAGTTCCAGCGACACCCGCTTGAGGTTCGACCGCGCGGAATATTCCATCAGCCGCCGGCCCACCGGGCCCGAGCCGGTGAAGGCGATCATGTCGACGTCCATCGACAGGGCCAACGCTTCGCCAGCGACGCCGCCCAGGCCGGGGACCACGTTCAGCACCCCTGGCGGGAGCCCGGCCTCGAGGGCCAGCTCGCCCAGCTTCAGGGCGGTCAGCGGCGACTGCTCGGCGGGCTTGAGGACGACGGAATTGCCCATGGCCAGGGCCGGGGCGACTTTCCACATGGCCATGTGCAGCGGGAAGTTCCACGGCACGATCGCCCCGATCACGCCCAGCGGCTCGTGCACCGCCCAGCTCAGCCGGTCGATGGGCGAGGCCCCGACCTCGCCATAGATCTTGTCCAGGGCCTCGGCGTACCAGCGGGTGGTGCCGATCGCCAGGGGGATGTCGACGGCGCGGGCGTCGCGGATCGGCTTGCCGGTGTCGATGCTCTCCAGCAGGGCCAGCTGTTCGGCGTCGCGCTCCATCAGCTCGGCCAGCCGGAACAGCACCGCCTTCTTGGCGCGCGGGCCCTGGTCGCGCCAGCGGCCGTCCTCGAAGGCGGCTCTAGCCGAGGCGACGGCGCGGTCGACGTCCTCGGCCTGGCAGGCGGCGACCTGGTTCAGCACCGCCCCGTCGCGGGGCGAGACGTTGTGGAAGGTCATGCCCGACGCCGCCTCGACCAGCGCGCCGTCGATCACCGCCCGGCCGGGCAGGGCCAGGGTCTCGAGGGCGTCGATCGGACTGGCGGCGGTCACGCGGGGTCTCGCTCTGAATTGTGATCACAGTTCGCGGCGGCGGCCCGACTGTCAAGGCGGGACGGGTGCGGGCGGGATGGGTTCGTGCGGGGCGCCCTTCCCATAACCATCGTCATCCCGGGCCTTGTTGTTCAGTTCGGGGACATGGCGGACACCTGTTCGGGGACATGACTGACAGGTTTGGGGTCGGTCAAGTCGATGGTGG
>NZ_JBWKPX010000042.1:0-38948 GCF_059418465.1 Caulobacter sp. GW821-FHT09A05
GCGTCGGCCAGCAGGGCGTGGCGGGCGGCGCGGGCGGCGGCCGACAGGCCCGAGGCCGGCTTGGGGCCCGTCCAGGCCAGGGCGCGGGCGTCGGCCCCCAGGGCGCGGGCCCTGGCCACCGCCTCGGCGGTCCAGGCGGGGCTGGCGGGGTTGAGCTGGTGGTCGACGGTCAGGCTGACCACCGGCCGGCCCCGGGCGCGGGCCCAGTCCAGGACCAGGATCAGCAAGGCCAGGCTGTCGCCGCCGCCCGAAAACCCGACCGCCAGGGGCGCGGCGCTGTCGGCCCGCAGGCGGCGGTCGAGGGCGGCGGTGAAGGATGTGATCATGCGGCTGCCGCCTCCCCCTCCGGCCCTTCGGGCCACCTCCCCCAGAGGGGGAGGATCTACGCCGAGCCGATGCTCCCCCCTTGGGGGAGCTGTCGCGAAGCGACTGAGGGGGTCTTGCGCCCTAGGCCGCGCACTTGGCCTGGACCCGCGTGCTGGCGGCCTTGGAGGTGACCGTCGCCGGGGCCTTGGGGTAGCGCCTGGCCAGCTCGTCCAGGGTCTTGCAGGCGTCGGCGGGCTTCTTCAGGGCCACCAGCGCGCGCGACAGCTTCAGCACCGCGTCGGGCGCCCAGCTGGTCTGCGGCCAGCCACGCACCGCGCCCAGATAACTTCCCGCCGCATCGGAATAGGCTTCCCGCACGAACTGGGTCTCGCCCAGCCAGTAGCGGGCCTCCGGGGCCTTGGCGCTGTCGGGGAAGGCCTCGACATAGCCGGCGAAGGCCTGTTCGGCGCCGCCATAGTCGCCGTCCAGCAGCATCTGCCGCGCCGACTTGAAGGCCGTGGCGGGGTCGGTCGGGGCCGGGGCGGACGCGGCGGCGACCGGCGCGGCGGCGGCGGCCGCGGCCGTGGCGGCGGCCTCCTGGTCGGCGATGCGCTTTTCCAGGGCGGCCAGGCGCTGGTCCAGGGCGTCGGCCCGGGCCTTCTCGGCGTCGTTGGCGCGGCGCGCCTGGTCCAGGTCGTGGGTCAGGCCCTCGTTCTGGCCGTTCAGCTTGGTCAGGGTCTGTTCGAGGTCGCGCATGCGGTCCGACATCGCCGCGATCTGGGCGTCGGTCTCGGCCGCCTGGACGACCACGGGCTTGCCGGTGTCGCGGCCCTGGAAGACGATCGCCCGCAGTTCGCGGACCACCTTCTCCATCTTGTCCAGCCGCTTGACCGAGCGGTCGTCCAGCGGATCGGGCATGGCGGTCTGGGCCATCGCCACGGGGGCGAGGGCGGGCACGGCGGTCAGGGCCAGGACGGAGGCGAGCAGAGCGGCTTTCAGCGTCATGTCGGCGATTATGCCCCGGTTGCGGACAAAAGTGCGGCCACTAGTCAGCGCGCGACAAAAACTCTGTCATCCCGGACAAGCCCGGCGAAAGCCGGGCGCCGATCCGGGACCGCCGGAAACGCTTGCGTTCAGCGTCGGTCCCGGATCTTCGCGCTGCGCGCTCGTCCGGGATGACAAACGAGAGAGTACGCCTCCTTCGTCGCCGAAGGAGGCGTTCAGAACAGTCTACCGCGCCCCGTCGGTGATGGCGGTGCGGGCGTTGCGGTTCTTGGCCCAGGCGTCCTCGTTGGTGCCCGGATCGATCGGGCGTTCCTTGCCGTAGGACAGGGTCTCGATGCGCGAGCCCGAGACGCCCTGGCCGGTCAGGAATTCGCGGACGGCGTTGGCGCGGCGGGCGCCCAGGGCCAGGTTGTACTCGCGGGTGCCGCGCTCGTCGGCGTTGCCCTCGATGCGCACGCGCACGGCCGGGTAGCGGTTCAGCCACTGGGCCTGGGCCGCCAGGGTCGGCTGGGCGTCGCTGCGGATGTCGTAGCTGTCGGTGTCGAAATAGATCCGCTCGCCGATGTTGATCACGAAGTCCTGCACCGTGCCCGGCAGCGGACCCTGGTTGACCGGCGACTCCGGCGTGGCCGGCGCCTGGTAGGGCGGAGGCGTGGGCTGCGAGGCTGTCGGCGTCGGTTCCGCGGGCCCCGCGGGCTTCGGCCGCGAAGCACAGGCGGCGAGCGAGGCGGCCGCCAGACCGATCATCGCCAGTCTAGCGACGCGTTGGGTGTCGAAGCTCATCCAGTTTCTCCTCAAGTCCACGGCCAAGGTTGACAGTTCTAACGCGTGTAGCCTTCGTGGCGCCGCGTGAAATCGTACCTTGCACCTCACAATGGCGTCAGAATGTCGCACCACCACCTGGTTTCACCCGCTGCCTGAACATTGGATGAACGACAGCACGGCAACGCGCCGCCATGGCGAAGGTTGCCTCAAACAGGTGTGGATCAATCCAGCAGCGGCGACCAGGCGGGGTCGGACGCGGCGCCCTGGTAGGCGGCGGGACGCAGGATGCGACCGGTGATGTCCACCGTCCACAGCCGCGAATTGCCGTTGGCGCTCTCGCGCGAGAACATCAGCACCCGGCCGTTGGGCGCCCAGGTCGGGCCCTCGTCCAGGTAGCTGGTGGTCAGCAGCCGCTCGTCGCCGCCGTCGGCCCGCATGACGCCGATGTGGAACTCGCCGCCGGTCTGCTTGGTGAAGGCGATGAAGTCGCCGCGCGGGCTCCACACCGGAGTGGTGTAGCGGCCCCCGCCGTACGAGATGCGGCGCACGCCGCTGCCGTCGACGTTCATCACATAGAGCTGGGCCTGGCCGCCGCGGTCGGAATTGAACACGATCTTGCTGCCGTCCGGCGAGAACGACGGCGAGGTGTCGATGGCCGGGTCGGTGGTGATCCGCGTCGACGACCGGCTGCGCAGGTCCATCACATAGATGTCGGAATTGCCGCCCTTCTCGACCGAGAACGCCACCTTGCTGCCGTCCGGCGAGAAGCGCGGGGCGAACACCATGCCGGGGAACTTGCCGATGGTCTCGGTGCGGGCGGTCTCCAGGTTGGTCAGGTAGATGCTCGACCCCGTGGGCCGCAGCGCCATGTAGGTGATCTCCTGGCTGGTCGAGGAGAAGCGCGGGGTCATGACGATGTAGGAGCCATCGGTCAGGTACTGCGGGTTGGCGCCGTCCTGGTCCATGATCGCCAGCTTCTTGACCCGGGCCAGCTTGGAGCCGCTCTCGGCGACGAACACCACGCGGGTGTCGAAATAGCCCTTCTCGCCGGTCAGCCGCTCATAGACCGCGTCGCTGATCTTGTGGGCCACGCGCCGCCAGTTCTCGGCGGTCGAGGTGAACTGCAGGCCCAGCAGCTGCTGCTGGCTGAAGGTGTCCCACAGGCGGAAATCGACGCGCAGGGTGCCGTCGGCGCCGACGGTGACCTGGCCGTTGATCAGGGCCTGGGCCCCGGTCGCCTGCCAGTCGGGGAAGCGCGGCTGGACGTTCACGTCGGCCAGCTTGTCGGCGACGTTGCTGACGTTCAGCGGCTGGAACAGGCCCGAGCGCTCGAGATTGCCGCTGATGACCTGCGAGATGTCGGCCCCGCGCCCGCCGCCCGAAAAGGCGGGAATGGCCACCGGCAGCGGCTTGACCGCGCCCTTGTCGATGTCGACCTCGATCTGGGCGCGGGCGACGGTGGGCGCGAAGGCGGCCAGGGACAGGGCCAGGACGGCGGCGCCGGCCAGACTGGAGAAGACGGACTTGAGGTTCATGCTGGGCATCCTCCCTATCGCGCCGCGCAAGCGTCGCGCGCCTTGAAGTTCAAATTGAGTTGCTGGCCGTAATAGTCGGGCGGCAGGCCCTCGAACGGGGCCGACTGGTAGACGGCGCGAATGGCCCGGTCGGCGGCGGCCTTGACCACCGGGTCGGCCGAGCGCTCGGCGTCGGCGGCCGTCACCTGGCCGACGATGCGCCCGCCGGTGGCCAGCTTGAAGCTGACCTTGACCTGCACGGCCGCGCCGCCCTCGACCTCGCAATTGGGGTTCCAGCGGCGCTGGATCTCGTCCTTCATGCCGTTGATCGCCGCGGCCTGCAGGCCGGTCATCGCCCCGGCGCCGGGACGGGCCTGGGTGGCGGTCTCCGGACGGGTCGGCCCCTTGGCGGCGTTGGCCACCGGCTTGCCGGCGGCCTTGGGCGTCTTGGCCAGGGTCTTTTCCAGCGAGGCGAAAAAGTCGGGCTCGGGCTTGGCCGGCTTGGGCGGCGGCGGTTTCGGCGTCGGCGGCTTGGGCGTCGGGGTCGGGGCGGGGGCGGTCTTCGGCGGGGCCGGGGCGGGCGTCGGCACGGGCGCGGGAACCGGGGCCGGCGGCTGCGGGTCGGCCTCGGGCGTCGGCTCCTCGGTCTGGGCCGTCTGGTCCTGCACGTCCTCGATCGCGGGGCGCACGTTGGTCGGCCCCTCGGTGACGATGGTCACCGGCACGCTCTCGCCGATGATCACCGGCTTGGACGGCTTCCACGGCCCGATCAGGATCGCGGCCACCACCAGCACGTGGAGGCCGATCGACCCGACCAGGGCGGGGGAGAAGTTGGTGCGGTCGTCGCGATAGTTCATGCGAACGCACCCCAAATCCGCTCATCCCGGCGAATGCCGGGACCCAGATCCCAAGGCGGGGTGGATGATTGGAAGAGCGCTGCGCCATTTGGCGTCGGCTTCAGAGCCATTCCATCTGGGTCCCGGCATTCGCCGGGATGAGCGGAGCTAAGGAAACCAGACACCACCGCCTCACTGCGCCGGACGCAGGGCGCCCGCGTCCGAGGCGCCCGCGGCCTTCGCCGGCGCGCCCGAGGACGGGCCGCCGGTGTCGGTCAGCAGGTTGATCTTGGCGAAGCCGGCGTTCGACAGCGCCGCCATCACCTGGGCCACCGTGGCGTAGTTGGCCTTGCCGTCGGCGCGCACGAAGATCGGCTTGTCGTAGCCGTCGCCGGCGATCGACGAGATGCGCGGGGCCAGCTCGTTGAAGGGAACCTCGCCCTCGCCGATGAACACCGCGCCGTCGGCCTTGATCGAGACGGTGATCGGCTCCTGCTGGTTCTGCAGGGCGGCGGCCTCGGTCTTGGGCAGCTCCAGCGGCACGCCGGCGGTCAGCAGCGGGGCGCTGATCATGAAGATGATCAGCAGCACCAGCATGACGTCGACCAGCGGGGTGACGTTGATCTCGGACAGGGCGCCCTTGCCCCGGCGTCGACCGCGACGACGGCCGCGACGGCCGCCGGTGGCGAAGGCGTCGTTGGCGGACATGGCCATGGGGTCAGACCCGCTCGCTGAGGCGGCGCTGGATGGCCGTCGACAGGTCGTCGGCGAAGTTGCCCAGGCGGTCGGCGTACTTGCCCGCGTCGGTCGAGAACTTGTTGTAGGCGATATAGGCCGGGATGGCGGCGATCAGGCCGATGGCGGTGGCGAACAGCGCCTCGGCGATCGACGGGGCGACGACGGCCAGCGACGTGTTCTTCGACAGGGCGATGTTCTGGAAGGCGTGCATGATGCCCCAGACCGTGCCGAACAGGCCGATGAACGGGCTGGCGGTGGCGACGATGGCCAGGCTGCCCAGGCCTTCCTCGGCCTTGCCGGTCTCGCGCGAGATCAGGGTGTCCATCATCCGGTCGATGCGCTGAATCAGGAAGGCGGCCTGGGCCTCGCCCACCGGCCCCTTGGCCTTGGCGTCGCGCCATTCCTTCAGGGCCAGCTGCAGCATGCGCGGCAGCGGGTGGCGCGGGTTGGGGCCGGCCTGGGCGGCGACCTCCTCCAGCCCCTGGCCCGAGCCGACCTGGTCCTCGAATCGGTTGGCGGCGCCGTTCATCGCCGCGAAGCGGAACAGCTTGTCGATGATCACCGCCCACGAGCCCAGCGAGGCCAGGATCAGCCCGATCATCACCGCCTTGACCACCCAGTCGGCCTGGAGGAACAGCGAAACGAAGGAAAAGCTCTGAGGGCCTGCGGCGGCGTCCATGCGGGGGTCCTGCTCCGTTGGGGCGTCAGTATCGTGGAAGGTGAATAGCGCACCTCCCGGGGTTCCGTTGCGCCTTACTGGCATGAAGCGGGGCAATGGTGAAACTATGACGATCGGCGGGAGCGCGGGTTTTTTGATGATGAGGGGTTGAGCGTCAACCTGGGACGCCCCCTCCGTCACGATGCGTATCCGCATCGCGCCACCTCCCCCGCGATGCGGGTGAGGAGGAAGCGGGCCGACCTTCTCCTCCCCCGTGCAACGGGGGAGGTGGCGCGTCGCGTAGCGGCGTGACGGAGGGGGCGTCCGCGACCCTAACCCGTCGCCTCCAGCCACGGCGCCATCTGGGCCAGCATCTCCGCCGTCGGCTTGCGCGGCCGGCCGTCCAGGGTGATGCAGACCGCCTCGCCGGCCGCCTGGACGATCAGGTCGTCGCCGCGGGTGATCCGCTGGCTGACATAGAGGCGCGGCCCCTTCACGCGATCGTAGGTGGTGCGCACCAGCAGGGCGTCGTCGATCCGGGCCGAGCGCTTGAAGTCCAGCTCCATGCGGATGATCGCGAAGGCGGTGTCGGCCTTGTGCAGCTGGGTGTGCGAGATCCCGATCATCCGGAAGAAGTCGCTGCGCCCGCGCTCGAAGTAGCGCAGGTAGTTGGCGTGGTAGACGATGCCGGAAAAGTCGGTGTCCTCGTAATAGATGCGCACGGGCAGCTGGTGCTCGCGGCCGTCGAAGACGCCGGCGGTGGGTTCGATCATGCAAGACTCCGGCGAGGCGCGTCGTATTGGGCTCCAGCCCTTGTAGTGCTATGTTCGACCCATGAAAATCGAGCCTTCCCTGTTCGATGAGATCGACGACGAGGCCGAGGCGGCCGCCGACGCGCGGGCCGAGGCCGATGTCGCGGCTGGACGGACGATCAGCCACGAGGCCGTCAGTCGCTGGCTGTCGTCCTGGGCGGACGGCGCGCCGACACCACCGCCCAAGCCCGGCGATTAGGTTTGCGGCGGATCATCTGGACGGTCGAAGCCGTCGACAATCTCGACAGCATCTTCACCTATGTCGCCGGCTTCAACCCGTCAGCGGCTGCGCGTCTCGCCCATCGCCTCCAGACGGCGGCCAACAGCTTGGTCGAGCATCCCGAGCGTGGCCGGGCGACTTCGCGCGGCCTGCGCGAACTGGCCACCATCCATCCCTACCTGATCCGTTATCGGTTCTCGACCGAGGCCGTCGTGATCCTGCGCATCCGGCACGGCGCGCAACGTCCAGACTGAACTACTCTTCCCCGAACAGCCCACCCTGCACGATCTTCGGAGCGGAGACCGGTTCGGCCAGGCCCAGGTGCAGATAGGCCTTGCCGCAGGCCATCCGCCCGCGCGGGGTGCGCTGGATGAAGCCCTGCTGCATCAGGTAGGGCTCGATCACGTCCTCGACCGCGTCGCGGGCCTCGGCGATGGCGTAGGCGATGGTCTCCACGCCCACCGGGCCGCCGCCGTAATTGTCGATCATGGCTCGCAGGTAGCGGCGGTCCAGGCTGTCCAGCCCGCTCTCGTCGACCTCCAGCCGGGCCAGGGCCAGGCCGGCGGCCTTGCGGTCGATGATCGGGGCGCCGTCGGCGGCGGCGAAGTCGCGGACCCGGCGCAGCAGGCGGCCGGCGACGCGCGGCGTGCCCCGGGCCCGCTTGGCGATCTCGTCGGCCCCGTCGTCCGACAGCGGCGCGCCCATCTTGCGGGCGGCGTGCAGCAGCACGTGGCGCAGCTCGGCCGGGGTGTAGAATTCCAGGCGGATCGGGATGCCGAAGCGGTCGCGCAGGGGCGTGGCCAGCATCCCCGCCCGGGTGGTGGCCGCCACCAGGGTGAAGGGCGCCAGATCGATGCGGATCGAGCGCGCCGAGGGTCCCTCGCCGATCACCAGGTCCAGCACGTGGTCCTCCATGGCCGGATAGAGGATCTCCTCCACGGTCGAGGGCAGGCGGTGGATCTCGTCGATGAACAGGACGTCGTTGGCTTCCAGGTTGGTCAGGATCGCCGCCAGGTCGCCAGCCTTGTTCAGCACCGGGCCGGAGGTGGCGCGGAAGTTGACGCCCAGCTCGCGGGCGACGATCTGGGCCAGGGTGGTCTTGCCCAGGCCGGGCGGGCCGAACAGCAGCACGTGGTCCAGGGCCTCGCCCCGGCCCTTGGCCGCCTCGATGAAGATCCGCAGGTTGCCCTTGGCCTGCTCCTGGCCGACGAACTCGGCCAGGGTCTGGGGCCGCAGGGCGCGGTCGGAGGCGGTGGGGATGGCCTCGTGGGGCTGGGCTTCGCCGGAGATGATGCGGGTCATGGGCGCAAGACCCCCTCAGTCGCTTCGCGACAGCTCCCCCAGAGGGGGAGCATCTCGGCGGGCTCGGCGCAGATCCTCCCCCCTTGGGGGAGGTGGCCCGGAGGGCCGGAGGGGGTCCGCGCGGCGCTCACCGCCCCAGCTCCTGCAAACCCGCCTTGATCAGCTGCTGCACCGTCGCCTCGTCGCCCAGCTTCGCCGCCGCCGCCTCGACGACGCGCCGGGCGTTGACCTCGGCCACGCCCAGGCCCATCAGCGCCGCCACGGCGTCGCCGGTCGGGGCCGGCTTGGCGGGCGCGGCCGCGGCGGCCGTCGCCGGCGCGCCCAGGAACACCGGGCCGTCGGTGATCGGCTTGTCCTTCAGCTCGGTGACGATCCGCAGGGCCAGCTTGGGCCCGACGCCCGAGGCGCGGCCCACCGCCGCCTTGTCCTCGCGCGCCACGGCCGAGGCCAGCTCGGCCGGCGACAGCACGTCCAGCACCGCCATGGCCGCCTTGGGGCCCACGCCCTGGATGGCCTGCAGCAGCACGAACGCCTTGCGGTCCTCCCGCGCGCCAAAGCCATAGAGCTTCAGGCCGGCGCTCTCGCTCCACTGGCTCTCGATGTGCAGCAGGGCCTCCTCGCCCAGGGCCGGCAGGCGCTGCAGGGTGCGCGAGCCGCAGCGCACGACATAGCCCACGCCCATCACGTCGATCAGCGCCTCTTCCTCGCCGATCTCGGCGACCGCGCCCCTCAGGCGACCAATCATGCCACTCTCCGGTTGGCGACGCGCAGGTTGGCGTGGGTGATGGCCACGGCCAGGGCGTCGGCGCAGTCGGCCGTGGTCTTGCCGGCCGTCGGCAGCAGGCGCGCGATCATGAAGCCGATCTGGGCCTTGTCGGCCGCCCCGGTGCCGACCACCGCCTTCTTGACCAGGCGCGTCGAATATTCGGCGACCACCAGGCCGGCGCGGGCCGGGGCGATCAGGGCGGCGGCGCGGGCGTGGCCCAGCTTCAGGGTCGACTGGGCGTTGGTGTTGAGGAACACCTCCTCGACCGCAGCCTCGTCGGGGCGGTGTTCTTCGATCACCGCGCAGATGCCCTCGAACAGGGCCAGCAGGCGTTCGGCGAAGTCGGCCTTGTCGTCGGGCGCGATCACCCCGTGGGCGACATGGCTCATGCGCGAGCCCTCGACGCTGAGCACGCCCCAGCCGGTGCGGCGCAGGCCGGGGTCGAGCCCCAGGATCCGGATCGGTATGCGATTCGCGTTCATCATGTGTTCTCGCACCATCGCCCGGTTCTCGCTCGAAGAAAAGGCGCTGGACGAGGTTCAGCAGAACACGCGACTTGCCTAACGGAGGCTTAAATTTCGACGCGCCCGGCGCCTGAGGTCCCCAACGGTAGTCATCCCGGAAGCCCCGCGGGGGCTGTCCGGGACCCAGGGGACTGGGCAGAAGCCTTGCGGCTCACCTGGGTCCTGGACAAGCGCTGCGCGCTTTCCGGGATGACAACGAGCAAAGGTTCAAGCCGGGTTCAGCACCGGCGCGCAGAACAGCCGGGCCAGCAGCAGGGCCTCGACGGCGGCCGCGTCGACGCCGACGCAGAGTTCGGCGTTGGGTTCGCCGTCGATCCGTTCCAGGCGGCCCAGGTGTTCGCCGTCGGTCAGCACCCGTAGGCGCGCGGGCTCGAAGACGAACAGCTCCGGGGCCACCAGGCTGGCGGCGACCACCGCGTCGTGCGGGTGGCAGCCGTCCTCCACGCCCCAGACCCGCCGATGGAAGGCCATGTACGGCCCCATCGCCTTGTTCAGCCGCGCCGACAGGGGCGTGCCGCAGGCGGCCGAGCCCTCGGCCATGGCCCGGGCGGTCAGGGTGACCCGCGAGCTGACGTCCAGCGGCACGACGCGCGGCAGGACACCCCGCTCCAGCACCCGGGCCAGGGCCTCGGCGTCGCTCCAGCTGTTGAAGTCGGCCCCGCCGCTGGCCTTGCCTTCGACGGCGAAGGCGCCGGCCATGATCGTCGGCCGCCAGCCGCGGAAGGCGCCGGCGTCCTCCAGCAGGCCCTGGGCCAGGTTGGTCAGCGGGCCCAGGAACAGGCCGGCCACCCGCGCCCTGGCGCGAAAGGCCAGCAGGCTGCCGCCCTGCCCCCGGTCCAGCTCGGGCAGCTTCCAGCGCTGCGAGAAGCCGGCGCCGTTCAGGCCGTCGACGCCGTGGGCCGGCCGCATCCGCTCGACCCGCCGCTTGGCCACCCCCGAGCCGGCGCCGATATAGACCTCGGCCGGGCAGCCGGCCAGGCGCAGCACGCCGCGCGCGTTGGCGGCGGCCTGGTCGACATAGGTGTTGCCGAACACCGCCGAGACCGAGACGATCTCCACCACGTCGCGCGAACGCGCCAGCATGGCCAGGGCCAGGGCGTCGTCCACGCCGCAGTCGGTGTCGATGTGCAGGCGCAGCGGCATGGTCGCAGCATAGCGCGATACGGATGACCGCGAGAAGACGGCGCGGCCGTACACGCGGGCTTTACCGGCGCGGGTCCGGACTCCATCGAAACGGGCATCCGAAGTTGTCATCCCGGGCGAAGGACCGCGCAGCGGGCCGTGGACCCGGGACCCAGGGCAGCCGCAAGGCCTTCGCCCAGTCCCCTGGGTCCCGGACAGCCTCTGCGAGGCTTCCGGGATGACAACGAGATCATACCCTTGAAAGGATTATTCCATTCGACGGCGCGATCGGGTCCGCCCCTAACCCGCCAGGCCGAGGATCAGCGGCGCGGGCAGCAGGCAGAAGAACAGGGCCACCCCCGTCAGCCAGAGCGCGGTCCGGAAGGCGCGGAACCGTCCCACGGCCAGGCGGGCGCGGATCCAGCGGGTCTGGACGCAGAGATGCCAGGCCGCCGCGCCCAGGCCGAGCAGGACGCCCGCCAGCTGCACCGGCGGGGCCGGCCCGCGGACCAGGACGACGGCGACCGAGACCGAGATGGCGAACGGCGCGGCGTAGAAGCACTGCAGGTCGAAGGGCGCCCGCAAGGTGGCGTGGTTGACGGGCCGCCCCTCGCGCCGCAGCACGCCGGCCGCCAGGACCAGGGGCAACAGGCTGAAGGCCAGCCCCCGGAACAGCAGCGAGGCCGGGTCGAAGCCGTCCGCCGTCTCGCCAAGCTCGCCGCCCATGGCCAGGTCCAGCCCGTGGGCCGCCAGGATCGAGATCAGCAGGAACAGCGGCGGACTGACCAGGTCGGCGGCGGGCTCGCCGCTCGCGTCGGCGATCCGCGCCGGCTCCAGCAGCAC
This sequence comes from Caulobacter sp. GW821-FHT09A05, assembly GCF_059418465.1. Lineage (NCBI taxonomy): Bacteria > Pseudomonadati > Pseudomonadota > Alphaproteobacteria > Caulobacterales > Caulobacteraceae > Caulobacter > Caulobacter sp. GW821-FHT09A05. The sequence goes on from NZ_JBWKPX010000042.1 coordinate 11,412, forward strand.
CCGCCACAGCGTGCGCGGATAGAACAGCAGCCCGGTCATCAGCTCGTAGAGGATCTCCTCGAGCGTGTGGAAGCGAAGACGTTCCATGGCGTACCCCACCTGGCGGTCCGGGACTCAAACACTCCAGCTTGCGGAATCGGCTCAGGCGACGCCGATCGTGCGTGAAAAATTCGGGAGACAACCTGAAGTTCCAACCCTTGCCTAAGATGCGGACTCAATTGGATCGTTGATTTTCAGTTGTCATCCCGGCCGAAGGTCCGCCTGGCGGACCGTAGAGCCGGGACCCAGGGGCGATCGCATTGCGCCGGCCCCCGGGTCCCGGACAAGCGCTACGCGCTTTCCGGGATGACAACGAATTAGAGCGCTGATTTCGCTTGGGTATCACCCACACGCTATTGAGTACGGACCCTAATCCTTGCGCGGGCGGATGGCGAACTCCAGCACGCGCGGATCGGCCCGCAGGGCGGCCGACAGTTCGTCCAGGCGCAGCACGCCCAGGCCCGAGAACGGCCCCGACAGCGCGAACACCGCCCCGCCCTCGGCCAGCTCCTGGCAGACCCGCGCGCCCTCCAGGTCGAAGGCGCCCAGCATCCGCCGCAGCTCGGCCTCGTCGATCACCGCCTCGCGGCGCGAGCGCACGGTGATCTCGGCGAAGTTCTTCTGCGGCATGTGGCGGTCCAGCCAGCGGGCGGCGCTCAGCACCACCAGCGACAGCGCCGTGCCGCCGATCGCCAGTTCGTACAGGCCCACCCCGAACAGGGTGCCGATCGCCGAGGTGATCCATAGCGAGGCCGCCGTGGTCAGGCCGTGCACCGAGGCCCCCTGCTGGAAGATCACCCCGCCGCACAGGAAGCCGACCCCGGTCAGGATGCCGTGGGCCATGCGCACCGGATCGATGCGTACCACCGCGTTGGGCGCGCCCTGCAGCCAGGTGATCTGGTGCACGGCGCCCAGCATCAGCAGGGCTGAGGCCAGGGCCACCAGCATGTGGGTGCGCAGCCCCGCCGGCCGGGCCCGATACTCCCGCTCGAACCCGATCGCCCCGCCGGCGGCCAGGGCGCCGAGGATCGGGATGGCGAGGTGCAGGGGCGCGTCCATGAGGGGGGAACGGGCGAAAGGGGAGCTGCGATCCCTCTCCCCTTGCGGGAGAGGGTGGCCCGCGAAGCAGGTCGGGTGAGGGGTCGAAGAACGCGAACGCCGCGCCCAGCGGTCAGGCTGGGCGCGGCGTCGGATGTTTGAGAGACCCCTCATCCGTCGGTCTTCGACCGACACCGTCTCCCGCAAGGGGAGAAGGTAAAGGATTTAGCCCAGCTTCGCGGCGTCCTCGTCGCTGATCTCTTCGTTGGAATAGACGTCCTGGACGTCGTCGTCCTCGTTGAGCGCGTCGAGCAGCTTCATCAGGGTGGCCACGGCGTCGCCGGTGACCGGGACCTGGCTCTTGGGCCGCCAGGCGACCTTGGTGTTGCTGGCCACGCCGAACTTGGCTTCCAGGGCGGCGGCCACGTCATTGAGGTCCTCGAAGGCGGTGTAGACCGTGTGGCCCTCGCCCTCCTCGTCCATGTCGGACACCACGTCGTCGGCGCCGGCCTCGATGGCGGCCTCCATCATCGCGTCTTCCGTCGCGGCCTTGGCCGGATAGGTGATCTGGCCGACGCGGTCGTAGTTGAAGGTCACCGAGCCGGTGGCCCCCATGTTGCCGCCCATCTTGGTGAAGTAGGAGCGGACATTGGCGGCGGCGCGGTTACGGTTGTCGGTCAGCACCTCGACGATGATCCCGACGCCGCCGGCGGCGACGCCTTCGTAGCGGATCTCGGTATAGTCGGCCGCGTCGCCCATCTGCGACTTCTTGATCGCGCGGTCGATCACGTCCTTGGGCAGGCTCTCGGCCTTGGCGTTGTTCACCGCCAGGCGCAGGCGCGGGTTCATGTTGGGGTCGGGCAGGCCCGCCTTGGCCGCCACGGTGATCTCCCGCGACAGCTTGGAGAACAGCTTGGACCGCGCGGCGTCGGCGCGGCCCTTGCGGTGCATGATGTTCTTGAATTTCGAGTGGCCGGCCATTCGGGGGGCTCTTCTCTGGTCTGCGAATGAAAGGTAGGGCGCGCTTCTAGCGCCTGGCGCCCCATATTGTCATCCTCCAAGCTTAGACTCGCGCTCTGGAGGCGCTCGATGACCCCGTCCGATTTCCTGTCCGAACCGTTCGACCCGGCTCGCCTGGGGGCTCTGGAGGCGCAGGACCAGGACGCGATCCATGCCGCCGACCAGCCCTCGACCATGGCCAGGGGCGCGGCGGCGGCCGGGGCCCTGTCGGCGGGCGCGGCCGCTCTGGGCGGCCTGGCGGTCGGCGCTTTAGCCGTGGGAGCCCTGGCCATCGGCGCCCTGGCCATCGGCCGCCTGTCGATCGGCCGCGCGCGGATCCGCCGGCTGGAAATCGACGAGCTGATCGTGGGACGCATCGTGGAACGACGGTAGCGGATGGGGACACGCCCTCGCGGCGCGTCCCCTATGTTCAAGCGCCGCGTTCGTCCTCGGGGACACGCCGCAAGGGCGTGTCCCCGGCCGGCCCTACGCGACCTTCAGCACGACATCCACGTTGCCGCGCGTCGCCTTCGAATACGGACACACCTCGTGCGCGGCGTGCAGCAGCTTTTCCGCCGTCTCGCGGTCCAGCTCGGGGGCGTTCAGGGTCAGGCGCACGCCGACGTGGAAGCTGGTGTCGTCCTTGATCAGGTCGACCTCGCTATCCAGGCTGTGCTCGCCCAGCTTGACGCCCTGGTTGCGAGCCACCAAGCCAAGCGCGCCCAGGAAGCAGGCGCTGTAGCCGGCCGCGAACAACTGCTCGGGATTGGTCCCGTTGCCGTCGCCGCCCATCGACTTGGGGAAGGCCAGCTTGACGTCCAGATGGCCGTCGTCGGACTTGGCCGTGCCCTGCCGGCCGCCGACGGCGTGGGCATGGGCGGTGTAGATGGCGTCGGTCATGGGGAGGCTCCTTCGGAAGGGGTGAGGTCGCGGCGGCGACTGTTGGCCGAAGGTGTGACAGGCGCAAGCGGCGCCAGCTTGCAGGGTTCACTGAATTCTTAAGCAACCTCGCTAAACGGGCCGCCCTAGACGCCTGCGCGGTCGCAAGCGTCTTGCGAGACATCGAGATCGAACGACACCTCACACAGCCTGTGCGGGAAGTTCATCGGCGAGCTGTTCAGAAGGGCCTCGTAGAACGCCTGGTAGATCTCGCGGCAGGTCCACGGACCGGCCCGCTTCTGAGCCAAGGCCTCGTCCCCATGCAGACGCACGCGAAACAGTTCGTTATGGAGCGGCCCCGGATGTGTCGCGCGTTCCTGGTCGGTCAGAGGGCGGAACTCGATGTGCTCGAGCGGCCAAGCCACGGCCTCGTCATTCAGATACAAGACCCAGGTGGCTCCAACCCGAGCGCCGACACACTCCATGCGATACCGGCCGCCCTCGGCGGTCCAGGGCCCTGTCGGGTCCACCTGTTTGAACCGGATCGCGGCCATTGGCAGGCTCCCTACGCCAAATCTGGAATGGTTTCCTTCAGCCTTCCCCCCACCCGGATCGGCTCGACGCGGACCGCCAGGCCCGTGCGGTCGTCGGTCTCGACGAACACGCCGCAGACCGTGGCCGGGCCCGAGGCGGGGGTATAGCGGCCGCCGCTGATCTTGGTGGTGAAGCGGCGCAGGGGCTCGTCCTTCTGGTTGCCGATCACGCTGTCATAGTCGGCGCAGGCCCCGGCGTCGGTCTGGTAGGCGGTGCCGCCGGGCAGGACCTGGGCGTCGGCGGTCGGCACGTGGGTGTGGGTGCCCACCACCAGCGAGGCGCGGCCGTCGCAATAGTGGCCCATGGCCATCTTCTCGGAGGTGGCTTCGCAGTGCATGTCGACCACCACCGCGTCGGCCACCTGGCCCAGGGGAGCCTTGTCCAGCTCGCGGTCGGCGGCGGCGAACGGGTCGTCCATGGCGTCCATGTGCACCCGGCCCAGCAGGTTGATCACCATGATGGTCCGGCCGCCCTCGGTCTGGAACAGGTGGCTGCCCTTGCCGGGCGCATCCGACAGGATCGGATAGTTGGCCGGCCGGATCAGCCGCGGCTCGCGGACGATGTAGGTCAGGGCCTCGCGCTGGTCCCAGCTGTGGTTGCCCAGGGTCAGGCAGTCGGCCCCGGCCTCGAACAGCTCGCGGGCGGTGTTCTCGGTGATGCCGAAGCCGGCGGCGGCGTTCTCGGCGTTGACGATCACGAACTCCAGCTGGAGCTGGCGGCGCAGGGCGGGCAGGTGGTCGGCCAGGCCGTCGCGGCCCGACTTGCCCACCACGTCGCCGAAGAAAGCAAAACGCATGAATTAGTCCTCTCGGACGGCGATATACTCGCTTTCCGTCAGGATGGCGTCCAATCGTTGGTCGTGGGGCTCATCGGGCAGGCCGTGTGTCTCCTGGCCCACATAGGCCAGTCCCAGGACGAAGGCGCGCTTGCGGGCGCGCAGGGCCGCCAGGGCGCGGTCGTAATAGCCGCCGCCCTGGCCCAGGCGCCGCCCCTGGCGGTCGAAGGCCAGCAGCGGCGTGACCACCAGGTCGGGGTGGAGGATCGGGCGTTCGGGGGGCGGGGCGACCAGGCCGATGGTGTCGCGGACCAGGGGCTCGCCCGGCGTCCAGCGCCGGAACACCATGTGACCGCGGTGGCCGCCCTGGCTCTCGGGCCGGTCGGCGCCCTCGACGCTGGGCAGGGCCAGGGTCCAGCCCGCCTGGGTCAGCCAATCGGCCAGGGCGCGGGCCGAAAGCTCCGAGCCCAGGCCGTGATAGACGGCCGCGACCTTGCCGCGCGGGTCCGGGAAGCGTTCGGTCAGCGGTCCCCGGGCCACGTCGACCACCTTCCAGTCGGCTTCGGGATGCTCGCCCGCCAGGGCCTTGCGGCGGTTGCGGACGAACATCCGCAGGGCGGTCTTGGCGGCGGCGGGGTCTTTGAGGGCCATGACCGCAGTATGGGGGAAGGGTGGCGGCGCCGTGAAGAACCGTGAAGACGTTTCAATCCGCTCGAACCTGTTTGTTACAGGTGGGCCCCGTGTTCCCGCAGCCACGGCCACGGGAGGGAACAGGTCCCGATAGAGAGATTAAGGTCCCTGGGAATAGAAATCTTCGACGAGGGCCACAGCTGACCCGCCATGGGGGAAGATAGGCGTTCGGGAGGCCGGGCGCCAGCGCCGCATTGACGCGGGACGTCGGAAAAGGCCCTTTAGGGCATTATGAAAGCGCCGCAGCGCCCGTCGCGGAAGCCCGCCGTCTTCGACCCGAGAATCGAGGAAGCCCTGCGCTCGGCCGTGCAACTGGCGGCGAACCTGTCGCTGGAGGACGTCAAGACCCTCCAAAGGCTCGTCTGGGACCTGCCTCCGGAGTCCAACGCCGTTCACGAGGTGTTGCGCGATCTGGCCTGGGATCTCGAATTCACCCAAGACGGTCCGTCCTTCGAACGCGAAAAGGCGGTGAAGGAAATCGCCGCGACGCTCGAGACGATCGAGGACATCATCCGGCTCGAACAGGAAATCGGACCCGTCCATGACGCGATGCAAGCCTCTCCACATCGCGGCATACCGGCGAGGGACGTGTTCGCCTCGATCCGCGCTCATCACGCGGACCAAGTGAAGAAGACCTAGCTAGGCCCGGCCCGCTACCGCGGAGGGCGGAATCGCATAGGGACTTCCGCCCCAAGAAGACTGTCATCCCGGGCGTAGCGAAGCGAAGACCCGGGACCGCCGCAAGCTCAGAGTTCACGCCCTGGTCCCGGATCTTCGCGCTGCGCGCTCGTCCGGGATGACAGCCGTTTTTGGCGCATGCGATCCCTCGCCCTCCGGCGCGGGGCGTTGAAGGCTCACCCCTTCACCATCTCCCCCATCACCGCGCTCCATCCCCGCTGCGCCTCCGCCCCGGCGCGGTCGAAGGCCGCCCGCAGGTGACGGGTCTGGGCTTCGGTGAGTTCGGCTTCCAGCTTGCGGCCCGCGGGCGTCAGGGCCAGCCGCTTGACCCGGCGGTCCTGGGTCGAGGCCTCGGCGCCGACCAGGCCCATCTCCATCAGCTGGCGCAGCGGCGCGTTCAGGGCCTGCTTGCTGACGGCCAGCAGGTCGAGCAGGCCGCGCACCGAGACGTCGGGCCGGCGGCCGATGAAATAGAGGATGCGGTGGTGCACCCGCCCCAGGCCTCGCCGCTCCAGAATGCGGTCGGGGCGATCGGTAAAGCCACGATAGGCGAAATAGAATTGCTCGATCGCAGCGTGGAGATCGTCCGAAGGGGCAGGATTATCCAGGTCAAGCATATTGACATAATAGGCCGCCCCGTCCCATCGTGTCGATAGGTCAAGGTCTTTGACACTGTTGGAGGGAAAGCGATGGCGCGGCTGTCGATGCGAAGTTCGGATATCAAGCCCTCGCCGGTCCGCGAGATGCTGAACGTGTCGCAGCGCCCGGGCATGATCTCGTTCGCCGGCGGCCTGCCCTCGCCCGAGACCTTCGCCGGGCTGGACCTGCCCCCGCCGCCGCGCGACCTGCTGCAATACGGCCCCACCGAGGGCGAGCCGGCCTTGCGTGAACGGATCGCCCAAGACCTGGCCGCCCTGGGCCTGGACACCGCGCCCGACCGGGTGATGGTGCTGTCGGGCTCGCAGCAGGGCATAGACCTGGCCGCCAAGCTGGTCGTCGACGCCGGCACGACCCTGGCGGTGGAATCGCCGGCCTACCTAGCCGCCCTGCAGGTGTTCCGCTTCTACGGCGCCCGGTTCGAGATCATCGACAGGAGCGCCCCCGGCGCCGGCTGGGCCGACGCCGCGCCGTCCATGGCCTATGTCATCCCGACCTTCCAGAACCCCAGCGGCCACTGCTGGACCGCCGAGGAGCGCCAGGCCATGGCGGCGGCCTGCCGGGCCAGCGACGTGATCCTGTTCGAGGACGACCCCTATCGCGACCTGGTCTACGCGCCTTGCGAGCGCACGCCGGTCTGCGCCGGCATGGCGGGCGGCTCGTGGATCTACCAGGGCTCGTTCTCCAAGACCGTCGCCCCAGGCCTGCGCCTGGGCTACCTGACCGCCTCGCCGGACCTGTTCCCCCTGCTGGTCCAGCTGAAGCAGGCGGCCGACCTGCACACCAACCGGCTGAGCCAGTGGATGGTGCTGCAGTACCTGGACGATCCCGGCCGCGCCGAACGAATGGACCAGGTCCGCGACCTCTACCGCCGCAAGCGCGACAGGTTCGCCGACGCCCTGGCGCGCCACCTGGGCAACCGGGCCTCCTGGACCCTGCCGCCGGGCGGGCTGTTCTTCTGGCTGACCCTGGCGGACGGGGTCGATGTCGAAGCCCTGCTGAAACGCTGCGTCGCGCGCGACGTGCTGTTCACCCCCGGCAGCCACTTCCTGGCCGAGGGCGGGGCCAGTCCGACCATCCGCCTGAACTTCAGCCTGGCCGAACCGGAAGCGGCGGAGCGGGGGCTGGCGGTGATTGGGGAGATGCTGGGGGACTCGTAGAGCGCCCTCTTTTTCAAGCTTTGCCAGTCCTTGCGCGCGATGCTAAGTGCGCAACGTCAGCTTGCATTAAGCTGTCACGGGGTGGGGAGCAAAAGCGTGCGTCAGGTTTTTCTTGCGGTTCTGCTGGGTGGAATGGTTACCGCGTGCGCGACGCCCTACGTCCCGCCGCGAGAGCCGCCGCCCCCGGGCTGGGCCGGCCCTTCGGGCATGGCCAACCTGGAAGCCCCTACCTTCAAGAGCGGCGTTCTTCGCGTCGGTGACGTGGTCTCTTCGGCGCCCGTGGCCTTTGTGCGCACTGGCGTCCTGGCCGAAACAGTTCAACTCAAGTCCGCCTACGGCGGCGCGATGATCTTCCCGAAGGGCTCGAAGGCCTACGCCACCAACTACACCCTGTTCACCGGCTACGGCGCTCCGACCCAGAACGCGCAACCGTCCATCAACCCGATCGAATGGTGCATCATCGCCGCCGACGGGTTCGACGGAAAAAAGGGCGGAGCACAGGTCGCCTGCGCCTTTTGGGAAGGCGCCGAGCATGCACGTTATATGCAGGACTACGGCGTCGGCGAGCTTCCCTTCGAGCCCAACATCGATATCGGCGACGCATCGGGCACGACCGGGCCCGTACCGAATATCGTCGAACAGCCCGTTGATTTCGGGGCCACCCTCCAGCGCCAGTTGAAGATTCAGAAGATCGAGCCCAAGGGCGTGACGATCGCCGTCGCGCTCACCGACGGCGCCAAGGCCCGCACGCGCTATCAGCAATTGCGCTGGTCCAAGACCGGCGAGGCCAGGCTCGGCGACCGGATTGTTTTCCGTCCGGCGCCAGGAGACGCCGCCGCAGTGGAAATCCAGTTGGTCCGCTGAAGGCGCTCCGCTCCCTACCCCTGGACCAGGGCCTCGATCTTCTCGGAGGCGGCGTCCAGGGCCTTTATGGCGCGGATCTCGACGCGGGTCTGCTCGGTCTGCAGGCGGGCCAGTTCCGACTGGGCGTGGGCCAGGCGCAGCTTCAGGTCGCTCAGCTCGTCGGCCAGCAGCAGGGCGCCCATCAGGAACAGGCGCGTCTCGCCCAGCTGGCCGACGTCCTGGCTGACCTGGCGGACCTGGCGGTCGAACAGGCGGGCGATCTCCAGCAGGTGGGCCTCCTGCCCGTCCTCGCAGCCGACGGTGTAGGGGCGGCCGTTCACCTGGATGGTCAGTTGGGCCATGGGTCAGGCCTCCCTTTCCGTGACGCCGTCGTCGGGGTCGAGGTCGCCGAACAGGTCGCTGGCCTCGGCGCCCTCATCCCCGAGGTCGTCCTCGTCGTCGTGGACGCCTTCGGTGATCAGGCTCTCGTCGCCCAGGGCGGCGCGGATCTCGGCGATGGCCCGGCCCAGGGCCTCGGAGGCCTGTTCGCCGGCTTCTTCCAGGGCCTTTTCACGGGCCCGGGCGGCTTCCAGGTCGAGGGCCAGGCGCGCGGCCTTGGACTCCGCCAGGGCCTGGGCCTCGGCGTCGAACAGCCCCGGATCGTCGCCCGATCCCGCCGAGGCCGCCGCCGCGGCGGCCGAAAACGCGGCCAGGCGCGCGGTGCGCTCGGCCGTGATCTTCTGCTCCAGCTGACTGACGGCGCGCTCCAGGCGTCGCGCGGCCAGTTCGAGGGCGTTCCCTTCGCCCGGGGTCATCGGCATCGTCCAACGGTCATGCAGCGCAACATATAGACTGCGGCCTGCTTCGCCACCCGCCATGGCGACAATTGGGCGACGAAACCGTGCGGATAACAATAGGTCATCCAATGTGAGCGCTCGCACAGGTTTCTTGGGGTTGACTTCCCCGCCCCGCACCGCAAAACGCGCTGCAAAATCAAGGTAACGCCGGTCGCCTCGGCCGGACGCTCGTTAGGAGAAAGACCTCATGGCCATTCGCGTCGCCATCAACGGCTTCGGCCGGATCGGACGTCTCGTCCTGCGTTCCATCGCCGAACACGCGCGCCGCGACATCGAGGTCGTCGCCATCAACGACCTGGGCCCGGTCGAGACCAACGCCCACCTGCTGCGCTACGACAGCGTCCACGGCCGCTTCCCCGGCGTGGTCACCTCGGGCGAGGACTGGATCGACGTCGGCCTGGGCAAGATCAAGGTCACGGCCATCCGCAACCCGGAAGAGCTGCCGCACAAGGACCTGAACGTCGACATCGCGTTCGAGTGCACGGGCATCTTCACCGCCCGCGACAAGGCCGCCCTGCACCTGAAGGCCGGCGCCAAGCGCGTGCTGGTCTCGGCCCCGGCCGACGGCGCCGACAAGACCATCGTCTACAAGGTCAACCACGAGACCCTGACCGCCGAGGACATCGTCGTCTCCAACGGCTCGTGCACCACCAACGCCCTGGCCCCGGTGGCCAAGGTCCTGCACGACCTCGTCGGCATCGAGCGTGGCTACATGACCACGATCCACAGCTACACCGGCGACCAGCCGACGCTGGACACCATGCACAAGGACCTCTACCGCGCCCGCGCCGCGGCCCTCAGCATGATCCCCACCTCGACCGGCGCCGCCAAGGCCCTGGGCCTGGTGCTGCCGGCCCTGAAGGGCAAGCTGGACGGCTCGTCGATCCGCGTCCCGACCCCCAACGTCTCGGTCATCGACCTGAAGGTCGTGCCCTCGCGCGACACCACGGTCGACGAGGTCAACGCCGCCCTGAAGGCCGCCGCCGACGGCCCGATGAACGGCGTGCTGTTCACCACCACCGACCCGCTGGTCTCGTCGGACCTCAACCACATCGCCGCCAGCTCGACGGCCGCCCTGCCCCAGACCCAGGTCATCGAGGGCAAGCTGGTCCGCGTGCTCAGCTGGTACGACAACGAATGGGGCTTCGCGACCCGCATGAGCGACACGGCGCTCGAAATGGCGAAGTTCCTGTAAGGCGCGTTGGGGGAGTTGGTCATGTCCGAGACAGCCGCTCCCCCACCTGTCGGCGTTCCTTATGCTCCGTCGCCGGACCAACCCGTGACGGAATGGAGCGCGGCGATCTATGAGGAGTTCCGAGATTGGCCAACCGCCGAGTCGGGACACTGGGAATGGTGGGATCCGGACCATCTGGTTCTTCGGATCAGGTCGCATCTCGGTGCGGCAACTGAGGAGGTGTTCATCAGCACCTCGGACGACGAACTGACCGTTGCCTTCGGCAATTGGCACACTCATCTGCCAGACGACGGGGTCTGCGATGACACAGACTCTTTCCGGGCGGCAAACGCGGCGAAAGAGCTGATTGGCGACTGGCTGGCGGGAAAGGTCGCGACCGCGATTTATTTCAGCGCCGCCGACGAGTGGTGCGGATCCAAACTGCTCGAAGATCCCAACGACCGCTCGAAGCTGGGCGATATCGCTTCGATCGAAAGCTTCCATCCCACGCGAGTCGAAGTACGAAGAGCGCGAAAAGCCGACTGGCGCTTCTTCGACATCATCGACGGACACCTGCAAGACGCGCCCCGGAAACCCGAGCACGCGCCCAAACCGTAAGAGACATCCCATGCCCTTCCGCACCCTCGACACCGCCGATCTCGCCGGCAAGCGCGCCCTGGTCCGGGTGGACTTCAACGTGCCCGTCGACGGCGGAGCGATCACCGACGACACCCGCCTGCGCGCGGCGCTGCCCACCATCCACTACCTGTCGACCAAGGGCGCCAAGGTCGTCCTGCTGGCCCACTTCGATCGGCCCAAGGGCAAGGTCGTGCCCGAGATGAGCCTGGCCTTCGTGGCCGAGCCGCTGGGCAAGCTCCTGGAGCAGGAGGTGGCCTTCGCCGCCGACTGCGTGGGTCCGGCCGCCGCCGGGGTCGTCAACGCCATGGAGAACGGCGGCGTGGCCCTGCTGGAGAACGTCCGCTTCCACGCCGGCGAGGAGAAGAACGACCCCGCCTTCGCCGCCCAGCTGGCGGAAAACGGCGACCTCTATGTCGACGACGCCTTCAGCGCCGCCCACCGCGCCCACGCCTCGACCGAAGGCCTGGCCAAGCTGCTGCCGGCCTATCCGGGCCTGGCCATGCAGCGCGAGCTGGACGCCCTGGACGCCGCCCTGGGCAATCCCAGGAAGCCCGTGCTGGGCATCGTCGGCGGCTCCAAGGTCTCGACCAAGCTGGACCTGCTCAACAACCTGGTCGCCAAGCTGGACCGCCTGGCGATCGGCGGCGGCATGGCCAACACCTTCCTGTTCGCCCAGGGCCACGACGTCGGCGGCTCGCTGTGTGAAAAGGACCTGGCCGACACCGCCCGCCAGATCATCGCCACCGCCGAGAAGAGCGGCTGCGAACTGCTGCTGCCGATCGACGTGGTGGTGGCCAAGAAGGTCGCCCCGGGCGTCGACGCCGAGACCCGCGAACTGTCCGAGGTCCAGGCCGACGACCTGATCCTGGACGCCGGCCCCAAGAGCGCCCAGCGGCTGATCGAAGCCATGGACGCCAGCCAGACCTTGATCTGGAACGGCCCGTTGGGCGTTTTCGAGGTGCCTCCCTTCGACGAAGCGACCGTTTCGGCGGCAAAACACGCCGCGAAACTCGCCAAGTCGGGTAAGATCGTGGCCGTCGCGGGCGGGGGTGATACCGTGGCGGCGTTGAACCACGCCGGTGTTTCGGGCGATTTCACCTTCGTCTCGACCGCCGGCGGCGCGTTCCTGGAATGGATGGAAGGCAAGACGCTCCCGGGCGTCGCGGCCCTCGAGGTTTAGAAACGTCTCCCCGGCCAAGGCCGGGGAAAACGGGATGGGAGACCGGATCCAATCCGGCGAAACATCATTCGACCACCGGGGCCGAGGAAACCCGGGATAAACTTTCACCGTCGAGGCCGAGGAAACTCGACGCGGACTACGGGCGAAGAACGCAAAGCGTCAAAAGCCCCAAAAACAAGAAACGACCCAAACACTTCACGCTTGCAGGAGAACAACACGTGGCGAGGATCACGCTAAGACAGTTGCTGGACCATGCGGCGGAGCATGACTATGCGCTGCCCGCCTTCAACATCAACAACATGGAACAGGGCCTGGCGATCATGGAGGCGGCGGAAGCCGTCAATTCCCCGGTCATCATCCAGGCCTCGCGCGGCGCGCGCAGCTACGCCAACGACATCATGCTGGCCCGGATGATCGACGCCCTGGCCGAGATCTATCCCAACATCCCGGTGTGCATGCACCAGGACCACGGCAACGGCCCGGCCACCTGCGCCACGGCGATCCAGTACGGCTTCACCTCGGTGATGATGGACGGTTCGCTGATGGAGGACGCCAAGACCCCAGCCACCTACGAGTACAACGTCGAGGTCACCCGCAAGGTGGTCGAGATGGCCCACAGCTGCGGCGTCTCGGTCGAGGGCGAGCTGGGCGTGCTGGGCTCGCTGGAAAGCGGCATGGGCGAGGCCGAGGACGGCCACGGCTTCGAAGGCGTGCTGAGCCACGACGAGCTGCTGACCGACCCGGACCAGGCGGTCGAGTTCGTCGAGCGCACCGGCGTCGACGCCCTGGCCATCGCCATGGGCACCAGCCACGGGGCCTACAAGTTCACGCGCAAGCCGGACGGCGACGTCCTGGCCATGCACGTGATCGAGGAGATCCATCAGCGCCTGCCCAACACCCACCTGGTGATGCATGGCTCCTCGTCGGTTCCCCAGGAGCTGCAGGACGTCATCAATCAGTACGGCGGGGCCATTCCCCAGACCTGGGGCGTGCCGGTCGAGGAGATCCAGCGCGGCATCAAGCACGGCGTGCGCAAGGTCAATGTCGACACCGACAACCGCCTGGCCATCACCGGCGCGATCCGCAAGATCCTGATCGAGAAGCCGCACGAGTTCGACCCGCGCGCCTATCTCAAGCCCGCCAAGGAAGCCATGCGCCAGGTCTGCCAGGACCGCTTCGTGCAGTTCGGTTCAGCCGGCCACGCCGACCGGATCAAGCCGCTGTCGACCGCGACCATGGCCAAGCGCTACCTGTCCGGCGAGCTGAACGCCAAGTTCGGCGCGGCGGCCAAGAAGGCGGCGGCCGAGTAGGCTTCCGGCGTTCGAAGAGACGAGGAGGCCTCCCAGAGCGACCTGGGAGGCCTTTTCGTTGGTCAGGTCGCGAGCTTGAACACCCGGCCTTCACGCCACAGCGCTGGGAGCATCAGCAGGGCCAGGCAGATGAAGGCGATGGCGATCCGCGACGCCTGCGGAAAAGGCCCCTCATAGAAGTCCAGCGTCCGCACGCCGAACACCAGCAGCACGTGCCAGGCGTAGATCTGCAGCGAGTGGCGGCCCAGTAGCCGCAGGAACGGCGTGCGAAACAACCCCAGCAGCAGCTCCGAGACCTTGCGGATCCAGGCCCGCGACGAGCGGGGTCCGGCGATCAGGAGCCAGGCCAGGCCGATCCCCGCCGCCGCGAAGTTGAGCAGGTAGACCAGGCTGAAGTCGCCGCGCAGCTCGAACTGGCTGAAGCGCTCCAGCACCTGCGGCGGGATGTGGTTGGTGGTCAGGCCGACCCGGAACGGCAGGAAGAACAGGCAGATCGCCAGGGCGGTCTTGGGCAGCCAGGTCTGGTCGGGGCGGAACACCTGGTCCCAGCGCAGCCGGCCGGTGACGGTCAGGACGCCGAGCACCATGGCGCTGACGAAGACGATCTGCCAGGCCATCAGGTTGAAATGGGCCCGCAGGCCGGTGCGGCCGTGCTCGGCCAGCCAGGTGTTCAGGGCGGCGGTGAACGGCTGGTGCAGGCCAAACTGCGCCGCCAGCCACAGCAGGGTCGAGCCGACCAGGACCATCCCGCCATGTCCCCGAAGGCAAGCCCAGACCAGCACCGGGGCGACCACCATGTAGACGACGTACTGCGGCAGGATGTCGAGCAGGGTCGGCTGGTAGAGCAGCGCCGCCGCGCTCGCCAGGCCGGGCAGGTTGCCCCAGTCGAGGGCGCCCAGCCAGTCGGTCCAGGATTGCGAGGCCCGGGGGGCCAGCCAGGCCAGGGTCAGGACGCCCGCCAGGCTGGCCATGGCGTAGAGGTAGATCTCCCCGCTTCGCCGCCAGAGCGCGCCCGCCCCGCGCCTGAAGCCGTCGCGCAGCATCTTGCGGCCATAGACCATGCCGACCAGCAGGCCGGAGATGAACACGAAGCCCTGGGCGTCCTCGACGAAGGCGATCTGGCGCTGATTGAGCCAGATCAGCCAGTAGCCGCCATTGAAGACCAGGTGGTTGATCAGCATGAAGACCAGGAAATAGCCGCGCAGGCCGTCGATGACGTCGATGCGCGGCACGGCGGCGCCGCTGACGGCCTTGTCGCTTTCCGGCGTCGTCATGCTTCCTTGTCACCCCGCGCGGCTGAGGCCCCCTAGGTGCGTCAGCACCGTGGCGTCAATCGGGCGGCGAAGGCGGCCGGGGCTTAGCGGCCCGCCGGGGCGGTCGGCGGATAGGCGTGCGCAACGCCGTTCGGATCCTCGACCTCGCCGGCCGCGGCCAGGTAGTCCGGGCCGATCGGGACCTTGCCGTGGCCGTCCGGGATGTCGAGCACGTAGGTCGGCTGGCACAGGCCCGAGAACCGGCCGCGGATGGCGCGCATCAGGGCGCGGCCTTCCTCCACCGTGGTCCGCAGATGGGCGGTGCCCGGCGCATGGTCGCCGTGGTGCAGGTAGTAGGGCCGGATGCGGGTCTCGACGAAGCCGCGCATCAGGGCGCCTAGGGCCTCCGGGTCGTCGTTGACGCCCCTCAGCAGCACGGTCTGGCTCAGCATCGGGATCCCGGCGTCGATGATCCGGGCGGCGGCGGCCCGCGCGGCCGGGGTCAGCTCGCGGACATGGTTGGCGTGCAGGGCCACATAGACCGTCTTGCCGCTGGCCTTCAGGGCCGCGACCATGTCGTCGGTGACCGCCGCCGGGTCGACCACCGGCACGCGGGTGTGGAAGCGCACGACCTTGACGTGGCCGAGGACCGCCAGCCGCCGGCCCAGGTCGCCCAGGCGGCGCGGCGACAGCACCAGCGGGTCGCCGCCGGTGACGATCACCTCCCAGATCTCCGGATGGGCGGCGATATAGGCGAAGGCGGCGTCCAACTGGTCCGGCGACAGGTTGGCCGCGCCCCCGGGCCCGACCACCTCGCGGCGGAAGCAAAACCGGCAATAGACCGCGCAGGTGTGGGTGGGCTTGAGCAGCACGCGGTCCGGGTAGCGGTGGACGATCCCCTCGACCGGGCTGTGGGCCGCGTCGCCGATCGGGTCGGCCACCTCGCCGGGGCTTTCCAGCAGCTCGGCCTCGCCGGGCAGGAACTGGCGGGCGATCGGGTCGCTTTCGTTGGCCGGGTCGATCAGCTCGGCCATGTCCGGGGTGACGGCCACCGCGTAGCGCGCCGCCACGGCCTCCAGCGCCGGCAGGCGCTCGAGGGCGATCAGGCCGGCCTCGGCCAGGGCGGCGGCGCTGCGGAGGGTGCGGGCGGCGGTCATGAGGCGCGGGATATGGCCGATTAAGGCGTCCTGGGCAATGCGGCGGCTCAGCCGAGGTCTTCGACGAACGTCCGGCGCCGGGTCTCCAGCGCGCCCTTCAGCAGCCGCCGGAAGGTCGGGCATTCCATGTGGCTGGGGGCGGGACAGGCGGCGGCGTGGCGCAGGCCGTCGCGCAGGGCGGACAGGCGACGGACGGTCCGGTCCAGGTCGTCGGCCTTGGCCGACAGCTGGGCGCGGTCCAGGCGCGGCCGCCCCGCCGTGTCGACCATGCCGGCGATCTCGTCCAGCGAGAAGCCGGCCGCCTGGGCCAGGGCGATCAGCGACAGGCGCTCCACCACGCCGGCCTCGAACAGCCGCTTCAGGCCGCGCCGGCCGACCGAGACGATCAGTCCCTTCTCCTCGTAATATCGAAGCCTGGACGCGGCCATGCCGGTGGCGGCGGCGACCTGGGCGATGTCGAGCGGTTTCACCATTGACCTCAAGTGGGCTTGAAGTCGTAGCCTCGTCCACGATCGCCATGGAAAGCAAGGAGCATCGCGTGACGCAGCCGACGACGCCCAATCAGGCCCAGGCCGAGCTCTGGAACGGCCTGGCCGGCCGCAACTGGGTGGAGCAGAACGCGCTGCTCGACCGCCTGCTGGAGCCGCTGGTGCAACCGCTCGTCGACGACGTCCGCCGACAGGGCGCCCGCGACGTGCTCGACGTCGGTTGCGGGGCCGGCGCGACCACCTTCGCCGTGGCGCGGAGCCTGCTGGGGCAAGGCCGCTGCACCGGCCTGGACCTGTCGGCCCCGCTGATCGACCTGGCGCGGCGGCGGGCGGTCGAAACCGGCGTCGACAACGCCGACTTCGTCGTCGCCGACGCCCAGCTTCACGCCTTCCCGGCCGCGCGCTTCGACGCGGTGATCTCGCGGTTCGGGGTGATGTTCTTCGACGATCCGGTCGCCGCCTTCGCCAACCTGCGGCGCGCGGCGCGGACGGACGCCCGGCTGGCGATGGTCGCCTGGCGCGGGATCGAGGACAACCCGTTCATGACCGCGGCGGAACGCGCGGCCGCCCCGCTGCTGCCCGAAGCGCCGCCGCGCGCGCCGGACGCGCCGGGCCAGTTCGCCTTCACCGATCGCCAGCGGGTGAGCGGGATCCTGACGGCGGCCGGCTGGCGCGAGGTCGACCTCCAGCCGCTCGATGTCGCCTGCCAGATGCCGGCCGACGACCTGGCGACCTACGCTGTCCGCATGGGGCCGGTGAGCCTGGCGCTGCCGAGCCTGGACGCGGACCGTCGCGACGCGGTGATCGAGGCCGTGCGGCGGGGCTTCGCGCCCTTCCTGTCCGACGGCGTGGCGCGGTTCACCGCGGCGTGCTGGATGATCCGGGGACGGGCCTAGGGACGCCCCCGCCTGTCCCGCCGCCGGCGTCCCGACGCCCGCCGAACGCCACCTGACCGATCGCCGCAGAATCGCTGGATAAGCGTTTTTCGAACGGAGCGCCCGACGATGAAACTGATCTCCACCCTGGTGTTCGCGGCGGCGGTGATGCTGGGCGGGGGCGCGGCCTCGGCCGAGACGCGATATCTGGTCGGGACCTATAGCGCCGACGGCCACAAGGGCATGTCGCTGCTGAAGTTCGACGCGGCGACCGACCGTTTCACCGCCGTGCGGACCTTCGCCGACGTCGAGAACGCCTCGTTCGCGCTGCACGACGCCAAGACCGGTCGGGTCTACGTCACCGACGAGATCGAGAGCGCCGGGCGGGTGGGCGCCTACCGGCTGTCGCCCGACGGCCGGACACTGAAGCCCCTGGCCGTCCAGCCGTCCGAGGCCGGCGCGCCCTGCTACCTGGCCCTCAGCCCCGACAGGAGCCGCCTGGCCGTGGCCAACTATTTCGGCGACGTGGTGGCGGTTTTCCGCCTCGACCCGGCCACCGGCGCGATCCAGCCCGGCCCCCAGGTGCTGCACGCGGCCGGCGAGCCGAAGGCCGCGTTCGAGGCCGGCCACGCCCACTGGGTTCAGTGGTCGCCGGAGGGCGACCGGCTCTATGTCAGCGACCTGGGGCACGACGAGATCCGCGCCTATCCCTACGACGCCAGGTCCGGGACGGTCGGCGCCCCGACCGTCGCCGCCGCCCTGCCCAAGGGGGCGGGACCGCGCCACATGGCTTTCCATCCCAAGGGCCACTTCGCCTATGTGGTCACCGAATACGCCAACACCGTCGTCGCCTTCGCGCGCGCGCCGGACGGAACCCTGACCGCCCTGCAGACCGTCGACACCCTGCCGGCAGATTTCACCGGCAAGAGCCAGGCGGCGCACCTGGCGATCAACGCCGCCGGCGACGTGCTCTATGTTTCCAACCGCGGCCACAACTCGATCGCCAGCTTCCGCATCGGCGCGGACGGGACGCTGACGCCGCTGCAGACGATCGCGACCGGCGGCGACTGGCCTCGGTTCTTCCTGCTGGACGAGACGCGGAAGCGCCTGTTCGTGGCGCACCAGCGCAGCAATGACATCGCCGTGTTCCACATCGCGGCGGACGGCCAGCTGACGGCGACCGGCAAGCGGTTCGAGATGTCACGGCCGGTGATGATGGTCCCCCTGCCATAGGGCCGGCGCGAAGGGCCCTACTCCGCCACCGGCGTCCACAGCACCTGGTCCACCCGGCTCGCCCCCGTCGCCAGCATCACCAGCCGGTCGAAGCCCAGGGCCGAGCCGGAGGCGTCGGGCATGATCGCCAGGGCCGCCAGGAAGTCCTCGTCCAGCGGGAAGCGCTCGCCATAGACCCGGGCCTTCTCGTCCATCTCGGCCTCGAAGCGGCGGCGCTGCTCGCCGGCGTCGGTCAGCTCGCCGAAGGCGTTGGCCAGCTCCACCCCGCAGGCATAGAGCTCGAACCGCTCGGCCACGCGCGGGTCGCCCGGCTTGGGCCGGGCCAGGGCGGCCTCGGCGGTCGGATATTCGCAGAGGATCGTCGCCCGGCCGACGCCCAGGTTCGGCTCGACCTTCTCGACGATCACCCGGCTGAACACGTCGGCCCAGGTATCATCGTCCGCGACACGGATCCCCGCCGCCCGCGCCGAGGCGGCCAGGGCGTCGCGATCGGTCTCGCCGCCGGGCCCGATCGAGGCCAGCAGGTCGACCCCGGCATGGCGTTCGAACGCCTGCGCCACCGTCACCCGCTCGGGCGCCGCGAACGGGTCGCACGCCTGGCCGCGGAAGCGGAATTCCCGGGTCCCCGCGGTTTCCGCCGCCAGGACCAGCAGGGCGGCGCAGTCGTCCATCAGCGCCTGGTAGGGGTCGCCGACCCGGTACCATTCCAGCATCGTGAACTCGGGGTGATGCAGCGCCCCGCGCTCGCGGTTGCGCCAGACCTTGCCGAAATCGAAGATCCGCCGCTCGCCGGCCGCCAGCAGCTTCTTGCACGAGAATTCCGGCGAGGTGTGCAGGTAGAGCGCCGTGCTTTCCCCGGAAAGCGTCAGGGCGGCGGTCTCGAAGGCGTGCAGGTGGGCCTCGGCGCCGGGCGAGACCTGCAGGGCCGCGGTCTCGACTTCCAGGAAGTCGCGGGCCGCGAACCAGGCCCGGAACGCGGCCTTGATCCGGTTGCGGGCCAACAGGAACGGCCGCCGGTCGGCGTGGTTTTCGGGCCGCCACCAGGGCGAGGAAGACGGTGTCTGCACGGGAAACGCTCTGGTCGGGCTGGCGAACTTGGCGAGGATCGCTATAGGAGGGCGATATCCAACGCAAATTCGCGCGGCTCCGGGCCGCCGCGGGATCAAGGACGAACTAAGTGACTAAAGTCGCCGCCAGCTCGCTGAGGAAGGGTTCCGTCGTCGATATGGACGGCAAGCTCTACGTGGTCCTCAACGCCGAGAACATCCACCCCGGCAAGGGCACGCCGGTCACCCAGCTGAACATGCGCCGCATCTCGGACGGGGTGAAGGTGTCCGAACGCTACCGCACGACCGAACAGGTCGAGCGCGCCTTCGTCGACCAGCGCAACCACACCTTCCTGTACCAGGACGGCGAGGGCTACCACTTCATGAACCCGGAAAGCTACGACCAGCTCGTGGCGACCGAAGAGGTGGTCGGCGACCTGGGCGCCTACCTGCAGGAGGGCATGACCGTCCAGCTGTCGACCCACAACGAGGTGCCGATCGCCCTGGAGCTGCCGCGCACCGTGGTGCTGGAGATCGTCGACACCGAACCGTCGGTGAAGGGCCAGACCGCCTCGTCCTCGTACAAGCCCGCCGTGCTCAGCAACGGCGTGCGCACCATGGTCCCGCCGTACATCGCGGCCGGCACCAAGGTGATCATCCTGACGGAAGACGGCTCGTACCAGGAACGCGCCAAGGACTAAGCGTCCTGGCGGTTCTCCTTCTCCCCTTGCGGGAGAAGGTGTCGGCGAAGCCGACGGATAAGGGGTCGCACCGGCGAAAGCCGTGCGGCCCTTCTTCGTTTGGCGTTTGAGAGACCCCTCATCCGACCGCCTTCGGCGGCCACCTTCTCCCGCAAGGGGAGAAGGACAGGCTCACCACCGCAAAGCCCACTTCCCCGCCACCGCGCCCAACAGGCCGGTCCCCAGCACCCCCAGGGTGTACCAGGCCCCCACGAACACCATGGTGCTCTCGCCGCAGTGCAGGCCGTAGACCGTGGCCGCCACGCCGCCGGCGAAGGCGCCCGCCGCGAAGCCGGTCAGGGCCGGGCGGGTCGGGGCCATGCCGCGCAGCACGACCAGCGTCGCCGCCAGACCCGGCAGGGCCAGGGCCAGGATGTTGCGCGCGCAGACCGTCCAGGAATGGCCGCGCATCATCAGCCGCCGATGCTCCGGGTCGGCCGCCAGCCACTGGCCCAGGCCCAGGCCGACGAACACCGCCAGCACCAGGGCCCCGAACAGCAGCGCCTTGCGCGGCGCGCCGTCGGGCCGGGCCAGGCGTTCCAGCGCCCAGAACCCCGCCACGCCCAGCAGGGCGGTATAGGCCGCCTTCATCCAGAACATCCGGCCGGCCATGGCGCCCATCAGGTCGGGACGCGTCCCCAGCCAGGCCAGCACCATCACCAGGGCCGCCAGGGCCCCGGCCGCGGCCACCGCTGCGAACCGGCGCTGCACCGCCCCGGCCGGGACGGCGCGCGGGTCGGCCGCCAGCTGAGCGATCAGATCATCCGTCCGCACGGCCGCGCATCCTTTCCCCCAGGCTCTTGAGCGCCCGGTGCAGGGCGACCTTGGCCGCGCCCTCCGAGACGCCGGCCCGCGCGCCGGCCTGGGCCAGGCTGAGGCCCTGGATCTTGACGTCGCGCACGAGGTTGCGCTGGCGCTCGGGCAGGGTCTCCAGCGCCCGGTCCAGGTCCATGGCCGAGCCCGGCTCGGGGGCGTAGGCGGCCAGCACCTCGACATAATCATCGATCGGCACGGTGGCCCGCACCTTGCGCCGCCGCCAGTGGTCGATCAGCTTGTAGCGCGCCAGGGCGAAGGCCCAGGGGGTGAACGGCTGGGCGCGATCGTAGGTCGCGCGCCGCGTATGCACCGCCATCAGGGTCTCCTGCACCAGGTCCTCCACATCGCCGGGAGCGTCGCGCATGCGGCGCTCGAAATAGACGCGGAGCCGGCCGCCCAGCTGGGACAGCAACAGCCGATAGGCCGGGGCGTCGCCGTCCAGGCCCAGCAGCATCAGCGCCTTCAGGGCGGCCTCGGTTTCCGTCACGCCTCCCCCTTGTTCGCGCGAGACGGGCCGATGGTTACACCGCGCCGCGGAGGGCGGGAACCATGCCTGGCGATTTTCGACGCGCCGCGTTTTTGTCGGCGGACCGGTGTAACCTTCCGCCGCCGCCGTCCGTAACTCCCCTTGACCGCGCAGGACGGGTCGACGAACGGCGCCGGGCGCGGCCAGACCCAGACGAAGGAAACGTCCCCCATGAACAAGACCCCCGCCCTCGCCCTCGCCGCCGTCTTCGCCCTGAGCGCCGGCGCCGCCATGGCCCGCGACGAGATGAAGCCGGCCAAGGCCGAAATGGAAAAGTGCTACGGCGTCGCCAAGGCCGGCCAGAACGACTGCAAGGCCGGCGCCGGCACCAGCTGCGCGGGCACCTCCAAGGTCGACTACCAGGGCGACGCCTGGAAGAAGGTCGCCAAGGGGACCTGCACCAGCATCAAGACCCCGAACGGCGCGGGTTCGCTGACGCCGAAGGCCGGCTAAGCGCAGCCTTCCCCTGTTCGTTGTCATCCCGGAAAGCGCGCAGCGCTTGTCCGGGACCCAGGACAGCCGCAAGGCCTTCGCCCAGTCCCCTGGGTCCCGGACAGCCCCTGCGGGGCTTCCGGGATGACAACGTCTTACGGCTCCTGGAACACCCCCCATGTCCCCCACCGCCGGCCTCGGCCTCAAGTCGCAGCACTACGCCGAGGCCCTCGCGGCCGAGGACGAGGGCCTGTGGTTCGAGGTCCATCCCGAGAACTACATGGCCGCCGGCGGGCCGCGCCTGCGCTGGCTGGAGGCGATCCGCGCCAAGCATCCGCTGTCGCTGCATGGCGTGGGCCTGTCCCTGGCCGCCGACGCCGATCCGGACCCGGCGCATCTGCAAGCCCTCAGCGCCCTGGCCGACCGGTTCGAGCCGTTCGTGGTCTCCGAGCACCTGGCCTGGAGCGCCTGGCGCGGGGTCCACCAGCCCGACCTGCTGCCCTTTCCCCGCACCCAAGCGGCCCTGGACCGCATCGCCGCCAATATCGGCCGCGCGCAGGACGTCCTGGGACGGACGATCCTGGTCGAGAACCCGTCCCTGTACCTGCCGCTGACCGGCCACGCGCTGGACGAGACCGATTTCCTGGCCGAGCTGGCCCGCCGCACCGGCTGCGGCCTGCTGGTCGACGTCAACAACGTCTTCGTCAGCGCCAGCAACCTGGGCTACGCCGCCGAGGCCTATCTGGACGCCCTGCCCGCCGACGTGATCGGCGAGATCCACCTGGCCGGCCACGGCCCCGACCCTGGCCTGAAGGAGGGGGGCGGCTCGGCCCTGCTGATCGACACCCACGGCGCGCCGGTGGCCGAGGTCGTCTGGACGCTGTACCGCCGCCTGATCGACCGCGTCGGCCCGCGTCCCACCCTGATCGAGCGTGACGACGACATTCCCGCATTCGACGTGCTGAGGACCGAGCGCGACCGGGCGCACGGAATGCTGGTCGGCTCCGACCCCGATCAAAAGCCTCCGTCATCCCCCGCTTCATGCGGGGAACCCGAACTGGATCGGCCGCCTCGGCTTGGGTCCCCCGAACAGGTCGGGGGATGACGATGCAAAATATGCTCGGCCAATTCCAGGACGCCTTCGTCGCCGCCCTCGCCGAACGCACGGCCGCGCCCATCGCCGGCTGGCTGCCCGAAGGCCAGGACCAGCCCGCCGGCCTTTCCGTCTACCGCAACACCATCGCCAAGGGCCGCGTCGACGCCCTGGCGGCCAATTTCCCGACCGTGGCCAGCCTGGTCGGCGACGACTGGTTCCGGGCCGCCGCCGCCCTGTTCGCCGCCGAGCATCCGCCGTCCGGCGCCGCCCTGCTGGCCTATGGCGAGGCTTTCCCGGACTGGCTGGCGCGCTTCCCGCCGGCCGACGACCTGCCCTACCTGCCGGCCATGGCCCGGCTGGACCGGATGTGGACCACCGCCCTGTTCGCGCCCGAAGCCCAGCCCCTCGCCGCCGAGGCCTTCGCCCTGGCCCCGGACGTCCTGGCCGCCGCCCGCCCGCGCCTGCATCCCAGCCTGGCCTTCGCCTGGTTCGACAGCGGCCTGCCGGGCCTGTGGCTGGCGGCGCGCGAACCCGATCCCGCCAAGATGGTCCTGCACGAAGACCCGCAGGGCGTGCTGATCGTCCGCCCCGAAGACACGGTGCATAGCCGCCTGCTCGACGCGGGCGGCTTCGCCTTCCTGGCCGCCGCGCGAGACGGCGCCAGCCTGGGCGAGGCGATCACCGCCGCCGCGGAGGCCGACCCCGCCGCCGACCTCGCCGTCCTGTTCGCCGCCCTGATCGCCGACGGCGTGTTCGTCGGCCTCGACCTTGGAGCCGTCCCGTGACCGACCAAGCCCTCGTCCCCGCCGCCCCGCGCCCCTGGAGCCGCCCCTTCGACGGCCTGGCCGCCCTGGCCCATCGCGCCCTGCCCGACGACCTGCTGGCCCTGGTCGCCCGCCTGGGGATCGCCTCGGTGTTCTTCCTGTCGGGCCGCACCAAGGTCGACGGCATCCTGCACATCACCGACGGGACCTATTCGCTGTTCGCCGACGACTACGCCCTGCCGCTGATCCCGCCGGACCTCGCCGCCCACCTGGCCACCTACAGCGAGCACCTGTTCTCGATCCTGCTGGTGCTGGGCCTGTTCACCCGGCTCTCGGCCCTGGCCTTCCTGGGCATGACCCTGGTGATCGAGGTGTTCGTCTATCCCGACGCCTGGAGCACCCACCTGTCCTGGGCGGCGATTCTGCTGTTCCTGGTGGCCCGGGGCGGCGGACGGTGGAGCCTGGATCGGGCGGCGGGCTTGAAATAACCCTCTCCCAAAGGGAGAGGGTGAAACTACCACCCCCCATACCGCGGCCCGAACCGATGCCGCAGCTCGTCCACCTCCCGCTCGGCGTCGCGAGCGGCCCAGTCGGCGCGGCGGCCGTCCTCCACCGCCTGGCGGCGTTCGGCCCGCAGGCGGTTCAGGCGGTCGCGCAGCTCGTGCTTCTGCTCGTCGTTCAGCTTGGGATTGGTCAGCTCGTCCTCGACGCCGCGCGCCTGGCGGTCGCGCTTCTCGGCGCGGTGGTCGGCGCTGTCGCGGTCCGATTCCGCCTGGCTGAGGCGCGAGACGGCGTCGTGGACCAGCTGGCCGTCGGCATAGCCGATCAGGAACCCCCGCTCGGCCCCCTGCGGGCACACCCCGGCATAGCCGTTGCCGTTGCGGGCCTCGTCGAAGCCGCGGTCCTGGGTGCAGTAGAGCTTCAGCCCCTGGTCGCGGGCCGCGAAATAGGGCGCGGCCTCGGGGACCACCCCGGCCTTGGCGCAGGCCTTGGCGTGGTCGTCCAGGCGGCTCTGCGGGCGTCCCGCCTCGCCGTCCTTGAAGCCGACACCCGCCCAGTCGCCCTGCCGGCAGGCCTCCTGGCTCATGGTGGCGCAGCCGGCCAAGGCCGCGGCCGCGACGGCGATCCCCAGGGTCCAAAGACGACGGCGCATGTGAAAACTCCCCCCAAGGCGTGGCTTGGAGGAAGCTAGGGCGTGGCCGTCTGAACCGTCGCTGAACGGCCGGCGCTACCTCAGTGGACCGTCACGCGGCGGGGGCGCTTCCACAGTTCCTCGGTCAGGGCGTTGGCGAAGCCCAGCCAGCCGAGATAGGGGCTGCTGAAGCCCGAGGCCGGGGCCACCAGCTTGCGGGCCTGCAGGGCGTAGGCCCCCGAGGCGGCCAGGGACGCGGTCGCCGCCCCAAGCTGCCCCCCGACGCGCTTGGCGCCGAGGGCCAGCCACAGGGCGTTGAAGCCCTGGACCAGGCTCCAGAGGGTGAGAGCCCGGGTGCGGGTGGGGCTGGACGGCGCGTTCCAGATGCGCAGCCCCGACAGGGTCATGGCGATGAACAGCGGCGGCAGGATCAGGCTGGTCAGCATCTTGGGCTGGTGGGCGACCGGCTCGTGCATCTCGGCGTAGCCGACCGCATATTCCTCGTCGTCGATCATCCGCTCGTGCCGGCGGCCCAGGATGGTCGACAGCAGGATCGCCCCGCCGGCCACCGCCAGGCCCAGGGCCAGCTGGGCGCCGGCCGAGGCGGCCGTGTCGGCCTTCGCGTCGATCTCGAACGACTCGCGGCCGGCGTGAGTCCGCCTCCCGTGGGATTTGCCGTTCGGGATGTGCATGACGGAACTCCTCGCTAAACATGCTTGTAACCGTCTAGCTGGACCTTGGTTCCCAAGCGGGGCAACGGTTTGTGAGGTCGTCATGGTCACGTTCCGCTCCGCGCGCCTCGAGGAGATCGAGACGATCCGCGCCCTCGAGCGCGCCTCGGCCCAGCGGTTCGTCGGGCTGATGGACGCCCTGGCCGCCGATGAGCCCAGCCCGGCGGCGGTGCTGGCGGCGCGGATCGCCGACGGCGGCCTGATCGTGGCCGTGGAGGGCGAGACGGTCGCGGGGTTCGTGATGTTCCGGCCGGTCGAGGCCCGGGCCTATGTCGAACAGCTGGACGTGCTGCCGGCCTTCGCGGGCCGGCGGATCGGCGCGGCCCTGCTGGACGCGGCGGCGGACCAGGCCCGGGCGGCGGGGCTGGCGGGCCTGTCGCTGTCGACCTTCCGCGAGATCCCCTGGAACGCGCCCTATTACCGGCGGCTGGGGTTCGTGGCGGTGACGGCCTTGACCCCGGGGATGGCGGAGATCCGGGCGGAGCACCGGGCGCGCGGCCTCGACGAGGAGGCGCGGGTGTTCATGGTGCGGGAGGTCTAGGTCCTCCCCCTGTGGGGGAGGTGTCGGCGAAGCCGACGGAGGGGGGAGTGATCGGCAGGTGGCCGCTCCAAGGATCGACGATCCCAAAACGCCCCCCACCGATCGCTTCGCGATCGCCTCCCCCACAGGGGGAGGGTCTTGCGCTCCAGCCTTCGCCCTAAGCCGGCAGTTCGCCCACGGCGCTCTGCAGGTAGTTCTGCTCGCCCAGCGACTTGACCAGGCCCAGCTGCATTTCGAGGAAGTCGATGTGCTCCTCGGTGTCGCTGAGGATCTCGCGCAGCAGCTCGCGGCTGACATAGTCGCGGGCCTGCTCGCACTGGATGATGCCGGGGATCAGGGTCTCGCGGCCGCCCAGCTCGACCGACAGGTCGCTGGCCAGGCATTCGGGGACGGTCTCGCCGATCTTCAGCTTGTGCAGGTCCTGCAGGTTGGGCAGGCCTTCCAGGAACAGGATGCGGTTGATCAGCTTGTCGGCGTGCTTCATCTCGCCGATCGACTCGTCGTAGGTGATCTTGCCCAGGCGCTTGAAGCCCCAGTTGTCGTACATCCGCGCGTGCAGGAAGTACTGGTTCACCGCCGTCAGCTCGTTGGTGAGCACCGCGTTCAAGAGCCGGATGATGCCGGGATCGCCTTGCATGGCGGCCTCCTCAAAAGGTCAGATTCGACGCGACCCTGGTCTATCGGAGAGGTTGCTTCAACCGCTATGTCTGCAAGTGTTTCTCAGCCTCACGGAAAAGCGTGAGACTGCTTCGCGATAACGGTTTCTCGCGGTTTTGGCGGCCTATTCGGCGGCGTAGGCCAGGGCTTGGCGGTTGTCCTGGATCATCTGGCGCATCTCGCAGACGCACTTGGCGCACTGGGCCTGGCAGCCCTTGTGACGGAACACGTCGGCCGGGCGGGTGGCCCCGGCGTCGATGGCGGCGCGGACTTCCCGCTCGCGAATGCCGTTACAGTTGCAGACGTACAAGGGAATGCGTCCCGCCGAATGATTGTCATTCTCATGTAGCTGAAGCGCCCGGCTTTTGCAACTGACTCGCAGTGCGACAAACCCCCTCAGTCGGCTTCGCCGACAGCTCCCCCGGAGGGGAGCATCCGCGCGGCGTAGATCCTCCCCCTCTGGGGCAGGGCTATCGCATATAACCCAGGAGTGAGAGCAGGAAGGTTTCATCCCATCCGGCGCGCTTGATCTTGGTCT
>NZ_JBWKPX010000043.1:0-38364 GCF_059418465.1 Caulobacter sp. GW821-FHT09A05
CCCCCAGAGGGGGAGCAGCTCGTACGGCGTAGCTCCTCCCCCTCTGGGGGAGGTGGCCCGAAGGGCCGGAGGGGGTTCGCGGCGCGGCCGGCCCCCGCTAGTCTCCCGCCGTCCTCCAGCTTCCGGATTCGCCCGTGTCCCAGATCGCCGCCGCCGACCTCACCAAGGACCAAGCCGACGCCGAGCTGGCCTGGCTGGCCGACGCGCTAGCGGCGCACGACCTGCGCTATCACCAGCAGGACGCCCCGACGATCAGCGATGCCGAATACGACGCCCTCAAGCGCCGCAACCTCGACATCGAGGCGCGGTTTCCCGAGCTGATCCGCGAGAACTCGCCGTCGATGCGGGTCGGGGCGGCGCGGGCCGAGCAGTTCTCGCCGGTCGAGCACGGCGTGCCGATGCTGAGCCTCGACAACGCCTTTTCCAACGACGAGGCCACCGAGTTCGACGCCCGCATCCGCCGCTTCCTGCGCCTGACGACCGAACCGGTGTTCTACACCGCCGAGCCGAAGATCGACGGCCTGTCGGCCTCGCTGCGCTACGAGAACGGCGTGCTGGTCCAGGGCGCGACGCGGGGCGACGGCAAGGTGGGCGAGGACGTCACCGCCAACTTGCGGACCATCGCCGACATCCCGCACCGCCTGAAAGGCTCGGGCTGGCCCGAGGTGATCGAGATCCGGGGCGAGGTCTATGTCGAGCTGGAGGCCTTCGCCGCCTTCAACGCCGCGGCCCAGGAGGCCGGCCAGCGCACCTACGCCAATCCCCGCAACTTCGCCGCCGGCTCGCTGCGCCAGATCGACCCGAAGATCAGCGCCCAGCGGCCGCTGCGGTTCTTCGCCTATGCCTGGGGCCTGGCCAGCGGACCGTTCGCCGCCGGCCAGTGGGAGGCGCTGGAAAAGCTCCACCAATGGGGCTTCGTCACCACCGCTCCGCCGGCCAGGCGCGTCCAGGACGCCCAGGGCCTGCTGGACGCCTATGCCGAATTCGAGGTGCTGCGGCCCAAACTGCCGTTCGACATCGACGGCGTGGTCTACAAGGTCGACGACCTGGAGCAGCAGCGCCGCCTGGGCTTCGTGTCGCGCTCGCCCCGCTGGGCCATCGCCCGCAAATTCCCGGCCCAGCAGGCCCGCACGATCCTGGAGGCCATCGACCTGCAGGTGGGCCGCACCGGGGCGATCACCCCGGTGGCGCGGCTGAAGCCGGTGACCGTGGGCGGGGTTTCGGTGACCAACGCCACCCTGCACAACGCCGACGAGATCGCCCGCCTGGACGTCCGGGTCGGCGACACCGTGGTGATCCAGCGGGCCGGCGACGTGATCCCGCAGATCGTCGAGGTGGCGCTCGACGAACGGCCCGATCCCGAGCCCGAGCGCTACGAATTCCCGCACGAATGCCCCTGTCCGCTGAAGACGCCGCTGGCCCGCGAGGTCAACGCGTCCGGGACCGAGTCGGTGGTGCGCCGCTGCACCGGCGAATTCGCCTGCCCGTTCCAGCGCATCGAGCACCTGCGCCACTTTGTCTCCCGCCGGGCCTTCGACATCGAGGGTCTGGGCGAGAAGCAGCTGGCGGCGTTCTTCGAGGCCGGCTGGATCAAGGAGCCGGCCGACATCTTCAAGCTGACCAAGGACGAGGCGAAACTGGCCGAGCTTCGTGAGCGCGACGGCTATGGCGAAACCTCGGTGGCCAACCTGGTCAAGGGCATCGAGGCGCGGCGCACCATTGGCCTGGACCGGGTGATCTACGGCCTGGGCATGCGCGACATCGGCGAGACCACCTCGACGGTCCTGGCCCGAAACTTCGACCGGTTCGAGGACCTGCAGGCCGCCGCCGAGCGGGCGGCGGCGCAGTTGCCGGGGGCGGTCTATCTGGAGCTGTCGGGGGCGGCCGGCGTCGGTCCCAAGGCCCGCGACGAACTGGTCGAGGCGGGCAAGGGCGGGCTGAGGGCCGATCCGTGGCCGGAGGCCGACAGCCTGGAGGTCAAGATCGGCCACGCCGTGCCCAGGCTGAACAAGCCGGCCCGAACGGCCCTGGCCGAGCGCTACGGCGACTGGGACGCCTTCGCCCAGGCCCTGGCCGAGGCCGGGCAGGGGGCGCCGGGCGACGACTACCTGCAGCTGGCGGCCATCGACGGCGTCGGCCCGGTGGCGGCCCAGTCGATCGCCCGCTTCTTCGCCGAGGAACACAATCGCGAGAAGGTGGCCAACCTGGTCGCCGAGCTGGACATCCAGCCGGTGGCCAAGCCCAAGACCGACACGGCCGTGGCCGGCAAGACCATCGTCTTCACCGGCTCGCTGGAGAAGATGACCCGCGACGAGGCCAAGGCCCAGGCCGAGGGGCTGGGCGCCAAGGTCGCCTCGTCGGTGTCCAAGAAGACCGACCTGGTGGTCGCCGGCCCGGGGGCGGGCTCGAAGCTGAAGACCGCCACCGAACTGGGGATCCAGGTGATGACCGAGGACGAGTGGCTCGAGATGGTGGGCGGCTAGGAATGAGCAAATTGATTTCCACCCCACTGTTGTCATCCCGGCCGAAGCGAAGCGTAGAGCCGGGACCCAGGGGACTGGGCGCCGCTTCTACCCAGTCCCCTGGGCCCCGGACAGCCTCTGCGAGGCTTCCGGGATGACAACCTATTTTCAGACTGTTCGGCCGCCAAGTCGTCCGACTTCCAGGGCAAGAACCTGATGCCCGTCGTCGCCATCGACTTCGAGACCGCCAACGAACAGCGCTCCAGCCCCTGCGCCATCGGCCTGGCGTGGATCGAGGACGGGCGGATCACCGAGGTCGAGCACCACTACATCCGGCCGATCGACATGCGGTTCTCGGGCTGGAATATCGCCGTCCACGGCATCCGGCCCGCCGACGTGGAGGACGCCGACGAGTTTCCGGCCGTGATGTCGCGGCTTCGCGACCGGATCGAGCGGGCGACGGTGATCGCCCACAACGCGGCGTTCGACATCAGCGTCATGCGCCGCACCTGCGAGCTCTACGGCCTGCCGTTCCCGTGCTTCGACTACATCTGCACGGTGCAGGTGGCCAGGAACACCTGGCCGCGGCTGGAGTCGGCCAAGCTGAACGCGGTCTGCGACTTCCTGGGCGTGGACTTCACGCACCATGACGCGGCCCAGGACGCCTATGCCTGCGGCAGCGTCGCCCTGGCGGCGGTCGAGGCGGTCGGGGCCTCGCACATCCGCGAGCTGCCCGACAGGCTGGGCATGACGGCCGGCCGGCTGACCGCGACCGGCTACACGACCTGTTCCAGCCCCGGCCTGAAACGGCGCGCGGTCTAGTTCGGGCCAGTCTTGTTCGAACTTGGCCATCAATTCATGGCCGGTTCAGCCGAACGCGCGTTAGAAGGGCGACAACAAAACCGGGAGAAGACCCCATGAAACTGCCTATCCTCGCCGCCGCGCTCGCCCTGTCCTCGGGGGCCTTGGCCTTCGCCGCCCCGGCCTCCGCCCAGGACGTCGCGGGCCTGTGGCAGACCCAGACCAATGGCAGCCAGGTCGAGATCAGCCGTTGCGGCAACAGCCTGTGCGGCAAGCTGGTCAGCTCGGACCACATCAAGAGCGACCCGACCGTGAAGGACACGAAGAACAAGGACGCCAGCCTGCGCAACCGGCCGCTGAAGAACATGCAGATGCTGTACGACTTCACCGGCGGGCCGACCAAATGGACCGGCGGCAAGGTCTACAACGCCGCCGACGGCGGCACCTATTCGGGGACGATCACCCTGATCTCGGCCAACGAACTGAAGCTCAAGGGCTGCATCGTGGCCCCGCTGTGCAAGACCGAGAAGTGGACGCGGATCAAATAGTCGACCGAGTCGGGGACGGGCCCAGGGGCCTGGCCCCGCCGGCGATCTTAACCCGTCACCGTGTAGATCATGATCCCGGTCGCCACCGACAGGTTCAGGCTGTCGGCCCGGCCGCGCATCGGGATCTTGACGTTGACGTCGCAGGCGGCGGCCAGTTCGGGCGGCAGGCCCTGCTGCTCGTTGCCCATCAGGATCAGCGAGGGCTTCACATAGTCGGCGCTCTTGTGGTCGACCGTGGCGGTCAGCAGGGTGCCGACCACGCTGCCGGGCCAGGTTTCCCGCCAGGCCAGGAATTCGGCCACCGAGGCCTTGGCGATCTTGACCGCGAAGATCGAACCCATCGTGGCCCGCACGCCCTCGACCGAATAGGGGTCCACGCAGTCGCCGACCAGGATCACCCCGCCGCAACCGGCCGCGTCGGCGGTGCGGATCACCGTGCCCAGGTTGCCCGGGTCGCGCACGGCCTGCATGGCCACCCAGCACGGGGCGCTCTCGGGCACGATGGCGCTGAGCGGCGCATAGACCTGCTTGAACACCCCGACCACGGCCTGGGGATTGTCGCGGCGCGAGACCTTTTCGAGGATCTCGCGATTGACCTCGATGACCTCGCCGCCCGCCTTCAGGCAGGCCTGGCTGGCCTTCTGCAGCATCGGATGGTCGGCGGCGTCGCGACCGTACATCAGGATCCTGGGGGCGTGGCCGCAGTCGATCGCCTCGATGACGATCTTCAGGCCCTCGGCCAGGAACAGGCCGCTCTCCTCGCGTTCCTTGCGCATGTGCAGGGCGCGGACGGCCTTGACGGTGGCGTTCGACAGCGAGGTGACGGTCTTCGGCGCGTGGGGGGCGTTCATCGCGGCTGCTCCGAGGCCCAGCGGGCGAAGAACGACAGGCCGATCTGCCGATCGCCCTTCTCCTCGACCAGCGACAGCTCGCCCCAGTCGATGACCCCGCCGCGCCCCTTCAGCTCCTGGGCCAGCAGCCCCGACATCGCCGCGCCCGAGACCCGGGCGGCATAGGCGTTCATCAGCAGGAACGAGGCGTCCGGGGCCAGGATCTGGGCGCAATTGGCGGTCAGCTCGGCCAGATCCTCGAACAGTCGCCAGACCTCGCCATCGGCGCCGCGGCCGAACTTCGGCGGATCCAGGATGATCCCGTCATACAGCGAGCCGCGGCGCACCTCGCGGGCCACGAAGCGGCGGGCGTCCTCGACGATCCAGCGGATCGGCTTGTCGGCCAGGCCGGCGAAGGCGGCGTTCTCCCGGGCGAAGCCGACCGACTTCTTGCTGGCGTCCACGTGGGTCACGGCCGCGCCGGCGGCGGCGCAGACCAGGCTGGCTACGCCGGTATAGCCGAACAGGTTCAGCACCTTGGGCTGGCGACCCTTGATGGCGCGGACCCGATGGTCCTGCCAGGCCCAGTTGGCCGCCTGCTCAGGGAAGAAGGCCAGATGGCGGAACGGGGTGAACTGGCCATGGAACTTCGCCTCGCCCCAGGCCAGGGGGAACTTCTCCAATGGCTTGCCCTTGAAGCGCCAGCGGCCGGCCTCGTCCTCGTCGGTGGGGTCGAATACGGCGTCGGCGGCGTCCCAGGCCTTCGGGTCCAGGCGCGGGGCCCAGAAGCACTGCGGCTCGGGACGCACGACGGTGTAGCGGCCGTAGCGCTCCAGCTTCCGGCCATGGCCGCTGTCCAGCAGGGCGTAGTCGGCCCAGCCGGTGGTGCGCATGACGAGGGGGGCGGCGGCGACGGTCGGATCCATGACCCCGCCAATACGCGCTCAGGGCAAGGCCCGTCCAGTCCGCGCCAGCAGCCGAGGCAGCAAAGGGTTCGCGGCGCGAGGCGTATGCGGGGTTTTGTCCCAATGGAACGGCGCGACGACGAACTGGCGGAGCGCCTTGGCCGCCGCGAGGCTCTGGAGCGGCCAGTAGAAGATCGCCCCCAGCAGCGGCAGGGGGCGTTGGCGGTGTCCGGCCCGCCGTTGGGCCTGGGCCCCGGCGATGGCGATACAGGTCCAGCCGAAGAACACCAGCATCCAGTCCATGGCCGGGACGGCCGGGCACAGGCCCAGCATCGAACCGGACCATTGCAGCAGGAGCCAGGCGAACAGCGGGCCGTGCAGGTGGGACGAGACGAGCGGCAGGGCCAGGGTTAGGACCAGGGCGGCGGCGCCTCGCGGGGTGCGCACCACCGGACCACGGGCGTGGACGGCCAAGGTCTGGAGGTGGCCTTTGATCCAGCGCGCCCGTTGCGGCGTCCAGACCTTCAGCGTGGCGGGCGAGGTCTCGAGGGTTGGACGGGTGATCACGTCCAGCCTGTAGCCCCGGGCGGCCAGGCGAAAGCCGATGTCGGCGTCCTCGGTGACATTGTAGGGATCCCATCCGCCGATGGCGCGCAAGGCGTCGGCCCGGAAATGATTGCTGGTGCCGCCGAGCGGGAAGGCCAGGCCCCAGCGCGCCAGGGCCGGCAGGAAGACCTCGAACAGCACCGCGTATTCGAGGGCGAACTGATCGGGCAGGAACCGCGGGTCTGGTTCGATCCGCAAGGGCGCCTGCAGGCAGGTCAGGCCGTCGTCGGCCTGGGCGAACCGCGCGGCGGCTTCGCGGAGCTGGCCGGGATGCGGTGCGTCCTCGGCGTCATAGATGACCACCAGCTCGCCATGCGCGCGCTCCAGGGCGACGTTACAGGCGCGGGGTTTGGTCTGCGGCGAGCCGGGCGGCGCGATCAGCACCTGGAAGCCGGCCGGAAGGTCCAGGGCGCCGAAGGCGGCCTGGGTCTCCTGGTCGTTGGCCTCCAGGGCGATCAGCACCTGCAAGCGGTCGCGCGGATAGTCCAGCCGCGTTAGATTTGCGACCAGCTCCGCCGCCACCGCCGCCTCGCGATAGAGCGGGACAATGATCGTGTAGGCGGGCAGGGCTTCGTCGGGCAGAGACGCCGCGAGCGTCGGCGCGCGGGGCGTGAACGCGGCGACCAGCTTGATCGCCGAATGGCTCATGAACCCGACGAAGAACAGCAGGTGGAAACCCTCCAGCGTCGCGCGGGTCTGGAACGTCGCCAACAGGAGCAGGGTCGCCAGCAGGATCGCCAGTCCCGCCATCTGACCACGGGACAGTCGCCGATGGGCTCCATCCGGCAGCGGCGCGGCCGCCTGGACCGCGTCGTCCTTCGTCGCTCCGATCCCGCGTCCGTTGGACGGCTTCGTCCTGAACGCGCTTCGCCGCTGGTCTCTCTCTTCTCGCGCCATCGCCCCCGCCGCGCACAGTCGGATCCAGCGAGCAGATAGCGAATCTTCAACCTTAAAGTGTCAAACGGAAAAACACGTGTTTTGGGGAAATCCTCGGGAGTTGCGACGTCTGGGTGATTCCCGTTTAGTGTCGGGTTCGGGGACGAGGTAGGGGAACGCCACATCGTGACGGTCGCGTTGAAGAAGCCGCACAAGTCGGCCCGCAAGCCCAAAGGGGACGGCCATCTGCGTCGTGGAGAAATCCTGGCCGCCGCCGAGAGGATCTTCATCGCCGAAGGCTATGCCGGGGCGACGATCCGCAAGATCGCCGACGCCGTGGGCGTCTCGTCGACCGCCCTCTACATGCACTTCCGCGACAAGGACCAGATCCTGCTGGAGATCAGCGACGACGCGATCGGCCAACTGCTGGCCGTGAACGTCGATATCGCTCACCGGCCGATCGACGCCGTGGCGCGGGTGCGGCTGATGCTCGAGGCCTACATGAAGTTCGCGTTCGACAATCCCAACACCTACCAACTGGTGTTCTGCGGATCGCGCGACGTGATCTCCAAGGAAAAGCAGGCCGCCACCGCGGAACTGGGCGATCGCTGCTTCGCTGAGTTCAGCGGCCCGATCCACGAGATCGCCGCCGCCGGCCGCCTGCGCACCGGGTCGGGCGAGAGCGCGGCCCAGGTGCTGTGGGCCGCCTGTCATGGCCTGGTGGCCCTGCTGATCACCCTGCCGGACCGCAACTGGGCGCCGCGCGGGGAACTGATGACGGTCATGCTGGACGGCCTGCTGCACGGCCTGGTCACGGACTGACATCCATGCGCGCCGCCTTGCTCGCCGGCCTCGCCGCCGGCCTGGCGGCCGTCGCGGGACCCGCCGCCGCGCAACTGAGCCCGGGACGGGTGATGTCGCTGGATTCCTGCGCCGACCAATATGTCCTGGCCCTGGCGGCCCGCGAGACCATCGTCGGCGTGTCGCCGCGCGCCGCCGCGCCGGATTCCTTCCTTCGCGCCAGGGCGACGGGCCTGCCCAAGCGGCGGACGACGCTGGAGGCGGTGCTGGGTGCGCGTCCCGACGTCGTGGTGCGTCAGTGGGGCGGCGACGCCCGGCTGACGGCGGCTCTCGCCCGGCGCGGCGTGCGCACGATCAGCCTCGGCGACGCCACCGATTTTGACGGCGTGCGCGCCAATGTCCGCCAGGTGGCTCAGGCGTTGAACCGCGGACCGGAGGGCGAGGCCTTGCTGGCGCGGATGGACGCCGATCTGGCGAGGGCGGCCGGCGCGGGCAGGGGGCGGGCCGCCTTCTATCTGACGCCGGGCGGCTACACCGCCGGCCCCAACACGATGGTCGACGCGATGCTGCGGGCGGCGGGGTTCACGAACGCCTCGGCCAAGCCCTATTTCTCACCCGCGCCGCTGGAGAAGCTGGTGCT
Organism: Caulobacter sp. GW821-FHT09A05; assembly: GCF_059418465.1. NCBI lineage: Bacteria > Pseudomonadati > Pseudomonadota > Alphaproteobacteria > Caulobacterales > Caulobacteraceae > Caulobacter > Caulobacter sp. GW821-FHT09A05. Next base: position 8,470 of record NZ_JBWKPX010000043.1, read on the forward strand.
GAACCCGCCCAAGGCGGTGGTGCTGGGCTTCTTCGACCTGACCCGGGCTGGAGCCGATCGATGGGGGCCGGGACGTCACGCGGCGCTGCGCCAGGCGACGCGGGGCCGGGTGGTCGCCTCGCTGCCCGGCGCCATGCTGGGCTGTTCGGCCTGGTTCGCCGCCGACGGGGCGCAGGTCCTCGCGGAGGCGGCGCGATGAGCCCGCGTCGCCTGGAGCTTTGCCTGTTGCTGGCCCTGATCGCGGCGGCGGCCGTGGCCATCGGCCTGGGTGAAAGCCCGCTGAGCGCCGCGCAGTATCACCAGGCCCTGGCCGACCCGGCCTCGGCGCCGGGCGAGGTGCTCTGGGCCATCCGTCTGCCGAGGGTGCTGATGGCCGCCCTGGTCGGAGCAGGCCTCGGCCTGGCCGGGGCGACGATGCAGGGCCTGCTGCGCAACCCGCTGGCCGAGCCGGGCGTGCTGGGCGTTTCGGCCACGGCGGGCCTGGGCGCTTCCCTGGCCATCGCCGGCGGGTTGGCGGCGTTTCCGGGCGCCATCGAGCTGGCCGCCCTGGCCGGGGCGCTGGCGGCCGGGGGCGTGGTCGTCGGCCTGGCGGCGCGGTTTCGCGAGCCGGAGGTGCTGATCCTGTTCGGCGTGGCCCTGTCGGCCTTCGCCGGCGCCCTGACAGCCCTGGTCTTCAACCTGTCGCCGTCACCGGTGGCCATCGCCGAGGTGCTGGCCTGGCTGATGGGCTCGGTCGAGAACCGCGACCTCACCGACATTCTGCGGGCCCTGGGGCCGATGGCGGTCGGGGCGGGACTCTGCCTGTACGCGGCCAGGGGGCTGCGGATGTTGACCCTGGGCGAGGAGGCGGCCCAGATGTCGGGCCTGCCGATGGCGCGGCTGCGGGTGGCGGCGGTGGCCGGCTCGGCCCTGCTGGCGGGGGCGTCGGTCGCGGCGGCGGGCGTGATCGGTTTCGTCGGCCTGGCCGCGCCGCACCTGGTGCGGGCCGCCGTGCGCGACGATCCGGGCAAGCTCCTGCGACCCTCGGCCCTGGCGGGGGCGGTGCTGCTGGTCGCCGCCGACCTGGCCGCCCGCCTGATCCCGACCGAGCAGGAGCTGAAGCTGGGCGTGGTCACCGCCCTGTTCGGCGCCCCGGTCTTCGCCCTGCTGGCCTGGCGCGCGGCCCGGAGCTGGCGCTCATGACGGCGGCCTGGATCATCGCAGACGCCAAGGCCCGGCGCGGCAAGGCCCTGGTGCTGGACGGCGCGTCCCTCAAGGTCGCGCCCGGCGAGGTGCTGGGCGTGGTTGGTCCCAACGGCGCGGGCAAGACCAGCCTGCTGCGGGCGGGCCTGGGCCTGATGCCGCTGGACGCGGGGCAGGCGCGGCTGGCAGGGCGCGCGGTGGGCGACCTCAGCCCCGTCGATCGAGCCCGCCTCGTCGGCTACCTGCCCCAGGAGCGCCGCCTGGCCTGGAACCTGCCAGCTTTGGAGGTCGCCGCTCTCGGTGCGCCGGACTTGCCGCCAGGCCAGGCCCTGGCCGTCGCTCGCGAACGGCTGGAGCGGGTGGGCGTCGCCGACCTGGCGGAGCGGGGCGTGCTCGACATGTCGGGCGGCGAGCGGGCGCGGGTGCTGCTGGCGAGACTCCTGGCCACCCGCGCCCCGCTGCTGGTCGCCGACGAGCCGGTGGCGGGCCTGGACCCCGACGCCCAGTTGCTGACCCTGGACCTGTTGCGGGTCGAGGCGGCGGTAGGAGCGGCCGTGGTCGTCACCCTGCACGACCTGGGCCTGGCGGCGCGATCCTGCGACCGCGTGCTGGTGCTGGACCACGGCCGCGTGGCGGCGGAGGGTACGCCGGTCGAGGCGCTGTCGCCTAGGGTTCTGGCGGACGTATTCAGGCTGGACGGGGCGTTGGTCGAGACGCCCGCGGGCTTGGTCGTGGCGGCGCGGCGGGCCCCTCCCCCTCACGTCAGAGAAGGGTCCGCCTAGCGCGTACCCGGCACGTAGCTCCCCTGCGGGATCGCCGTCGGCGCGCTCGATGCCGTGCTCCCGCCGATCGGCGGCAGGCCGCCCGGGGGCGTGCCCGTCGGGCCCGCATAGCTGTACCCGCCGCGCTTCAGGTCGCTCGACAAGGTCAGGGGGGCCACCCCGCCGTTCAGGCGGGCGCGGTAGACCATGGTCGTCTCGATGGTCCGCATCACGTAGTTGCGGGTCTCTGAGAACGGGATGCACTCGATGAAGTCCAGGGGGTCGGTGGTCGCGCCGCGCGGGTCGCCGCACAGGGTGACCCACTGGGTCGGGCGCCCCGGGCCGGCGTTGTAGGCGGCGGCGGCCAGGATGTATGAGCCGCTGAAATTGCTGACCATGCTGCCCAGATAGGTCGAGCCCAGGCGCATGTTGTAGAACGGGTCGGACAGGCGATCGACGCTGTGGTTCTCGCCCAGTTGGCGCGCGACGATGGAGGCGGTGGCCGGCATCAGCTGCATCATGCCGCGCGCCCCGGGGGCGGAGCGGGCATTGGGGTCGAAATTGCTCTCCTGGCGCGAGATCGAATAGACGAAGGCCGTCTCGGCCGCGCCCGGTCCCGGGGTGAACAGGTGGTCGAGCAGCGGGTAGCCGCGCTCGGGCAGGGTGAAGCCGCGCTGGGCCGCCGTGCGGACCGCGCGCATGGCCAGGTCCGGATCGCCGTAATTGCGGGCCAGGTCGACCAGCAGGGCCTCTTCCTCGGCGGAGGGCAGTTGGTCGTCGATGAACAGTACGAAGACCCGCACCTGGTCGCGCGCCCCGGCCGCCATCAGGGTGCGCACCGCCCGCACCAGTTCGCGGCCCTCGAAGCGGGCCCGGTCGGCCTGGGTGATCGTCGGATCCTTGTCGAGGCGGATCTCCTTGATCCCGGCCTTTTCGGCGGCCAGCTGCCCGTAGAAGGTGGTGATGTAGCGCGCGCCCTCGGCGTAGAAGGCCTGGGCGGCGATGCGGTCGCCCTGGGCCTCGGCGGCGCGGCCCTGCCAGTAGAGGGCCCGGCCGCGGGTGATCGGCGAGGCGCCGATCTCGGCGATGCGGGCGAAGTGGGCGGCGGCGCGGTCGGCGTCCTTCAGCCGGCTCAGGGCGATCCAGCCCGCGTAGAACTCGCTTTCAGCCGCGTCGGCGCCGTCCTTGAGGCGGGCGTTGGCGGCGGCGTAGGCGCTGGCGCTGTCGCCGTTCTTCAGGGCCGACACCACCAGTTGCTTGCGCTCGCGCCAGATGGCGGACGCCGCGTCGCCGCTGGGCGGTGGGGCGGGGAACTGGCCCACCAGCGGCAGGGCCAAGGTGTCCAGGCCCTTGCGGCGCAGATAGGCGGCGCGCTCGAAGACCACGCCGGGCAGGGCCTGCTGGGCCGGCGACAGGGCGGCGTAGAGGTCGTTGGCGTTGCTCGCGTTCGAGCGGAAGGCGATGCGCGCCTGGGCGGCCGCCTGCTGGTCGTAGGGCAGCAGGGCGACCATGTCGCGGGCCGCCGGGCCTTGCGTTCCATACAGCAGGATGTCGGCGCGGCGGACGTGGTCGTCGCTCGTCAGCAGCGCGCCGAACCGGGCCAACATGCCGCGCTGGGCGTCGAGTTCGAACACCTGGTCACGCCACCAGCGGCGAATCAGGTTGGTCGCGTCGCTGCCGCGGCCCGCGGTCTGGTAGGCGGTGGCCAGGGCCATGGCGCCCTCAGCGGTCTGCGGGTCGCGGCCGCCGAACCAGGCGATCATGCGCTGGGCGTCCAGGCCGGAGGTGACCAGGGCCTTCTCTGCGGCGTTCTCGCGGCGCTGGGCGCGCGGCCAGCCGGACAGGTCGCGGCGGGCCTGGTCCAGCTCGAAGAAGCTCATGCTCTCGGCGCCGGCGTCGACCAGGGCCCACAGGGCGATCTTGCGCGACAGCGGGTCCTGGATGCTCGACATGGCCATGCGGATGGTGGCGGGATCGCGGCTGGTCACCGCCATGCGCAGGTTGGCGGCGTCGGCATCGGCGGGCGTGGCGTAGGTCGCGGTCGGCGGCGTGGTGATCAGGCCCTGCGGCGTGGCGCTTCCCGTATAGGGCTGGGGCGCGCGGGGCAGGTCGACGTCATCCTGGGCCAGCGCCACACCGAAGAGCGCCACCACCGCGGATCCGCCCAGCAACACCTTACCCAACCCTGACGCCAAAACGTCGTCTCCTTCGATTCTCTGCCCAGCGGGCTGTATTCTCGCCGTTTTCGGATGAACGAGGGGCCGATTTGCGGCGCTTGCGACCCTGACTGGCGCTTATAGACCGCTTCGCGGCGGATTGACCCTTGCAGAAACGTCCCCAAATCGGTGCAGAGCGTCACGGACCGGTTGCGGGACATGGGGAGCGGGACATATTGTCCGCCCCCATCCTCTGGCCGCAACCGTCGCGGCGCGTTTCTCACGGCAAATTGCAAGTCATGGCTCATTCTCCGTTCAAGGGCGTCATTCCGGCGCTGGTCACGCCATTCCGCGACGGCGCGGTGGACGAGAAAGCCTTCGTGGCCCTGGTCGAGCGCCAGATCGCCGGCGGCGTGCACGGCCTGGTGCCAGTCGGCACCACCGGCGAGACCGCCACCCTGAGCCACGACGAGCACAAGCGCGTCGTGGAACTGTGCGTGCAGACCGCTCGCGGTCGCGTGCCGGTGATCGCCGGGGCCGGCTCCAACTCGACCGCCGAGGCGATCGAGCTGGTCGCCCACGCCAAGGCGGTCGGCGCCGACGCGGCCCTGGTGGTGTCGCCCTACTATGTCCGTCCCAGCCAGGAAGGCGTGTACCAGCACTACAAGGCGATCAACGACGCCGTGCAGCTGCCGGTGCTGGTCTACAACGTGCCGGGGCGCACCGGCTCGGACATCGCCAACGAGACTCTGGAGCGACTGTCCAAGCTGCCCAACATCGTCGGTATCAAGGACGCTACGGGCGACCTGACCCGCGCCAGCTTCCAGCGGATCATGTGCGGCCCCGACTGGGTGATGCTGTCCGGCGACGATCCGACCGCGCTCGGCTACGTGGCGCATGGCGGCCACGGCGTGATCTCGGTGACCTCGAACGTCGCTCCCGACGCCTGCGCCACCTTCATCAACGCCTGCCTGAATGGGGAATGGGAGACCGCGCTCTACTGGCAGGACCGCCTGGTGCGGCTGCACAAGGCGCTGTTCCTCGACGCCTCGCCATCGCCGACCAAGTTCGCCATGGCCCATCTGGGCCTCTGCGAGGCCGACGTGCGCCTGCCGATCGCCCCGTGCAGCGACGCGGTGAAGCCGGCGATCCTGGAGGCCATGCGCGAGGCGGGTCTGGTCTGATGACCAAACCGATCGCCGAGAACCGCCGCGCGCGGTACGACTACTTCATCGAAGAGACCGTCGAGGCCGGGCTGATGCTGACCGGCACCGAGGTGAAGTCGCTGCGCGTGGGCCGGGCGAATATCGCTGAGTCCTACGCCTCGGTGGAAGGGCGCGAGATCAAGCTGATCAACGCCGACATCCCGCCCTACGGCCACGCCAACCGCTTCAACCACGAGCCCCGCCGGCACCGGAAGCTGCTGCTGCACCGCAAGCAGATCGACAAGCTGATCGGCGCGGTGCAGCGGGACGGCCGCACCCTGATCCCGCTCAAGCTCTATTGGAACGAGAGGGGCCTGGCCAAGCTGGAGATCGGCCTGGCCAAGGGCAAGAAGAACCACGACAAGCGCGAGACCGAGGCCGCGCGTGACTGGCAGCGCGACAAGGCGCGGCTGATGAAGGGCGACCGAGGGGACTAGGGCGATGGCCTTCGTTCGGCTGACGGACTCGTACGCGGTTGTCGACGACGAGACGGGGCTTTGTCTGGAAAATCAGGCCCAGGATCGGGAGCGGACTTGGTGGCGTCTGTCGCTTGGCCTGGACGTCATCAGCTTCACGGCCCAGTCGGATGTGATCCCGTCGCCGGATCCGTCGGCTGTGGATAGAACCTACCTTTTCAAGGTGGACGGCCCTTACGGATCGGACCTTCGCTTGGGCGTTGATCGTTCCCACGATGCGATCCGACGCCGTATCGAGCAGGCGTTGCGGGGGTGGGTCGAAACCTCGCCGGCTAACCGCGGTCTGTACTTGAGCGTGATGTTTGAACATGCCTGTTAGGTTGGCTTATCCCTAGGGCCGTGTCGCCATCCAGATCACATGCCGCGCGCCGCGTCCCTTGTGGGCGCGCACGCCGATTTCCTCGACCGTGAAGCCGGCGCGCTTCAGGCGCTGGGTGAAGGCGTTGTCGCGGGTCGAGGACCAGACCTCCAGCACGCCGCCGGGGCGCAGGGCGCGCCTGGCCGCCGCCAGGCCCGCTGGGCTGTAGAGGCCGTCGTTCTCCTTGCGGCTGAGGCCGCCGGGGCCGTTGTCGACGTCCAGCAGGATGGCGTCGAAGGCCGCCTCTCCAGCGCGGATCGGTTCGCCGACGTCGCCCAGGTGGACGCCGACGCGGGGATCGTCGAGGCTGGCGCCGTGCAGCTCGGCCAGCGGTCCCCGGGCCCAGGCGACGACGCCGGGCACGAGCTCGGCCACGACGATCCGGGCGTCCGCGCCGAAGGCGGCCAGGGCCGCGCGCAGGGTGAAACCCATGCCCAGGCCGCCGATCAGCACCCGGGCTTCCGGGCGTTGGCCGATCCGCTCGAAGGCCAGGGCGGCCATGGCTTCTTCCGAGCCGCTGAGCCGGCTGTTCATCAGCTCGACGCCGCCGGTCATGATCGAATATTCGGTCCCGCGCCGCATCAGCCGCAGGTCTTGGCCGTCGCCGGGCACCCGGGCGGTGTCGAGATGCTGCCAGGGGATCATGGGACCTCGTTCGGGGCCAATGGAAGATGGACGGGTGTCCCTCCCTCGAACGGCCGCTTGACGCAAGGACCCAGCGGCGCGACCTTCAAACCTAACAATGATAACCTACGGAGGATCCGCTCATGGCCGACGGTGCATCGCCCATCGCCACGTCGCTCAAGGACAAGGTCAGCGAGGCCGAATGGAAGGCGCGCGTCGATCTCGCCGCGCTCTATCGCCTGGTCGCCGTCCACGGCTGGGACGACATGATCTTCACCCACATCTCGGCCCGCATTCCCGGGCCGGAGCACCACTTCCTGATCAACCCCTACGGCCTGTTCTTCGGCGAGATGACCGCCTCGTGCCTGGTCAAGGTCGACCTGGACGGCAACGTCATCGACAAGACGCCGTACTTCATCAATCCGGCGGGCTTCACCATCCATTCGGCGGTCCACGCCGCCCGCGAGGACGCCCACTTCGTCATGCACCTGCACACCGACCAGGGCGTGGCGGTGTCCGCGAACAAGGAAGGCCTGCTGCCGCTGTCGCAGCATTCGCTAATTGTCTTGCCTCAACTCGCCTATCACGATTATGAAGGCATTGCGCTCAACCTTGACGAACGGGAACGCCTGGTGGCCGACCTCGGCGAGAAAAAGCTGATGATGTTGCGCAACCACGGCACCCTGTCCGTGGGGGCGACGGCGGCCGAGTGCTGGCTGGGCATGTTCTTCCTGGAACGGGCCTGCGCCCAGCAGGTGATGGCGCTGAGCGCCGGCCGCCAGAATGTTCTCGAGGCGCCGGAGGCCGCCCAGGCCGAGGTCCGCAGCCAGACCGGCATGGGCATGGGCATGATCGCGGGCCTGGCCTGGCCTGGCAGCCTGCGCAAACTCGACCGGGAGTCCCCCGGTTACGCGGATTGACGCCCAAGCGCCGAAAACGAAACGCCGCCGTGGTCCTCGGGACCGCGGCGGCTTTCTTTTGCGCGCTGGGTGGCCTATCCGGCCGGGCCTGGGCCGGCGCCTGGCCCATGAAGGACGGCGAGGGGTTGGTCATCCTCAAGTACGAGGACCAGAAGGCCGACACGGGCTTCGATCCGGATGGCGTGGAGGTGGCCATCGCGCGGCGTCGCGACCAGACGCTGTCGCTCTACGGCGAATACGGCCTGACCGACCGCCTGACCCTGCAGTCCAAGCTGGCGCTGACTCGCGGCCACGACGATTTTGTCGATTATGAGGGGCTGGGATCCGTCGAACTGGGTCTCCGCTATGCGTTGCTGCGTACGGATCGATCAGTCGTCAGCCTTTATCTGGGCGCCGCCAGGGATGGCGTGGGGCGCAACGCCGGCTATGCGGCGCCGGGACAGGGCGACACGGATCTGGAAGCGCGTCTGCTGGCGGGAACCTCTGGCCAGTGGCGGACCCTGCAGGGCTTCGCCGAGCTGCAGGTCGCGCGCCTGAGGCGCAGCGGCCTGGCCGACGAGACCAGGGTCGACGCCACGGCGGGCCTCAGACCCGCGCCCCGCTGGCTGTTGATGGTCCAGACCTTCGCCGGACAGGCGGATTCCCGGCCCATCAGATCGCGCTGGTGCAAGAGCGAAATATCCCTGACACGCGACCTGGGCGCCTGGAGCCTGCAGGCTGGATGGCGTCAAACGGTGCTGGGCCGCGAGACTCCGGCCGACCATGGCCCCGTCCTGGCCGTGTGGCGGCGGTTCTGATATTTCAGCACTGTAATATTTGGTCATTCGTGTGTCACTGGACGCAGGTTACGGCTGGCGGCTAATGAGCCGTTTTGTATTAGCTGAGCCGTTCCATTCCGGCGCCCGGAGCTTTTCGTGATCCGCAGACACTTCTTCCTCGTCGCGGCGGTCGTCGCTGTTCTGCTGATGCTGGTGGCCGGCGGCTTGAAACTGGCTTTCGGCAACAAGGCGTCGGGGCAGGGCGGCGCGGGTGGCGGCGGACGGGCGACGCCGGTGTCGCAGGTCGTCGTCCAGCCGCGCGTTTTCACGGACCGGATCGAGGTGCTTGGCGTCGCCAAGGGGCGCCAGTCGGTCACCATCACCTCGAACACGGCCGAGCTGATCACCGCGGTCCATTTCAGCGACGGGCAGGCGGTTTCCAAGGGCCAGGTCCTGGTCGAGCTGAAGGGCGACCAGGAAGACGCCGGCATCGCCCAGGCCAAGGCCCAGCTGGCCCAGGCCGATCGGGAGTACGCGCGATGGAAGACCCTGGCCGACAAGGGCATCGCGCCCCGCGCCTCGGCCGATCAGTATCTGGCCGCCCGTGACACGGCCCGCGCCGTCCTGGCCTCGGCCAGCGCCCAGAAGCTCGACAAGGTGATCCGCGCGCCGTTCTCGGGCCGCGTCGGCATCACCGACATCGCGCCGGGCGCCCTGATCAGTCCCGGGACCGCGATCGTCACCCTGGACGACGTCTCGCTGATCCGCGTCGATTTCTCGGTGCCCGACCGCTACCTGTCGATCCTGCGCGAGGGCTTGACGATTACGGCCAAGCCGGACGCTCTGCCGGGGCAGGTGTTCACCGGCCGCATCGCCCAGATCGACACCCGCATCGATCCGGCCACCCGCGCGCTCAAGGCCCGGGCCGAATTCCCCAACGCCGATGGCCGCCTCAAGCCCGGCATGCTGATCAAGGTCGGTATCGACCAGGGTCAGCACCAGAACCCGGCCGTGCCCGAGGCCGCCGTGCAGTTCGAAAGCAACCAGGCGTCGGTGTTCCTGATCACCAAGGGGCCCAAGGGTCTGGTCGCCCGCCGGGCCTCGGTGCAGACGGGCATTACGACCGACGGCTTTATCGAGATTACGTCCGGCCTGAAACCCGGTGACAAGATCGTCGGCGACGGCCTCAACCGCGTGCAGGACGGCGCGCCGGTCAGCGCTGGCGGTGACAAGGCTCAAGGCGGCCAGGGCCAGCGCAAGCAGAAGGCCGGCTGATGCTTTCCGACCTTTCCGTTCGCCGCCCGGTCTTCGCCGCGGTCGCCGCGATCATTCTCTGCGTCATCGGCCTGGCCGCCTTCACCGGCCTGCCGATCCGCGAACTGCCCAATGTCGATCCGCCGGTGGTGTCGATCTCGACCACCTATACCGGCGCCTCGGCCGAGGTCGTCGAGGAGCGCATCACCCAGGTGATCGAGCGCCAGGTCGCCGGCATCCAGGGCATCGACCGGGTCAACAGCTCCTCGCGCGACGGCCGCTCGCAGATCACCATCACCTTCACCCTGGACCGCGACCTCGACGCCGCGGCCAATGACGTGCGCGACGCCGTCAGCCGGGTGACCGCCAACCTGCCCGACCAGGCCGATCCGCCGCAGATCGCCAAGGCCCAGGCCGACAGCGCGCCGATCATCATCCTCAACCTGACCTCGACCACGCTGTCGCCGCTGGAGTTGGCCGACTACGCCGACCGCTACCTGGTCGAGCGGATGTCGACCGTGCCGGGCGTCGCCCAGGCCGGCCTCAACGGCCAGCTCTACGCCATGCGCATCTGGCTCAACCCCGACGCCATGGCCGCGCGCGGCGTGACCGTCGACGACGTCGAGACCGCGTTGAACAGCCAGAACGTCGAACTGCCGGCCGGCGCGCTGGAAAGCGACTCCAAGGACTTCACCATCCGGGTCGCCCGCGGCTATTCCAGGCCCGAGGACTTCCTGAAACTGCCGCTGCGCCCGGCCGACGCCAGCGGCTTCGTGCTGCGCCTGGGCGACGTGGCGCGGGTCGAGGAAGGCTCCAACGAACGCCGCAAGATCTTCCGCGGCAACGGCGTCAACCAGGTCGGCATCTTCCTGACCCGCCAGTCGCAGGCCAACGACGTGGCCATCTCCAAGGTGGTCGACGCCGAGGTCGAGGCGATCAACAAGACGCTGCCGGCCGGCACGCAGCTGATCAAGGCCGTCGACAACTCGATCTTCACCGCCGAGGCGATCCACGAGGTGTGGGTCACCATGGGCATCGCGATCGGCCTGGTGGCCCTGGTCAATCTGGTGTTCCTGGGCAGCTGGCGCTCGGCCCTGATCCCGTCGGTCGTCGCGCCGATCTGCATCCTGTCGACATTCATCGTCCTGGCCCCGCTGGGCTTCTCGCTGAACCTGCTGACCCTGCTGGCCCTTGTGCTGGCCGTCGGCCTGGTGGTCGACGACGCCATCGTCGTGGTCGAGAACATCCAGCGGCGGGTCGATGACGGCGAGCCGGCCAATGTCGCGGCTCTGCGCGGCACCCGGCAGGTGTTCTTCGCGGTGGTGGCCACCACCATCGTGCTGATCTCGGTGTTCGCGCCGCTGATGTTCCTGCCCGGCTATATCGGCCGGCTGTTCGTCGAGCTGGCCGTGGCCATCGCGGCGGCGGTCGGCTTCTCGGCCTTGCTGGCGCTGAGCCTGTCGCCGATGCTGGCCTCCAAGCTGTTAAGGCCGGCGGCTGGCGGCAACTGGTTCAACCGCAAGGTCGACTATGCGATGGACAAGCTGAAGGACAGCTACCGCCATTCGCTGGAAGGCCTGCTGGCGGCGCGATCGGCGAGCATCGGCACGGGCGCCGTGGTGCTGGTCCTGGCGCTCGCCGCCGGCGGACTGTTCTCGATGCTGCCGCAGGAACTGGTGCCGGCCGAGGATCGCGGCCGCGTCGACGTCACCATCAACGGCCCGGAAGGCGCCGGCTTCGACTACACGGTCAAGGCCGCCAACCAGGTCGAGAAGCAGCTGGAGAAGTACCGGGCCGAAGGGGTCGCCGCGCGGACCATCATCGCCGCGCCGCGCTTTGGCCAGAACCAGTTCAACACCGCCAACGGCGTGCTGGTGCTGAAGGGCTGGGGCGAACGCGACAAGACCGCCGACGAGGTGGCCGCCGAGCTGAACCGGTCGCTGAGCCGGATCACCGGCGTGCGCGCCGTGGCCAGCGTTCGCGGCGCCTTCCAGCGCGGCGGCGGCGGGGGCGGGGGCACCAATGTCGACCTGATCGCCACCGGCAACGACTATGTCGAACTGGCCAACTGGCTGAAACCGATCCTGGCCGCGGCCCAGGCCAATCCGGGCCTGTCGCGGCCGCGCATCGACTACGAACCCACCTCGCCGCGGCTGTCGGTGCAGATCGACCGCGACAAGGCCGCCAGCCTGGGCGTCTCGGCCCAGTCGATCGGCCGGGCTCTGGAGACCATGTTCGGCTCCCGCCGGGCCACGACCTACATCAAGAACGGCCAGGAATACGACGTCATCCTGCAGTCCAGCCTGGAGCAGCGCCGCAGCCTCGCCGACCTGGACCAGCTGCAGGTGCGCACCCAGTCCGGAACCCTGGTGCCGCTGTCGACCGTGGTCACCACGCAGCTGCGGGGCGACGCCCCCGACCGTCCGCGCGTCGACCGCCTGCGCTCGGTGACCCTGACCGCCCAACTGGCGCCCGGCTATACGGTCGGCGACGCGGTGACGTTCTTCCAGGACCAGGCCGCCGCCCACCCGAGCCCCGGCGTCAGCATCAAGTGGGGCGGCCAGGCCAAGGACTTCCTGGAGGCTTCGGGCGCCGTCGGCATCGCCTTCGGCCTGGCCTTGCTGCTGGTCTTCCTGGTGCTGGCCGCGCAGTTCGAAAGCTGGATCCACCCGGCCGTGATCATGCTGACCGTGCCCCTGGCGGTGCTGGGTGGGCTGTTCGGCCTGCTGATGACCGGTTCGACCATCAACACCTACAGCCAGATCGGCCTGATCATCCTGGTCGGGATCGCCGCCAAGAACGGTATCCTGATCGTCGAGTTCGCCAACCAGCTGCGCGACGAGGGCCTGAAGGTGAAGGAGGCGGTGATCGAGGCCGCCGCCCTGCGCCTGCGGCCGATCATCATGACCTCGATCGCCACGGCCATGGGCGCCTTGCCGCTGATGCTGTGGACCGGGGCCGGGGCGGGCAGCCGCACGACGATCGGGGCGGTGATCTTCACGGGCGCGATCTTCGCCACCCTGCTGACGCTGTTCGTGGTGCCGGTGTTCTACAACCTGCTCGCCCGCTTCACGAAGTCTCCGGAGTGGACTTCGCGGCAGATCGAGGACTATGAAGCCCGCGAGAAGAGCGGGGAGGGGCATGCCTCACCCGTCTGAACCGGGTGAGGAAGCATGGCTGAGGCCGTATTGGCGGCGAAGCGGCAGGAGCTTGCGCTCCTGCGACGCATCGAGGAACGCATTCTCTGGCTGGCCTCGTGGACGATCCACAACGCCAACCATCTGCGTGAAAGCCGCGACGGACTGAAGGTCGGCGGTCACCAGGCGTCCTGCGCCTCGATGACCACCCTGATGACGGCGCTCTACATGAAGGCGCTGCGGCCGCAGGACCGCGTGGCGGTCAAGCCGCACGCCAGCCCGGTGTTTCACGCGATCCAGCATCTGTTCGGCCGCCAGAGCCTGGAGAAGCTGAAGGCCTTCCGCGCCCTGGGCGGCGCCCAGTCCTACCCCTCGCGCACCAAGGACACCGACGACGTCGACTTCTCGACCGGCTCCGTCGGCCTGGGCGTGGCCATGACCGTCTTCGCCTCGCTGGCCCAGGATTACCTGGCCGCGCGCGGCGCGGTGAAGCCCGAGAAGATGGGGCGGATGATTTCGCTGCTGGGCGACGCCGAGCTGGACGAGGGCAACATCTACGAGGCCCTGATCGAGGCCTGCAAGCATGACATCCGCAACACCTGGTGGATCGTCGACTACAACCGCCAGAGCCTGGACGCGACCACCCAGGACCGGATGTTCACCCGCTATGGCGAGATCTTCGAGGCCGCCGGCTGGACCGTCGAGACGCTGAAATGGTCCAAGCGCCAGCGCGAGGCCTTCGCCAAGCCGGGTGGAGAGGCGCTGAGGGCCTGGATCGAGACCGCGCCCAACGATCTCTACGCGGCGCTCAGCTATCAGGGCGGAGCCGCCTGGCGCGAACGGCTGAACACCGACCTGGCCGGCGACGCCCACGCCCTCAAGCTGATCGCGGCCTACAAGGACGTCGACCTCGGCGAGCTGATGACCGAGCTGGGCGGTCACTGCATGGAGACCATCCTGGAGGCCTTCGATCGGGCCAGCCAGGACGATGCGCCGAGGGTCTTCATCGCCTACACCGTCAAGGGCCTGCGCCTGCCGTTCCAGGGGCACAAGGACAACCACGCCGGCCTGATGACCGAGGCCCAGATCGCCGAGCTGCGCGCGCGGCTCGGCGTGGTCGAGGGGGAGGAATGGGATCCGCTGTCGGGCCTTTCGGCGGCGGAGCACACCGCCCTCAAGGGGCTGGTGGCCAGGGCGCCGTTCGCGGCCAACATCGAGCGAGAGCACGTCGCGCCGGCCATTCCAACGCCATCCCCTGACGCCCTGCTGGCGGCCGTTTCGGGCGGCGGCGAGCAATCCACCCAGGCGGCGTTTGGCAAGGTGATGTTCGAGATCGCCCGTGGGGACGACGAGTTCGCCGGCCGTGTGGTGACGACGTCGCCGGACGTCACGGTCTCGACCAATCTCGGTGGCTTCGTGAACCGTCGGGGCGTCTTCCAGCGCCGGGCGCACGAGGACGTCTTCAAGCGCCGGCGCATCCCTTCCGCCCAGGTATGGTCCAAGGCCGAAACCGGCCAGCATGTCGAACTGGGCATCGCCGAGAACAACCTGTTCATCGCCCTGGCGGCCCTGGGTCTGACCGCGCCGCTGTTCGGCGAGCGGCTGTTCCCGGTCGGCACGCTCTACGATCCGTTCATCGCCCGCGGCCTCGATGCGCTGAACTACGCCTGCTACCAGGACGCCCGCTTCCTGCTGGTCGCCACTCCCAGCGGCCTGACCCTGGCCCCCGAAGGCGGCGCGCACCAGTCGATCGGCTCGCCGCTGATCGGCATGAGCCAGCCCGGACTGGACGCTTACGAGCCCGCCTTCGCCGACGAGACGGCGGTGCTGATGGCCCACGCCTTCGACCAGATCCAGGCCGAACAAGGGACCTCGACCTATCTGCGGCTGTCGACCCGGGTGATCGCCCAGCCGGAGCGCACGAATGACGCCTGGCGTCAGGGCGTGGTCGACGGCGCCTACTGGCTGCGTCCGCCGGCCCCCGGCGCGCGCCTGGCCATCGCCTACGCCGGCGCCCTGGCTCCGGAGGCGCTCGCGGCGTTCGAGGCGGTGCTGGAGGACGAGCCGGACGCGGGCCTTCTGGCCGTGACTTCGGCGGATGTCCTGCACCGCGACTGGACCGACGCCGGACGTTCGCGATGGACGAGCGGCGGAGCGCGCACCTCGACCATCGAAGCCCTGCTGGCGCCGTTGTCCCGGGACGCCGGCCTCGTGACGCTGATCGACGGGGCGCCCTCGACCCTCTCGTGGCTGGGCTCGGTGCGCGGCATGCGGTTGCGGGCGCTGGGGCTGGAGACTTTCGGGCAGTCGGGCGACCTGCCGGACCTCTACGCCAAGTATCGCCTGGACGCCGACGCCGTTCTGGACGCCTGCGCCGACCTGCTGGTTTAGACGGGGCGGTCCGGTCCCAGGACCACGCTCTGGATCAGGCCGTCGCGGATCGTATAGGTCGCGGTGACGCGGCTGTCCGACCACAGTTGGCCCGAAGTGGCGTGGATGGACACCTGCAGCTCGGCCCGCGCGCGGCCGTCGGCCAGGGTCTGGACCGACAGCAGGTCGATTTCCGGCGCGAGGGTCTCGAACAGTTTCCGGTAAAAGGCGCGCGCGCCTTCCTGTCCGACCACCTCGCCCTCGTCCAGATAGTTCCGGAACCGGGCCTGGGGATGGAAAAGAGGCGCGGCGGCGTCCGCGTCGCGACGGCCGATCGCCTCGTGCAGCCGAATGACAAGGTCGCGAGCCTCGGCCATGGTCAGAGCGTCCCGCGGGGCGCGATGCGGGCGGAAAAGGCGATGAAATCCCGCCGGTTACAAGCTTCGTGGACCTTGGTCAGCAGCGCGCCCGCGTCTTCCATGGCTTATGTCCCATCAGCCCTTGGGAGGCTTGTAACCCGTCTCGACCTTCAGATAGGCGATCAGGTCGATGCGGTCCTTGGGATCGTGCAGGCCCGCGAAGGTCATCTTGGTGCCCGGCATGAAGCCGCGCGGATTGTCCAGCCACTTGTCGAGATGCTCAGCGTCCCAGTCGAAGCCGGCGGCCGCGACGACGGGCGAATATCTGTAGTCAGGCTTGCTGCCCGCCTTGCGTCCGAACACGCCGTAGAGATTGGGGCCGGTCATGTTCGGTCCGCCTTCGGTGATGGTGTGGCAGGAGCGGCAAAGGGCGAACTTGCTCTGGCCGTTCATCAGGTCGCCGGTGTTGTACGGGGCGGGGAGGGCGGCGAGCAGGGCTTGCTTCTCCGCGTCGTTCGGCGCCGCCGCGGGCGTTGAATCCGCCGCCCCGTCGCCGGAAGCCCCCGCGCCGGGCTTCGAACAACCGGCCAAAAGGACGCAGGCCACCGCGGTGGCGGCGAGGTGAAACTGACGCATCTACTCGTTCCCGACTGACATTATGCCGCAAGCTGTGCGGCGTGGCGCCGCATTCATTTTCTGGCCCAACTGTGGGTTCCGCATCCAATATATAACGCCGTTATCCGGTCAAGGTCTCGCCACGTTTCGGCGAACACCCTGCGACAACGCGCGTTATCCCACAGAATGTAAAAGCAAAATGACCGATTACAAACCGTGGGTATGCACATAAAAAATTGACCAGAATTAACCATAAACGTACCCAGAAGGCGCCGGAGGGGCTGCTCCGGCGACCGGGTAGGAAAACAAGATCATGGACTGGAACGAAGAGCGCACCGCCACGCTTCGCAAGCTGTGGCTCGAGGGCATGAGCGCTAGCCAAGTGGCGCGTCAGTTGGGCGGCGTCAGCCGCAGCGCGGTGATCGGCAAGGTGCACCGTCTGGGCATCACCGTCCGCGAGGTCCCCGTCCGTCCGCGCACCGTGGTGCGCACCGCCGTTCGGGCCCAGCCCCGAGCTCGTGTGGTTCGCGATCCCTCCTCGACCCCGCGCCCCGCCCTTCGTCTGATCGAGATCGCCGAGATGGCGCCGACCGCGAACATCCTGGGCCTGGAGATCCATTCCTGCCGCTGGCCGATCGGCAATCCCGATTCCCACGACTTCGGCTTCTGCGGTCGCGAAAAGACCGCCCGCGGCTCCTATTGCGACGACCACGCTCGCGGCGCTTTCCGCAAGCTGGCCACGTCGTCCGAGGTCAAGGCCTGGGCTCGCCAACCGGCCGCCCAGATCGAACGCCACACCGCCTGACCGCCTCGAAGCCAAGCACCAGGACACCCCCATGAACATGGTCTTGATCGAAAACACCGCCGGCAGCAGCCAGGTGATCACCATCATCGAAGAGTTCGCCGGCCATTCCGTGTCGCGCGACCTCAATCCCGGCGAACACACCCGCATCCCGGTCGGTCAGTTCAAGTCGATCGTGGTGCGCGAGACCTATCCCGACGACTGGTTGACCCGGGCTCGCGCCCGCAACGCCACGATCCCGGACGCGATCGCCAGCTACGCTGCCTGACCCCTTTCGGGTCTTTTTATGAGCGAGAAATACACGGCCCCCGCGAACTTGTTCGCGGGGGCCGTCTCGTCTGGAACCGTATGGTTGACCTGACGTTAGCCACGATCGAACGATGTTCGCTGTCGTTCGCGCCAGGGGGAACGGCGTCGAGTTCCAAATGCATGCAGACGCGCGCATCCACGCGCGGGCAAGCGGAGCCGTGATTGTGTGTGGCTTCCGCGTGTGACATGAAGGCGCGCCACTTGGCGTGGGGGGGAACCATGTCAGAGCAGAAGCAAGAGGAGGGCCGCGGTTTGCCGTTGCCGACCTATGTCAGCTATCTGATGTACCAGACCGAGCAGCACCGGCGCGCCCTGGCGGCCGACTGCATCGCGCAGCACGGATTGAGCTTCGCCAAGTGGGTGGCGCTGGTGTCGCTGGCCCGGTTCGGCGAGTGTTCGATGACGCGCCTGGCGCGACTGTCGGCCGCCGACCGCACGACCCTGACCCGGTCGATCGACGGCCTGATCCGTGATGGCCTGGTCGAGCGCGGGACCCAGGCGTCCGATCGACGCAAGGTGGTGGTCCGCCTGACCGCGGAAGGCCAGAAGGTTCTTGGACGGATCCGCGAGGACATTCACCCCATCAACCAGGAAGTCTGCGCCGAGCTCACGGAAGAAGAGCAGATCAATCTGGCGACCTATCTCCAGAAGATCCTCGGCGGGCTGATCAGCGAGCCGGAATGGAAGCACGAGGTGCTGTCGTTCGGGGCCGGCCCGGCCGAGCCGGCCTGGAACCTGGGCTGAGAGACCCGCTTCAGGTCAGTCGTCGCCGCTGGGGCGTCCACGCAAGGCCTTGACGCCGGCCCGCTTGCCCTTGGTCTCCAGCCGCTTGAGCTTGCTGGAATAGGTGGGCTTGGTCGGTCGCCGGGGTTTCGGCTTCTCCGTCGCGCGGCGGATCAGCTCGACCAGCCTGTCGCGGGCGTCCTGGCGGTTCATCTCCTGGGATCGGCTGCCCTGGGCGAACAGGACGATGACCCCGTCCTGGGTCAGGCGGCTGCCGGCCAGGGCCTCGAGCCGCGTCTTCACGTCCTCGGGCAGGGTGGGGGAGTTGCGGACGTCGAAGCGCAGCTCGATCGCCGTGCTGGTCTTGTTGACGTGCTGGCCGCCGGGACCCGAAGCGCGCGCGGCCTTTTCGACGATCTCGTCGTCCTCGATCCGCAGCCACGAGGTGATCTCGATCATCGGACCACGCGCCTGGCCTTGACCACCGCGGTGTCGAGCGCCTGCAGGAACTTCGAGCGATCGGCGGGGCCGAAGGCCTTGGGGCCGCTGGTGATCTCGCCCATCGACCGTAGATGCTCGCCGATCATCCGCGAGGCCAGGGCCGAACCGATAGTGTCGGCGGTGAACAGCCGCCCCGTCGTGCCCAGCGCCTGGCCGCCGGCCTTCAGCACCCGGTCGGCCAACGGAATGTCGTTGGTGATCACCACGTCGCCGGGGCCGGCCCGCTCGGCGATCCAGTCGTCCGCGATGTCGGGGCCGGCGTCGACCACGATCTGCTCGATCGCGGGCGTCAGCGGAACGCGGATCCAGCTGTTGGAGACCACGAAGGTCTTCAGCCCATAGCGAGCGGCGACCTTGTAGACCTCGTCCTTCACGGGGCAGGCGTCGGCGTCGATATAGAGAACGGTCATGCGTCGTCTCGTAGCGCCTTCCCCAGCTGGGCGCCAAGCGTCGCGACCGCCTCGACGGCCACGGGCAGCACGTGGGTGAAGTTGACGAAACCGTGGGCCTGGCCAGGATAGACCTTCAGTGCGACCGGCGCTCCCGCCGCCTCCAAGGTCCTGGCGTAGGTCGCGGTGTCGGGATGGACAGGATCGAGCAGGTCCCCGCTGACCAGGAAGGTCGGCGGCGTCGCCGGGCCGACGGTGTCCAGCAGGGACGGCGCGTGGGCGCTGGCCAGTTGGGCGTTGATGTAGGCGACGGCCAGCCGTCCGATCAGCCGCGCGTCCCGCAGCAGGGTCTGGGCCCAGATTTCGTCGTCCAGGTGAACCAGCGGATAGAACAGGCCCTGGACCTTCACCGCGCCGGGGCGCCGCGTATTGGCTTCGTTGGCGACGGTGGCGGCCAGATAGGCCCCGGCGCTGTCGCCGGCCACCGCCAGGCGACCGACGTCGATTCCGAGGTCGGCGGCCTGGTCGAGCAGCCAGGCGAAGGCGGCCCGGGCGTCCTCGATCTGCGAGGGGAAGGGATGTTCGGGCGCCAGGCCGTACGCAGCCGACACGACGCGGACCCCGGCGGCGTCGGCCAGGCGCTGGCAGAGCGCGTCATGGGTGTCGATGTCCGAAATCACGAATCCGCCGCCATGGAAGAACAGGATCGCCGGGCCGGTGGATGTCGCCTGCATCGGTACGTAAAGCCTGGCGGCGCGTCTTCCGCTGGCGGCCTGAAAGTCGAGATTGCGGATCTGAGCCAGACGCGGAAGCTTGCGGTCGCGATGGGCGATGGCGAAGCGCACCGCGCGACGGACGCGCTCCAGGCCGAAGCGATGAGCGCTGGCCACCCGTTCGGCGAAGACGCTGTTCAGGGGCGCGTTCATCGATCTTCCCCTTGGCCGTCGAGCGGTGGAAGGCTTAGCTGGCCCAGGCCCGGCTGTCCATGTCGCGCCCGGCGGGGGCGAATCGACTGGCGGCCGCCATCCGAGATCTCGCGGCCTCGCCCTTCTCAGGGGGGGGCAATCTTCGCCCAGGGTTTGGGCGCCGGTCGCGCGGTTGCACGCTTTGCGTACAGGCGGCGGTTCTCCACAGCTTCACCGCAAAGGGGCGTGCACCTTGCCCTTGATTGGTCGCGCCGCCGCACTAGTTATCAACCCGTGGAGCCGCCCTTGGCGCTCCTGCCCTTCCTGGGCGTTTCCTCCCTAATGACTGCCCGGCCCTGGCGCCGGGCTTTTTTTTGGCCGTTTCGTGACCTGCGAGGCGACGAGGGCCGACGGCTTCGCAACAGACCGCAACATCGCGCCAACATCGCGGTGGGACCGTGCGCGCGACCGCCTTTGGTCGTCACGTCTGAGAGGACAAGACGTACATGACTTTCGCCAAACTGTTCGGAACCGCCACCCTCGCCGTCGCC
The DNA here is from genome assembly GCF_059418465.1 of Caulobacter sp. GW821-FHT09A05. NCBI lineage: Bacteria > Pseudomonadati > Pseudomonadota > Alphaproteobacteria > Caulobacterales > Caulobacteraceae > Caulobacter > Caulobacter sp. GW821-FHT09A05. The sequence continues at coordinate 28,825 of NZ_JBWKPX010000043.1, forward strand.
GCCCTGAGCCTGGCCGCCGCGGCGCCCGCCTCGGCGGGCGGCCGTGATCCGCATCACCGCCACGAGCACAAGGTCTGCAAGTGGGAGCGCCATCACGGCCACAAGCAGAAGGTCTGCCGCTGGGTGCACGACTAGGCTCCCGTCCGGGCGGGGCGGGCGCCCGGATTCCGCCTTACGCGTCATAGTTTGATCGACGTGCCCCGATGCGCGCCGTAAACTCGGACTTCAAGCGACCTCGCCACCGGCGAACCACGGTCGCAGTGGAGACCGAGTATGGACAAGGCCGAAATCAATCGCGTCGTCGAGCGACATAAGGCCGAGCAGGAGGCCCTCGACCAACGGCTGGAAGACCTGCGCAGCGGCAAGCTTCAGGTCGGCTCGCCCACCGAGGACGGCGGCGTGCGGGACGAGACCCACGTCCACATCAGCGAACTGGAGCGGCTGCGTCAGTGGCTTGCCGAGAACGTCGCCCGCTACGAGGCGCTGCTGGGCGCCTAGAGCGCGTTGGGCGAAAGTGTGAGCGGTTTCGCCCGCCAAACGCGCTCTAGGCCTTTGACTCTAGGCCTGGTTCTTCAGGCCTTGTAGGCCGATCAGACCGATCGCCGCCATCAGCCGGTCGACCGTAACCCCTTCGACGGTCGGAACCCACTTGGTCAGCCAGATCAGCATGCCCAGCAACAACTGCACGACCAGCGATGACTCGCAGGGCGTGATCGAGCCGTCGTCGATGCCGTCCTGGATGATGTGCTCGAGGCGCCGGGTCAGGTGCTCGCTGCAGGCCGAGATCGCGTCGCGCTGATCTTGGTCCAGATAGGATCGGTCGCCGAAATAGAGCAGCGGCCCGTTGCGGGCGGATTCCACGAGCAGGGCCCTCAGAAACCGTTCCAGTCTTTCGAAGCCCGTCGCGCCATCGGTGCTGGTTTCGCTCAGGACCCGATCAAAACGCTGCAGCGAGCTCTGGTGGCAGGCGAAGACCAGGGCCTGCTTGTTGGGGAAGTAGTAGTAGAGGGCGGCGTCGCGCAGATCGAGCGCGGCGGCGATCTCGGTCATGGTCGCGAGGGCATAGCCCTTGGCGTTGATGATCTCGGTGGCGGCCCGGAGGATGGCGTCCCGTTTCTTGACGGACTTGGGGCTGTGGGACAGCGGCTTGTGGCCGTCCGGCGCGGTCGTCACGGTGTCGTCGTCGCCGGTCAAGGCCCCCGCTCCCCTGGCGTTCTCTTTACGGAACTTCCGCAGTGGTAGCGGGTGGGCGCCACCTTGAGCAAGCGCGCTGAATAACTGTGTTCTGTTTCATCTTAAAATTTCTAACTTGCCCTAGAATATCTGGGGTGTACTAGAATCGTCCCCAGGGCCGCGAACCGCCGGGACAGGCGCCGCCACCCAGGGGGAGACCAAGATGGCCGCGAACGTCGCGCAGGACCATGTCCGCGCCCTCGCCGAGGATGGCGCGTCGCGCGACCGGGCCGCCGTACCGTCCAACCGAATTCGAGACCGCCCGTGAGTTCCGCGTCGGCGCGGGCTCCGTCGGCGCGCGCATCACGCATTGAAAAACAATACGTCAGGTTCGAGGGAGAATAACGTGAAGAAGGTGCATTTCGTCGGCGCGTCGCTGCTGGTCCTGGCCGCGGCCGGACCCGTCCTGGCGCAGGACCAGGGCTCGCCCGCCAACGCCGCCTCGACCGTGGAGGAGGTCATCGTCACCGCGACCAAGCGGGAGCAGACCCTTCAGGACGTACCCATCTCGGTGGCGGTGACCGGTCAAAAGACCATCGAGCGGGCCCAGATCCGCGACCTGATCGACCTGCAGTCGGTCGTGCCCTCCCTGAAGGTCACGCAGCTCAACGCCGCCAGCCAGACCAACTTCGTCATCCGGGGCTTCGGCAACGGCAACGGCAATGACGGCATTGAAAGCTCGGTCGGTGTCTTTATCGACGGCGTCTATCGCTCGCGGTCGGCCGCGGCCCTGGACGACCTGCCCGAGGTGGAGCGTGTCGAGGTGCTGCGCGGACCGCAATCCACCCTGTTCGGCAAGAACGTCTCGGCGGGCGCGATCAGCATCGTGACCAAGCAGCCGCAGTTCGAGTTCGGCGGCAAGGCCGAGGTCGGCCTCGGCAACTACGATCAGCGCCAGGCCAAGGCGACGGTCACCGGGCCGCTGAGCGACACCGTCGCCGTGCGCCTGTCGGGCAGCGTGAACAAGCGCGACGGCTACGCGACCAACATCACGACCGGCAACGACGTCAACAACCGAGACCGCTGGTCGATCCGCGGCGACCTGCTGTGGGTTCCGACGGACCAGACCCAGGTCCGCGTCATCGCCGACTACAACAAGATCACCGAAATCTGCTGTGCGGTGAACGCGATCTATAATGGTCCCGCGACCCAGTTCATCGGTGCGCCGGCGCCGTTCGGCCTGGGCAAGCCGGTCGGCGATCCGAACCGGATCTTCGACCGCGACGTCGTTTTCAACACCGACCCGTCCAATCGCCTGACCGGCCAGGGGATCTCGGGCCAGCTCGATCACGACCTGGGTTTCGCCAAGCTGACGGCGATCACCGCCTATCGCAAGCAGACCAGCGCCTCGTACCAGGACGTGGATTTCACCGGCGCCGACCTGGCCAACAAGGACGACGGCAACACGATCAAGACCTTCACCCAGGAACTGCGCCTGGCTTCGAACGGAGAGGGTCCGTTCAGCTGGCTGGTCGGCGGCTTCTACCAGGACGAAAAGCTCGAGACCGGCCGGACGATCAACTACGGAAGCGACATCCGCGCCTATGCCGAAGGCCTGAGCGGTCAGGTCCCTGCCGCCTTGTTGAGCGCCTTGCCGGCGACCCTCCGCCCCGCCCTGACCGGCCGGTCCAACCTCTACGCCCTGGAGTTCCTGCAGAGCCTGGTCACTCCGCCGGTCGTTCCCGGCAAGACCTATTTCCAGGCCGGCCAGGGCATCGACGACGACTATGCGATGAAGCAGCGGTCCTATTCGCTATTCGGCCAGGCCGACTACAAGATCACGGACAAGCTGACGATCACCGGCGGCCTGTCGTATCTGAACGATCGCAAGCGCGTGGTTTCGGACGTGGTGCTTCGCGATCCGTTCTCGGCGCTGAACCTGCAGAGCGTGCCCCAGTTCACCGCCCTGGGCTTGCCGGGCAATCTCTACGGCGCCCTGGGCAGCCTGCAGTTCTACTATGGCAATTCGCCGACCCACGGTCCGGTCAACTTCCCCAACGCCAGCGAATCCGGCGAGCTGAAAGGCGACAAGGTCACCTACGCCGTCCGCGCCGCCTACGATTTCGGCTGGGTGAACGCCTATGTCAGCTATTCGACGGGCTGGAAGGCGGGCGCCTACAACCTGTCTTCGGACAGTCGGCCGCCGAACGCCAACGGCGTGGGCCGCACCGCCGCGCCGGAAGACGTCAGCGTCTACGAAGCGGGCCTGAAAGCCAACTTCCAGGGCGGCTACCTGAACCTCGCCATCTTCGACCAGTCGATCAAGGGCTTCCAATCCAACGCCTATACCGGCATCGGCTACAGCCTGGTCAACGCCGGCGAGGAGTCGGTGAAGGGCTTCGAGATCGACAGCGCCTACCAGCCGGTCGACTGGCTGTCGCTGACGGCTGCGGCGACCTACCTGGACCCGACCTACGACTCGTTCACCGGCGCGGCCTGCGTGAACTACGATACCGTCCGATGCCCGGTGAACCCGGCCACCGGCCGGCGTCCCAATTTCCGCGACCTGACCGGCGACCGCCCGGCGGGCATCCCCAAGTGGAGCGTCTCGACCTCGGCCACCGTCTCGCACGATCTGGGCAAGGGCTATGCCGGCTATCTGCGCGTCGAGTACGACTATGTCAGCAAGACGCAGCTGAGCGAGACGACCCCGCCGGACGTTGGGACCTGGGGGCAGAACGTCGTCAACGCCAGCCTGGGCGTGACCAACGACGCGCACCAGGTGGAAGTGACGCTGTGGGCGCGTAATCTGACCAACGACGAGAGCCTGGTCGCGACGTTCCCGACCGTGGCTCAGGACGGCAGCTACAGCGGCTATCCGACCCCGCCGCGCACCTATGGCGTGACCTTGCGCAAGACGTTCTGATCATCTCGGGACGCATATCCGCCGCCCGGTCCCTTCGCGGATCGGGCGGCTTTCTTTTCAGCCCGTCGGGAAGAAGGGTGGTGGTGCCGGTTGAGGGGATTGAACCCCCGACCTTCGGTTTACAAAACCGCTGCTCTACCGCTGAGCTAAACCGGCCCATTCGCCGGAACCCGGCGGGCGTTCTCCTTAGCCGCAAGGACGGGGGCCGGGCAAGGGTGGCCGCGACGTCATCCATTGCCGCGTCATCAAAGCACGCTAAGGTGGTTCCAAACAATCGTTTGGGGAGCGAATGCGGATTCGGCTGACGATGGCGGCGTCGATGGCGGCGATCGCCTTGGCTCCGATGGCGGCGCACGCGGCGCTCAAGCCCGCGCCGGCCGCGATCCTGGCTCCCGCGACGCCCGACGCCGCGGGCTTCTCTCCCGAACGCCTCGAGCGGCTGGACGCCTACATGCAGGGTCTGGTCGATCAGGGGCATTTGCCGGGCGCGATCACCCTGGTCGCCCGCCACGGCAAGATCGTCAGCCACGAGACCTTCGGCAAGAAGGCCATCGGCGGCGCGCCGATGACCAAGGACACGATCTTCCGGATCTACTCCCAGACCAAGCCGGTGACCGGCGTGGCGATGATGATCCTGTTCGAGGAGGGCAGGTGGCGCCTCGACGATCCGGTCACCAGGTTCGTGCCTGAACTGGCCAATCTCAAGGTCTACAAGGGCCAGAACCCGGACGGCAGCTTCATTACCGAACCGGCGGCGCGCGCCCCGACCATGCGCGAGATCATGAGCCACACGGGCGGCTTCGCCTATGGCCTGCGCACGGATCAGCCGGTCGAGAAGGCCTATCGCGACAGCGGCCTGCTGGGCTCCAAGACCCAGGCCGAATTCCTGGCCGCCCTCGCCAAGCTGCCCTTGGCCAGCCAGCCCGGAACCGAATGGCGCTACAGCGTCTCGGTCGACATCCAGGGTCTGATCGTCGAGCGGCTGTCGGGCATGAGCCTGGCCGACTTCATGAAGAGCCGCATCTTCGATCCGCTGAAGATGACCGACACCGGGTTCTGGGTTCCGGCGGCCAAGAGTGATCGCCTGGCGGCGCTCTACATGATCGATCCGAAGGCTCGGAAACTGGTTCCGGCCGACAGCTTCATGGTGCTGGATGTCAGCAAGCCGCCGGCGATCGCCTCCGGCGGCGGCGGGCTGGTCTCGACCACGGCGGATTACGCCCGGTTCGCCCAGATGCTGCTGAACGGCGGCGAGCTGGACGGCGCCCACATCCTCGCGCCGGGCACGATCGAGCTGATGGCCTCCAACCATCTGACCGACATCGTTATGGCCGCCCCGGACGCGGCGTTCTCCCCCACCAAGGGCGCAGGCTTCGGCCTCGACGTCGCGGTGGTCACCGACCCGGCCCGAGCCGGCACGCTGCGCGGGAAGGGAACCTACAGCTGGGGCGGCGCGGCCGGCACTTGGTTCTGGATCGATCCGAAGAACGATCTCTTCATGCTGGGCATGATCCACATCCTGGGCAAGGACGCCGATCCGGCCCTGGCCCGCATCGACGAGAACGCCGCGACGCTGGTCTATCAGGCCCTGGTCGATCCGGCGAAGTGACGAGAACAAGACCGGTTCGCTGGATCGGCTGAAGGAAGAGGCGGTCGCCCCAAGTCTTCGACATCCCCCAGCGGCTAGGCGCGCTCGGCGCCCGCCGCATTTCCGAAAGACCCTACCATGATGCAGAACCTGTTCTCCCTGAAGGGCCGCGTGGCCCTGGTCACCGGCGGCTCGCGCGGGATCGGCAAGATGATCGCCGAGGGCTTCCTGACCTATGGCGCGCGCCGGGTCTATGTCTCGGCCCGCAAGGCCGCCGCCTGCGACGCGGCGGCCGAAGAGCTGTCGGCGATCGGCGAATGCGTTTCGCTGCCGGCCGACGTCTCGACCCTGGAGGGGATCAACGGCCTGGTGGCGCGGATCGCCGAGCGCGAGGACAAGCTCGACATCCTGGTCAACAACGCTGGCGCGGCCTGGGGCGCGGAGTTCGACACCTTCCCCGAGAGCGGCTGGGACAAGGTCGTGGACCTGAACATGAAGACGCCGTTCTTCCTGACCCAGGCCCTGATCGGCCACCTGCGCGCGGCCGGCAAGGACCACGTGGCCAAGGTGATCAACATCGCCTCGATCGACGGCCAGTCGGTGACCAAGGACGAGACCTATCCCTACGGCGCGTCGAAGGCGGGGCTGCTGCACATGACCAAGCGCATGGCCCTGCGGCTGGCGGCCGACAATATCGCCGTCAGCTGCATCGCGCCGGGGGCGTTCGCCTCGGACATGAACAAGGTCGCCCGCGACCATGCCGACGCGGTGTCCAAGGCCATCCCGGCCGGCCGGATCGGCACGACCGAGGACATGGCCGGGGCGGCGATCTTCCTGGCCTCGCGGGCCGGGGACTATGTGACGGGATCGGCCGTCACGGTGGACGGCGGGGTCAGCTTCGCGCGCTGACCGGGCGCTCAGGGCTTGCCCGGGCTGGGGAAGCCCCCCAGCTCGGCCGGTTCGGCGTCGCTGAGCTCAACCCCGGCGTTGGAGCCGCAGCCCACGGGCTTGGGCGGGCGGGCGCCGCGCTCGCGGGCCGACATCAGGGCCCAGCCGCCGGGCTTGAGGATCTCCAGGGGCGAGAAGCGGGCCTTGTAGGCCATCTTCTCGCTGCCGGGCACCCAGTAGCCCAGATAGACGTAGGGCAGGCCGTTCAGTTGGGCCTGCAGGATGTGATCCAGGATGATGAACGAGCCCAGGCTGCGCTTGGTCAGGCTGGGGTCGTAGAAGCTGTAGACCAGCGACAGGCCGTCGGCGAGCACGTCGACCAGCACGCAGGCGATCAGGTCGCCGGGCCCGCGGTCCTCTGGGCGCAGGCGGTACTCGATCAGGTGGGTGCGGACCGCCGTGTCCTCGACCATGGCCACGTAGTCGGGCCAGGTCATCTCGGCCATGCCGCCGTCGGCGTGGCGGGTCAGCAGGTAGCGGCGCAGCAGCTCGAACTGCTCCAGCGTGGCCTCGGCCTCGACCAGGTGGCGTTCCAGGTCGGTGTTGCGGGTCAGGACCTTGCGTTCCGACCGCGAGAACACGTAGTCGGCGGCCGGGGCGCGGGCCGACTGGCAGGCGCGGCAGGTTTCGCAGGCGGGCCGGTAGGCGATGTTCTGCGAGCGACGGAAGCCGACCTGGGTCAGGCTGTCATTGACGGTGGGGCCGTCGGACAGCGGCAGGTGCGCGAAGACCTTCCGCTCCTCGCGGCCGGGCAGATAGGGGCAAGGCGTGGGCGCCGTGAGGAAGAAGCGCAGCTGTCGCGTCGGAAAATGCTGCGTCACGGAAAGTGTCCGATCCCTCTAGTGGCCTCGCCCGCTATATCGGGCCGATAAGGGATTAGGCGGCATCCGCGGCGGTTGCGCAAGCGCCTCGGCGCCGCTGAGCGTCATCACGCCGCAGTCGTCCTCAAAGCCCATCGGGAAGCACCGGTTTTTCGCGCAGGAGCACGATCGAGATGCGGCGGTTGCCGGGCAGGGTGGGGTCGTCCGCGTACAGCGGCTCGGAATTGGCCTTGCCCGAGACCTGGTAGATGCGGTCCTCGTCGACCCCGGCGCCGCGCAGCACCTGGCGCGAGGCGTCGGCGCGCCCGGCCGACAGCGACCAGTCGCTGTCCGAACGCTTGCCGGCGGCGCTGGCGCTGGTGTGGCCCGAGATGGTGATGCGGTTGGGCAGCTGGTTGATCACCTTGGCCACGGCGCGCAGGAGGGTGCGGGCGCGGTCGTTGGGCTCGCGCGAGTTCTCCTTGAACATCGAGCGGCCGTCCTGGTCGATCAGCTGGATCCGCAGGCCCTCGGGGGTCTGGTCGATCATGATCTGCTTGGACAGCTCCGCCAGCTCCGGCATGTCCTGCAGCGACTGGCGCAGCGACTGGGCGGCCGAGGCGAAGCTGTCCTGCTCCTTCTTGGCCAGGGCGTCGCGCAGGGCCTGCTCGCTGGCGGAGTCGAGGCTGGCCGAGGTCGAGCTCTGGCCGTCCTTGTCGGTTTCGGTGGGCGCTTCGGGGGCCATCTGCTGGATGACCGACATCTTGCCGTCGGCCTTGGCGCCGTCGTCGCCCAGCGAGGTGCCGCCCAGGATGCCGCCCGAGCCGCTGGTGGTGGACGAGATCGAGGCCGGGGCGAAATAGTCGGCGATGCCCTGCTTCTGCTCGGGGCTGGTGGTGTTCAGCAGCCACATCAGCAGGAAGAAGGCCATCATCGCGGTCACGAAGTCGGCATAGGCGACCTTCCAGGCGCCGCCGTGGTGACCCCCGCCGACGACCTTCTTGACCTTCTTGATGACGATCGGCTGTTCGCCGCTGACGGCCATTGCGCTTAAGCCTGCTTAACCCTGTTCGATCGAACCTGACGCCTGGACGTTAAAATGCCGTTGCGATCGGGGCCGCGAAGGGCGATGGACGGCCGTCGCCAAGAGGAGTTTCGCGGATGAAGACGGCGTTTATCGGCCTGGGCGTGATGGGCTTTCCGATGGCGGGCCACCTGAAGGCCGCGGGCCACGAGGTGACCGTGTTCAACCGTAGCCCCGACAAGGCCGCGCGCTGGGTCGAACGGCACGGCGGCGCCAGCAGGCCGACCATCGCCGAAGCGGTGGCGGGGGCCGAGCTGGTCTGCCTGTGCGTGGGCAATGACGACGACGTGCGCGACGTCGTGGCGCAGGCGCTGCCGGCCATCGGGGAGGGCGGGGTGATCGTCGACCACACCACGACCTCGGCCACCGTGGCCCGCGAGATGGACGCCGTGGCCCGCGCCGCCGGCCGCTGGTTCGTCGACGCCCCGGTGTCGGGCGGCCAGGCCGGGGCCGAGAACGGCCAGCTGACGATCATGGCCGGCGGCGACGCGGCCGCCTACGTCCGGGTCGAGCCGGTGCTTTCGGCCTACGCCAAGGCCATCCGCCTGATGGGGCCGTCGGGCGCGGGCCAGCTGACCAAGATGTGCAACCAGATCGCCATCGCCGGCGTGGTCCAGGGCGTGGCCGAGGCGCTGCACTTCGCCAAGCGCGCCGGCCTGCCGACCGACGACGTGCTGGCGGCGATCTCCAAGGGCGCGGCCCAGTCCTGGCAGATGGAGAACCGCTGGAAGACCATGTCGGAAGGCAAGTTCGACTTCGGTTTCGCGGTCGACTGGATGCGCAAGGACCTGGGCATCGCCCTGGCCGAGGCGGCCGTCAACGGGGCCAATCTGCAGGCCACGGCGATGATCGACGGGTTCTATGGCGAGGTGCAGGCGATGGGCGGTCATCGGTGGGACACCTCGAGCCTGGTGGCGCGGCTGGAGAAATAGGAGCGCCGCGCGGCCCCCTCCGGCCCTTCGGGCCACCTCCCCCAGAGGGGGAGGATCTACGCTGTTCAGATGCTCCCCCGTTGGGGGAG